>JAEYTB010000170.1 GCA_023434205.1 Planctomycetota bacterium | reverse complement strand
GACGTGGCGGGCGTGGTGCGGGGGGCGCTGCGGCTGTCGCTGCGGGACTTTGAGCGGGGGCTGTCGGCCGGGGCGGACTCGAGCGCGGGGAGGCGGGTGCTGTGGGGAGGGCGGGTAAAGGGATGGTTGAGCCCGCTGGAGATCGAGCGGGTGAACGCGCTGCTGAAGGAAGTGCAGGACGTTGTGCGGAACGGGCGGCCGCGGGAGGGCACGCAGGCGGTGAGCCTGGGGTTCGTGCTCGCGCCGGCGCAGAAGTCGAAGCGAACGAAGGAGGCCGAGGAATGAAGCTGGTGATGCTGGCGGTCGTGGGGTTGATTGTGGTGGGGGGGCTGCGGGCGGGGGCGCAGGAAACGGCGCCCGAAGCGGCGGTGCAGGGTGTGGACCCGCTGCGGCTGGGGGAGGTGAAGTTCGATCCGGCCATTCCCGCGGCGTTGGAGGTGAAGCAGGTGATCGGCTCGATGCTGCTGGTGCGGCCGAAGGTCAACGGGCACGAGGCGGGGTGGTTCATCTTCGATACCGGCGCGGGCGTGTGCGTCATCTCCAAGCCGCACATTGAGCGGCTGGGGCTAGAGCGTGCCGGGAGCATCGGGGCGGTGGGTGTCGGGGGCAACGAGCAGACGCCGATCTACCGGGCGGAGTCCGTGGTGCTCGGGCCGATGAGGATGGCGGATCACCCGATGATCGCGACGGACCTGTCGTTTTTGAAGCAGCACCTCAAGGAGGAGATCGTCGGCGTGATCGGGTTCGGCGTGCTCTCGCGGAGCGTGGCGGAGATGGACCTGGAGGCCAGGACGATCGCGCTGCACGACCCCGCGGAGTATGTGCTGGCGAGGGGGGCGTGGGGGCCGCTGAACGTCGAAAACCGCACGGCGACGGTGCACGCGAAGTTCGATGGCGGCGAGGGCGACTTTGGCCTGGATACCGGTGCCAATGGGTATGTCACGTTCCACGAGCCCATCACGCGCGAGAAGAAGCTCCTGGAAGGGCGCGAAACCACCCCGGCCAAGCTTGGTGGGGTGGGCGGGTACGTCGAGGCCAAGGCCGCGACGATCGCGTGGTTTGAACTGGGCGGCGTGCGGGTGGAGGACATCCAGGCGAACTTCGCGATAGAGCCCAAGGGCTCATTCGCCAACGCCGCGAAAGCGGGAAACATCGGCACGGCGATGCTCAAGCCCTTCGTGCTCGTCCTGGATTACGCGAACGAGCGTATCGCGCTGGTCAGGCGGGACGGGGCGGCGGGGGTTGCCGGGGCCGAGAGGATCGAGCGGCTGCTCAGGGCACTTGAGCAATCCGACGCGGTATTCATCAGGAACGGTTCAGAGTACTCGGGCAAGGAGGCGGCGGAGCACCTGCGGATGAAGCTGGAGCGGGCCGGCGGCCGGGTCACGACCGCGGCAGAGTTCATCGAACAGCTCGCGTCCGGGTCATCGCTGAGCGGCAAGCCGTACCATGTGCGCACGAAGGACGGGAAGATTGTGGAAGCGAAGGAGTGGTTCGAGTCGCGGCTTCGCGAGTTGAGGTAAGCCGCAAGTCGTCTGGGTCTGTGGATTACGAGCTCCCCCCGCGCATCCGTTCCAGGCTCTCCGGGAAGGGGTAGCTGGGGAAGACGCCCACGTGGCCGAACCGCCACATGGCGGGGGCGGTGTAGACGTCGCCGCGGAAGCCGGCGTCAAACATGGTCTGGAGCACGGTCTCGAATGCGGGCTCGCGTCCGTCGGGGCCGACCAGGCGGTTGGCCTTCGCGTTGAGAAAGCTTACCGCCGCGGCGGGCCAGCGCTCACGCCGGTCTCCGAGCATACGGGCGACGGTCTTGAAGCCGCGGGACAGGTCCTCAATGGAGAAGTGGTCCTTGCGCTGCGGGCGCAGGATCGCGAGGATCAGGATGGAATCGAGGTCGAACTTGAGGACATAGGGCTCGCGGTCGGCCGCGGCGTGGATGCCCACACTCTCCTGGAACATTTTGGCGTAGCTGGTGATGGCCTTGCTGGACCATTGGCTGGTGGCCATGAGCTCGACAAGCTGGGCGATGATGCCGTGGGAGTTGTCCTGGTCGTTGACGCCGCAGACGACGGTGCGGTAGCGGCCGTCGATGAGGTCGCGGAGCAGGTCCTGCCCCCAGAGGATTCGGATGCGGTCGTTGGGGACCACCTTGCCACCCTCCCCGGGGAGGAGGGTGACGCGGTCGGGGAACTGTTCGCCGCCCAGGACGCTCTCGGCGTCGTGCTCGTACAGGCGCAGAGCCGGGTTGGGCGCGGGCTTGGCGGCGGACGGGGCCTGAGTGGGCATGGTCACCTCCTGTGGGTTCAGCATACATCACGCCCGGCGGGGGCGTGCCGGCGAGTGCGGGGATTGGGCGGGTAGCGCAGGAAGTCGGCGGGGTGCAAGCACCTACAGTGCCGGCCCATGCCCCCCGTGCTGACCGCGCAAGACCTGTCCAAGACCTTCGGGCATCACACGCTCTTTTCGGGTATCGGGCTGGTGGTGCAGGATCGCGAGCGGCTGGCTCTGATTGGCCCCAACGGGAGCGGCAAGTCCACGCTGCTCAAACTGCTGGCGGGGCTGGAGACTCCCGACGAGGGCTCGGTGGTGCTGCGCCGCGGGATGCGCGCGGCGTACGTGCCCCAGAGCGACCAGTTTGCCCCGGGCTCGACGGTGCTCTCGGCGGTGGTCGGCGGGCTGCTGGGGGTCACGCTGGCGCACGTTCACGATGAGCACGAGCGCGAGCTGCACGCGGAGCTGGTCCTGCGGCGGCTGGGGTTCGAGGAACTGGGGCTGGGGGAGGAGTTCCTGCACGCGGAGACCGCGCGGCTGTCGGGCGGTCAGCGCAAGCGGCTGGCCATCGCCCGCGAGATGGCCAAGGAGCCGGACATCCTGCTGCTCGACGAGCCAACGAACCACCTGGACATTGAGGGGGTCCGCTGGCTGGAAGGGATCCTGGGGAGCGCATCCTTCGCGTGGATCGCGGTCACGCACGACCGAGCCTTCCTCGAGAACGTCGCGATGCGGGTGCTGGAGCTCTCGCGGGCGTACCCCAGCGGCACGTTCGGCGTGCAGGGGAACTACTCAGAGTTCCTGCGCCGCAAGCAGGAGTTTCTGGAGGGCCAGGCCCGCCAGGAGCAGGCGCTGGCGAACGTGGTGCGCGAGGACATCCGCTGGCTCGGGCGGGGGGCCCAGGCGCGCCGAACCAAGAGCAAGAGCCGCATCGGGGCCGCCGGGGAGCGGATGGAGGAGCTGGCCGAGCTGCGGGAGCGCAACGCCCCGGCGCGTGCCGCGGCGGTGGACTTTTCGGGGACGGACAGGAAGACGCAGAAGCTGCTGGATGCGCGGGCGATCGGAAAGAGCCTGGGCGGGCGGGTGCTGTTTAGGGACCTGACGGTGGTGCTCAGCCCCGGGCAGAAGCTGGGGCTGATGGGGCCCAACGGCAGCGGCAAGAGCACGCTCATCAAGGTGCTCACGGGGGAGCTGCCGAGCGATCCGCCTAGTGACGAGGCGGTCAGGGCCGCGGCGGAGGCGAACTACCCCAGCGGTGTGCCTTCGCCCGGGGAGGTCCGCCGGGCGGACAACCTGCGCGTGGTGACGTTCTCGCAGCACCGCACCGAGCTGGACCCGGGCAAGACCCTCCGCGACACGCTGAGCCCTGCGGACTCGGTCATCTACCGGGGCAAGGTGCTTCACGTGAACACGTGGGCGTCGATGTTCCTGTTCAACACGCAGCAGCTCAAGGCGCCGGTCCGGGCCCTGAGCGGCGGGGAGCAGGCGCGGGTCCACATCGCGCGACTGATGCTCGAGCCCGCGGATGTGCTGATCCTGGACGAGCCCACCAACGACCTCGACCTCGCGACGCTGGAGGTGCTGGAGGAATCGCTGGAAGAGTTCCCCGGGGCGCTCGTGCTGGTGACGCACGACCGGGCCATGCTGGCGCGGCTGGCGACGCACGTGCTGGCGCTGGACGGCAGGGGCGGCGCCAAGTACTTCGCGAGCTACGAGCAGTGGGAGGGGGCGCAGGAGCAGCGCGAACCGTCGCGCGCGGCGGAGCCGGCCCGCCCCGCCGCCAAGGACCCGGGGGCTGTGAGCACCCCGCCGGCCGCGCCGGCCAAGCGGAAGCTGTCGTACAAGGAGCAGCGCGAGCTGGAGCAGATCGAGCCGACCATCGAGCGGGCGGAGGCGGAGGTCAAGCGGCTGGAAGCGGCGGTGAACGACCCCGCGATGGCGACCGATCACAAGCGTGCCCAGCAGTTGTTCAGCGAGCTGGGCCAGGCGCAGGCCACGGTCGCGGCGCTGTACGAGCGATGGGCGGAGCTGGGCGGCTGACGGCTACCGGCCGTCGCGATCGGCCGTTTCGCGCTTCGGCTTGCCGCGGTACTCGTCGGCAATGTCCTGCCGGGTGCGGCCGTCGTCCTTGAATCGTTTCTGCCAGGGCTTCTGGGGCTCGACTTGTGCGGCACGGGTTTCCGCGGCGTTGCTGCGCTCGGCCCAAGGGGCGGGCTCGATGCGCTGGCCGTACATCTCGGCGTAGCACTGCGTGAGCTCGGCCCCCAAGAGCAGCAGCGCGGAGGTGTAGTAGATCCAGATGAGGGCCACCGCGAGGGAGCCGGCGGCCCCGTACACGCTGGCGGTGCTGGACGTGCCCAGGTAAATGCCAAGCCCGACCTTGCCCAAGGCCAGCAGCAGCGCGGTGATCCCAGCGCCCACCCACGCGTCCTTCCACGCGATCCGGGCGTCGGGCAGGAAGCGGTACACCACCGTCAGAAGCGTGGCGATGATGCCCATCGAGACAAGGAGGTCGATCGCGTGTACAACGACCGGTGGAATGGCGATGGTGCTCTGGATGCGTTCGACCATGCCCGAGACAAATGCGCTCGCGCCCAGCAGCGCGATCATCATCAGCCCCATGAAGAGCACCAGGCCGAACCCGACCAGGCGCGTGCGCATGAGCTTGCCGATCGCCCCGCCGGCTTTGGGCCGCACGTTCCAGACCTGGTTCAACGCGTTCTTGAGCTGGGAGAACAGCCCCGTAGCTCCGATGAACAGCACCGCGAAGCCGACCACCATCCCGATGATGCCGCTCTTGGGTTCCGCGGCGTTGCGGAGCATCTCGTCGATGAGACCGCCCACCCGCGGCCCTGTGGCGTCGGTGATGCGCTGCACGATGGCGGCCCTCGCCTGCGTATCACCGAACAGCCGGCCCACGACGGCGAGCATGATGAGCAGCAGCGGCGTGAGGGAGAAGATCGCGTAGTAGGACAGCGACGCCGCAAGGGTGAGCGAGCGGTTCTTGAAGAACGCCCTCACCGCCGACTTGATCATCTTGAAGACCCCGCGCTCCGTGCGACGGCCCTCACCGCCACCCGGCCCGACCGGGTCTCGGTCAGACTTCTTCTTGCTGGCCATGCGTCAAGGCTGGGGCCGCCGGATGAACTGTGCCTGAAGGCTCTACGCGGCGACCGGGCGAATGTCGCAGGTGCGGTCCGCGTGGATCACCACCATGTGATTCCTGGGGATCTTCTGCCAGCCGGGGTCCTCGCTCAGCGGCTCGCTGGAGACGATCACCGCCCCGTGGCCCTTTTCGGGCGAGACCATCCGGCAGACGCCCCCCTCGCACACGTACCGCCGGCCCGTGTGGACGTAGAGCGACGAGGGGTCGGTCGCGGCGGTGGTGTACCGGCACGCCACGGCGTGCGTGCCGTCGCTGACCGCGACGTTCAGGTAGCAGTCCTCATCCTCGCCGGGCGTCGCGTCGTCACGCTTGACGCCCGCCCCGACGGCGGAGGCGGAGAGGCGGGTGATGAACTGGAGGGTCTGCTCGAGCGCCGCGGCCATGCGGTCCGCCTGCTCGCGAGAGGGGGCTGCCGCGGGGCCGCTGGTCGTCCCGCCGGGCGTGCCACCCGCGGCAGCGACCCGGTCGAGGAAAACGCCGAACAGGTGCTCCGAATCGGTAGAGCCCTTGATGGAGTGGAAGGCGTCATCGGAGAGCGAGCGCAGCACCTCGCGCCGGATCGCGCCGAAGCGGGCGACATCCCCGTTGTGCATGAAGGCGTAGGGGCCGGCGGAGAAGGGGTGGCAGTTGAGCTCGGTGACGGGGATGCCGCGGGTCGCCGCGCGGACGTGTGCGAGGATGCACCCGCTCCGGGTGACGCGGGCCATCTCCAGAAGGTTCATGTTGCTCCACGCGGGCGAGACGGAGCGGAAAACCGCAGGCTTGTGCGAGAGTTCCGGCACGTACCAGGCCACGCCGAAGCCGTCGCCGTTGAGGGGCTCGTCGGCCTCCTTGCTGTGGACGCTCTGGTTGATGATGGAGTTGGAGGGCTCCGTCACCAGCGAGGCGATGGTCATCGGGACGCCTTGATAGAGGACGAAGCGGCACATGGGTGTTGGTTCGAAAGACCGGGGAGACGGGGAGCGGAAAAGGCCCGAGGGTCTTATCGGCCATGTTCTCGCCGCGGTGAGCCCTTTGCCACCTTTCAAACCTGCTCGGTGCCCTCGAAGTTGCCCACGAGCCGGCCGACGACCACGGTAAACATCAGCGAGCCGCTCCCCAGGTCCACGCCGGGGAGGAAGTCCTGGTCGAGCGACTCCAGCAGCGAGGGGGCGTCCTGCTCGGAGAGCCCGCCGTCTTCCAGCAGGACCACGGTCCCGGCGACCGTGCCGTCCTGGAGGTAGTGAAGGTCCACCGCCGCGGCGTCGCGCCCGTCCTTCATGGCCAGGAACCGTTCGGACGAGGGGGACCGCAGGACACGCTTCCACTGCACCATCAGAGGGCCTCCACGAGCAGCCGGCCCGCGCCCAGGGCAAGCGCGGCCGCGGCGGTCAGCATGATCATGCACCCTTTCCCGCCGGTGCGGTAGCCCAGGCCCGTCCCGGGCAGGCTGAAGGTGGTGTACCGCCTTCCCCGGGCGGAGACGCCGGTTCGGAACCCCCTCCCGCCGACCGAGTATCCCACGCCGCGCCGGCCCACGTTGATCCGGAACGGCCCGGCGCGGACCGACTTGCGGAAGGTGAACCCCATGCCGGCAGCGTAGCAGCGCGCGAAAAGGCGGTCGATCCTGGGGCGTTGGGTGCAAGGCCCGGGGAGGTCGGCGACATCTGGAGCTACCCCCGCACGCAGCCACGCCGTCGCATCCAGTTGAACTGGATGGGCGGCGTGGCCTTGCGCGGGCGCTCGTGGCTCAGTCCACGTTGGTCTGATCGCCGAAATTCTGGTTCTGACCCTGACCCGAACTCTGGCCCTGGCCGGGGCCCGGCCGCTGGAACTGGTTCTGTCCTTCGCGGTCAAACTCGGGGCGGCCAAACTCTTGCCGGCCGGGGACGCTGCCCCCTTGCACCTTCTGCTTGACCTGCTCGCGTCCGGTCTCGATGACGTTGCGGACAACCTCTCGGGCCTTGTCCACGATGCGGGTGTCGCCCTCGCCCACGACCTCCTGCTTGATCGCCTTGGCGACCTGCGCGCCCTCGTGCAGGGCTGTGGTGCCCAGCTCGCGGGCCTTGTGCTTGAACTGCTCGCTGGCCTCGCCCATCAGCTCGGCTTCCTTGCGCGTTGATGGCACAAGCAGGCCGCCGGCAAGGCCGAGCGCGACCGCCGCGGCGCCGAAGGCGAGGGGCGAGTCCTCGTACAGGTCCTCGGTCTGGTGCCGCAGGTGGACGGCCCGGGTCTGGACGGCGCCGCTGACGTCGTGCAGCTTCTCGCGGGCGCGGTGGCCCAGATCGCTGGCGTGCTCGCGCAGGTCGCCGGCGGAGTGTGACAGGCCCGACGCCCGCTCACGCGCGGAGTGGGCGACGCCGGTAACCCTGTCCTTCATCGATCCGAGCGCTTCGCTGGCCTTTTCGCGCAGGCTGCCCAGCTTCTCGCCGAAGCCCGACCCGCCGCCGCGGGATTCCGCGGAGAACGAGCCCGGGGACCGGCCGGGGAAGTACTCGGCGCCGGGCGCGAGCCAGTCGCGGTCGCGTCCGCGGCCCACCTCATGGCCGTCTCTGCCCCGGCCCATGCGGTCGGCGATCAGCCAGGCCACGCCGAGGCCGATGAGCGCGGCGGGGACCGGGTTGTGCTTCGCGGACTCCCACACGCGCCCCGAGACCTTGCCGGCGATGCCGGTGGCGCCGCCGCCCTCGGCGAGGCCGCCGGTGATCTCGTTCACGATGCCGCGGATGGTCATCTTGCTCTGCAGCTGCGTGACCGTGTCGTCCATGGAAGACAGGGTGCGGTCGATGTCGTGCTTGATGTCGTCGGAGGAACGGCGGTCAATGTCCCGGTCGTCGTTCCCGCAGTGGTCTCGGTTGTTCATGAGACTTTCTCCTTGACCCACTCACCAGTCTCGCGCAGAGACTGGGCGGTCTTCTGGGGTGCGAGGCTCTCGCACTTGAGCTTGTTGATGGCCTTCATGACGAGCAGCGCCGCGATGCCCAGCGTCAGCCCGCCCACGATGAGGGGCGCCAGCCAGGAGTAGACGTTGGGGCTCATGCCCGCGGCGTCCATCCAGGCGGCAAGACCCGTGGAGAGCGCGCCCAGCAGCACGATGAGGCCTCCCAGGGCCAGCACCGCGCCGATGCCGATCATGGCGGCGTTGCGGGCGTAGACCGCCAGCTTCTCGCGCACCTCGGCCTTGGCGAGGGCCGCCTCCTGGCGGACCAGCGTGCCCAGATCGCGGGAGAACTCGCGGATCAGCTCGGGGATTGAACGGCCGCGGGACGCCGCGTACGAGCCGGCGGCAGAGTCGCGGGCCGGCGCGGCGGGTCGCACGAACTCCTCGCGGCTGACGCGGCCCTGCGCGGCGTACCCGGGAACAGCGGCGCCGGTGGTCGGATCAACGGGGCACGCGGCCCCCTCCGGCGTGTTGGATGTTTTGTAGAGGTCGTCCGGCATCACACACCTCCTCCCAGGTTTGGCGGCATGTCGGGCGGTTTGGGCGAGATGTCAACGGGCGTTGCCCCATAGCCCAGGCCGCTGCGCTCCAGCGGCCCGCGGGGCGGGTGCTCGTCCATCGGGCCCGAAGTGCCAAGGTTGCCCGCCGAATCGCGACGCTCCCGCCACTGGTCGAACTCCCGGTCATGGCCGGGTGACGACGCCTTCAGGAACCGCGCCGTCAGCACGCCCGCGAGCAGGCAGCCGCCCAGGAAGATCACGGGCTCGCGCCGCGCGAAGTCCTCCACGGAGCGGACGATGTCCCGCGGCTCGCGGTTCTGGATGTAGTCCACGGCGGACTCCAGGCTGCCCGCGAGGGAGTGCGTCAGCTTGCCGACGCGCTGCCCGCCGGCGTCCTCGCACATTTCGTCCGCCGCGGAGTGCAGGGCGCGGGAGATGCACCCGATCTGGCCGCTGATGGCCTTGGTGCCCTGGGCCAGGTACTCGTCGGCCGAGCCCTTGAGGTCTTGAACGACCTCGCGTGCCTGCTGCTTGACCTCCTGGCCGATCTCGCGGGCGGCCTGCTTGCCCTCGTTCATGGCCTGGCGTGCGGCCTGCTTGCCGCCCTGGACCACGCTGCGCACATCCTCCTTGTCGTGGGTCCTGCCCTGGGCCTGACGCCCCGGCCCGATATCGGGCGGGCTGCTCTCGAAAGTATCGTCCGGACCCTGCCGCGCGGGATTGAAGCCCTGCGGCCCGGTCCCCAGCCCCATGTTGTTTCGGTTTGCTTCCATGCTCCAAAGCTAGATCACGCCGGAGCTTGGAGCGCCGTTCTGAAGCAGCAATAACCGTGTTCTAGCAGCCTGCCGGGTCAGAAGGTGGTGGAAGCCGAGTGTTCCCCGTGGGTCCTTCACGCGGCGCTTACCGCGCCATGCCCCGACCGGGTCACTCCTCTTCGAAGCCGCCGTCGACCAGCGCCTTGAGGGCGACGCAGGCTTTCTCCGCGTCCGGGCCCGAGGTGGTGATTTCCAGCTCGCTCCCCTTGCTCGCAGCGAGCATCATCATCTGCATGATGGACTTGCCGTCCACCTCGGTGTCGGCCTTGCGCACTTTGACCTCGCACGTGAACGTGCTGGCCAGGTCGACGAACGTCATGGCCGGCCGGGCGTGGAGCCCCAGCCGGTTAACGATCGTGACCTTGACTGTGCAGGTGTCGGGCAAGAGGGGGGCCTTTGTGCTGTGATCAGCCCGCCAGGTGCTGCCCGTCGGCCTCTTCCAGCAGTGTGCGGACCTCGGCGACGGTGCTGGCCTGGCGCAGGAAGCGTCGGAAGGTGTCCTTGCTGAGGTTCTTGAAAATGACCTCCATCGCCTGGAGGTGCTCTTCGGGCTTGTCCTCGGGGCTGAGCAGCAGGACCACGGAATAGACCGGCTGCTTGTCGAGGGCGTTGAAGTCCACCCCGCGGGAAGAGAGGCCGATCGCGGCGGCCATCTTGCTGACGCCCCGGCTCTTGACGTGGGGCACCGCGACGCCGCGGCCGAAGCCGGTGGAACCCCGCTTTTCGCGCTCGAGGACGCGGGTGGCGAGCTCCTCGCGGATCTTCGCGGGCGCCGAGCCGCTGGCGACCAGGGCGTCCACCAGCTCGAGGATCACGCCGTCACGGTCGGTGGACTTGAGCACCGGGACGATGGCCCCTTCGTTGACGATCTCCGTCAGCTTCACCAAGACCCAGACTCCTCATCGCCGCGCCCTGGGCCCGTTCGGGCTTCTGGCGCAACCCCATTGTCCCCCAGCCCTTAGTGCTTGCTCTGCTTGAGCACTTCCTTGAAGTCCCGCAACTGCCGCTCGCTCTTCTCGGCGGCCCGGTCGATCCCGGCGTAGATGTCCTTATCCTGCACCCGGGCCACGAAGTCGTCGTGCTTTTCCACGTCGACCACCATTTCCACACCAAACTCGCCGCTGCCGTGGTTGGTCGCGCCCGTCAGGGTGATGCGGATCTGCTGCACCAGGTCGAGGTACTTGGTCAGGCGTTCGGCCTTGGTCACGGCGTACTGCCGGATGGCGTCGGTCACTTCCAGGTTCTTTCCTACCACATCAATCCGCATGCACGCACTCCTTTGCCGGCCGGGCATGGTACCCACGCCCCTGCCCGGGCCCCCGGGGGGACTCCCCGGCGCTCCCGATGGTAGGGGCTCCCGGGCCGGTGTCATCGGTCCTGGGGGCCGTTCAGGAGCCCTTGACAAGGGACAGCGACTTCTTGGGGTTGATGACGTAGCGGCCCTCGTAGCCCTCCATGGGCTCGGCCCCGCGCCGGATCAGCTCCACCACCTGATCGGTCGTCAGCGAGGGGTTGAGGGCCAGCAGCTTGGCCGCCAGGTTCGCCGTGTTGGGGGCGGCCATGGACGTTCCGGAGAACTTCATTTTCTGCCCGCCGGGGATGTAGCTGTTGACCTCGAAGCCGTTGGCGTACAGCGTGACGTTCTTGCCGAAGGTCGTGAACCCGGTGGGCTTGCCGCCCTGGTCCACCGCACCGATGGTGATCATGTTGGGCACGTTCAGCCCCGAGGGGATCAGCTCGCTGAACGTGTTGTCGTTGTCGCTGTTGCCCGCCGCGGCGATGAACAGGATCTCCGGGGCGTCCTTCATCGCCTGCTCGAGCGCGTCCTTCTGGATCTTGAAGATTTGGCGCGAGAGCTCGGCACGTTCCTCGGGGGTCTTGCCGACGCCCTTCATCTCCAGGGCGCTCTCGATGTGCTGGCGCGAGCCGCCCCAGCTCATGTTGCACACGCGGACACCCGCGGCCCGCATGTACGCCACGGTGTCCCGGGCGGCCTTGGCCTGCTTCTGCGCGTCCTCGATGCTGGGCGTAACCTGCGGGATCAGCTTGTAGTCGAAGGTGATGCGGACGGGCAGCAGGCGGGCGAAGGGGTTGCCCTCCGCCGCGATGCCCGCGACGTGCGTGCCGTGGGCGTAGTTGCCGAAGAGGCCCAGGTCTTCCTGGAACTCCTTGACCTTCGACTGCTCCAGGCTCTGAAGGTAGGCGAGCAGGGCCTTGCGCTCGGGGCTGTCCACGTTGGCCTGGAGGTCCATCAGGCCCTTGGTGTGAGAGACCACCAGGGCTTTGTCGGCCTTGAGGTCGTCGACGGGGTGCAGCAGGTGGGGCGTGGGGTCGGAGTACAGGTCGTAGGCGATGCCGTGGACGTCGTCGACAAAGCCGTTCTTGTCGTCGTCCTTGCCGTTGGCGGACTCACGCGGGTTGGACCACAGCAGGCCGCTGAAGAGCGAGGTGTCCACGCCAGAGTCCCAGATCCCGACGACGACCGGGGAGGCCTTGGCGTCGGCCCCGAGGGTCACGAGGCGCTCGGACCAGACATCCTTCACCGCGGTCTTGCGGCTCTCGATCAGGTCGCCGTACACCTCGACGACGAGCGGGTTGATGGCCAGGATGCGGTCGAGGGCGGCGCGCATGTTGATCAGGCCCCAGGCGAAGTCGTTGCTCAGCTCGCCGCCGGCCTGCGCCGCCACGGGGTCGATGCCCGCCTCGACGCCGCCCATGATGAGCGTCCGGCTGATCATCTCTGAGCGGCCCTTGGCCTGCGTGATCGCCTCGCGGACCACATCCCACGGCAGGTCCTGGACCTGGGCCCGCAGCTCACGCTTGAACACCTCGTTGAACCGGGCGGGGTCCTTCTCCTTCGACGCGGCGGCCATCGCCCGGATCGTGAGCCCGGTGGTGAGCTTCTTGCTCTCCTTGGCCTCCAGGTCGCGGATCTTGTCCACGAGCGCGAGCGCCTCGGAGTCGCTGCGCTCGTACACCGCGATCGCCAGCAGCACGTTGTAGTAGCCCTGGAGCGTGGTGCGGTCCTGGATGTCGTACTTGGTCAGGTCCGACTCGATGTCCGCCTTGACCTTGGCGACGAAGGCCCGGAAGGGCGCATCGGTGGTCAGGAACTCGGAGGGTTTGCCCTCGATCTTGTATGTGTGGCGCGGCAGGTCGTCGGCGGTCTTGACGACGATCTTTTCCGCCTGCTTGGGCTGGGCCTGCACGGCGGCGGGGAGGGCGGTCAGGAGGCCGGCGGCCAGCACGAGCAGCAGCGACTTGTTCAAGGCGAATCTCCGTACGTTTTGAGGGCCCCGTGGGGCGTTGGGCTGAGCGGGAATGGTAGGTCCGCAGCCCAGCTTGGATGCGGGTTTGGCGCCGGCCCGTCGCGCCGGCCGGGCGCAATGAAAAGGGCCCGGTCCTGCGACCGGGCCCTTGGGGCACTGCCTGATGGCCGGCTCAGTTCAGCGACATGGACGCGAGCATCTTGCTCGCCATGTTCGCGGCGACGTTGCCGGGCGTCTTCATGGAGCCGCCCTGCTCCAGAACCGCCTGCTGCTCCTCGAGGGCCTCGCGGTTGCCCAGGAAGTGGGCCTCAAGCTGCAGCCGGATCTTCTCCATGGCCTTGTTCTGGATCTGGCGGACGCGCTCCTTCGTGACGCCGATGATCTGGCCAACCTGCTCCAGGGTCATGGGCTTCTCAAGCTCGCCGCTCTCGAGACCGAAGCGGTGCTCGATGACGGTGCGCTCCACGTCGGAAAGGTCGGCGCGGTTCTCCATGACGATCCGCTTGACCTCCTCCGCCGCGTCCTTCTCGAACGTCGACCGCTTGACCTCGAGGAAGTTGGACTTCTCGAGCTTGGGGTCGAAGTCGGTGGGGAAGCGCTGACGGTACTTGCTCAGCTTCATGCCCTGCCGGCTGAACGCCTTCAGGATGGCGCGGCAGGCGTAGGTGCTGAACTTGTAGCCGCGGCCGGCGTCGAACT
The DNA here is from genome assembly GCA_023434205.1 of Planctomycetota bacterium. GTDB lineage: Bacteria > Planctomycetota > Phycisphaerae > Phycisphaerales > UBA1924 > JAEYTB01. The sequence goes on along the minus strand of JAEYTB010000170.1, from coordinate 11,957 downwards.
TGTCGACCGCGCGGAGCAGGGCCATGTTGCCCTCGCTGACCAGGTCCGCGAAGTCCACCTCGGACATGCGGGTGCGCTTGGCCATCGCGAGCACCAGGGCCAGGTTCGTCTCCGCGATCTGCTCGCGGATGCGGTCGCTGAGCCGGTACCAGCGGAGGATCTCCTCGGCCTGCTCGGGCGTGGGCTGGCGCGTGGGAGTCCCCCACACGTCGTGCTGGAGCTTCCAGATCCGGTAACGCGCGTAGTTGAACTGGTGGAACAGGACCTTCTCCTCGGCGCCGGTCAGGATGACCTGCTGGGCCGACTTAACGGTCCGGTTGCGCGTGCTGGACAGGTCGTCCATCACGGGGTGGTACCAGCTGGTGTCGGGCTTCTGAATGTCCGGGGCCTCGTCGTAGATCTTCCGCTCGGCCTCCTCCTCGTAGAAGGCGGGGGAGTCGATGAAGTCCTGCTCGCAGGCCATGATCTGGGTCATGAGCCGCTCATCCTCGGCGGAGAGGCGGCGCTTGACCGCCTTGCCCGCGGCCCGCAGGGTGGTCTCCTGGACTTCCGCACCACCGCCGAGCCGGCTGCGGCGCCGGACCTGCTCAATGGGGCTCAGGGTTCGTTTGGTGGTGCTCTGTCGCATTGCTCTGTCCTTGCCAGCCTTGGCATCAAGTTCGTCGTGTTGATTCGTCGTCGGAGGGCCTTTGGAGTCGCGGGCTGTGCCGGCCCGTCCCCTGTTTTCAAGCGTTGTTCGAGCGTCGCACACTTCATGCGACACGGCCTGCGGTTAATCCAGTTCTTCTCGACTTAATCCTGCATTCCAGCGGGGTTGCTACGGTTGCCGCCCAACTGCCCAACTCAGTTCTTTCACCCGGCCGCGTGGCCGGGATTCCGGACTGAACGGGCGGGTTTGCCCAACTCAGCCCCGATGTTGACCCGCGGCACCACCGAGGTGCCCTGTCCGGCCGTCCAACGGCCGCCGATGCGGGGGATTTCTTTTCGGACGTTTTGCCCGTCTGTCCTTGACCTTCTGGCCGCAGACCGCACTCTTGGGTCTCGGCGACGGGTGTTCCGCGCCCAGTACCCTTGATACGACTTCCGAGGCTGAAAGTTTCGTTCCTTAGAACGATTCCACGTGGCCGTCGCCTTCCGTGACGCTCAACACCCGCCGATCCTCAGCGGAACCTTACATAAACCGCTCAAAGCGCCGATTGATTCTGGGGGAAGGTCCGGATAGCCTGATCGTGGGCCATACCCAACGTCGTGGGCCCTTCACGGGTGGCCAACATAGCAGGTATCGGCTCATCTGCCAAGAGGCAGCGCGTTTTTCAACATCTGATGCACACCCCCTGGGGGGTGGCGTTTGGAAGATATTCGCATACGGAGGTCCCCAATGCCCTTCACCCTGCCCCAGCTCCCCTACGCCCCCGAGGCGCTCGAGCCCCACATCGACGCCCAGACCATGAGCATCCACCACGGCAAGCACCACAACGCCTACGTGGCCAACGCCAATAAAGCCTTGGAGGGCACGGCTTTGGCCGACCTCCCCGTCGAGCAGGTTGTCCGCCGGCTCTCGGATGTGCCCGAGGACAAGCGGGGGGCCGTCCGCAACAACGCCGGTGGCCACCTCAACCACTCGCTCTTCTGGCAGATGATGGCCCCGCCCTCCCAGGGCGGCGGAGGCCAGCCCTCCGGCCCCCTGGCCGAGGCCATCAACTCGACCTTCGGGTCGTTTGAGGCGTTCAAGGAGAAGTTCGCCGCGGCGGGGGCGGGCCGGTTTGGCTCGGGCTGGGCGTGGCTGGTGGTCAACGGCGGGAAGCTGGAGATCTGCTCCACGCCCAACCAGGACTCGCCCATCATGGGCAAGGCCATTGCGGGGTGCGAGGGCGTCCCCATCCTCGGGGTGGATGTGTGGGAGCACGCGTACTACCTCAAGTACCAGAACCGCAGGCCGGACTACCTCGCGGCGTGGTGGAACGTCGTGAACTGGAAGTTCGTGGCCGACCTGCACTCGAAGGCGAAGTGACCGAAAATCGGGAGACGCGGGCTTTTTGAGTCGGCGCGGGGAATGATCCGAGACCACAGGGTCACGGAGGTCTGCCATGCGCAAGAACAAAGTCCTGCTCACCACCTTCCTGGTCGCGCCGATCGTGCTCCTGGCGGTCATCCTGCTCGCGATCAAGTACTCGCGCCCCGAGATGAACGCGCCCCCGATCGGCGCGGGAGCCGGCGATACCGGCGGTGCGAACGCGATTGGCGAGTACCTCGCCCACGGCAGGGCGTCGCGGCCCATCGTGCAGCCCACGCCCGAGCCCGCCCCGACCCCCGCGCCGGCGCCCACCCCAGCGCCCGAGGCTGTCAAGCCCGCCCCAAAGCCGGAGCCCGTCCGCACCGTGTACCCGCGGGGGAGCGTGAACGCGATGACGCTGAGCGGAGTGCAGGGAGGCTCGGTGGAGGCGAGGGTGTTCACCCCGCCGGGCTACGACGGGAACGCGGCGGTCACCTACCCCGTGCTGTACCTGCTGGGCGACGGCGTGTTCGATGAGAACCTGCTGGGGGTGGATGTGATCGCCTCGGAGCTCATCAGCCGCACGAACATGGAGCCCGTGATCCTCGTGGCGCTGCCGCCCTCGCGGGCGACCGATGATGCCCAGCGGCGGGCCTACGCGTCGTGGGTCTTCGGGACGGCGGCCCCGGCGGTGCGGAGCGCGTACCGCGTGAGGGCCTGGCCGGAGACGACGGGCATCGGGGGTGTGGGGGCCGAGGCGTGGACCGCCCTTGCCGCGGCGGCGCACCACCCCGGCGAGATCGGCGTGCTTCTGGTGCAGGAGCCCTCGCCCGGGGCGGTGGAGGAGTTCCAGCCGCCCCGCCGCGCGTTCGTGGGCGGGCACGGGCAGGGGCCCGCGTCGTCGCAAATCAAGGAGCTCCAGGCGAACCTCAAGGGCGCCGGGATGGGGCCCGACCGGCTGCTGGTGCTGGCCGACAGCAACGCCCCGGAGGACACCGCTGGTCAGCGCAAGCGGTTCCAGCACGCACTGGCGTTCCTCTTCCCGCCACAGGTTGACGGTACGAAGTAACGGGGTTTAGCCGGCCACGGCGAGCAGGCACTCGCGGATCGCGAAGTAGTGCAGCACGCTCCCGGCGACCACGGCCAGGTGCCACACGGCGTGGGAGTAGCGGATCTTCCCGATCCACACCCGGGCGTAGAAGATTGTTCCGAAGGTGTAGAAGAACCCGCCGGCCACCAGCAGCCACAGGGCCAGGGCGGGCGCTGAGAGCAGCATCGGGCCGAGCGAGAAAAGCGCCAGCCAGCCCATGGCGACGTAGCAGCCCAGCGACACACGCTCGTAGCGCATGCCAAAGCGCAGCTTGAACGCGGTCCCCAGCAGGGCGAGCGTCCAGATGGCGGCGAGCATGCCCCAGCCCCACATGCTCTGGTCCTTCAGGACCGTGAGGCAGATCGCGGTGTAGGTGCCCGCGATGAGGAAGTAGATGCAGATGTGGTCGATGAGCAGCCGCCGCTCCTCGCCGGGCTTGTACTGCAGGTGGTGGTAGCGGGTGCTCGCGGCGAACTGCATGATGAGCGTCGCCCCGTACACGATGCACGCGGCGACGTGCGCGGCGTCGCCGATGCGGTGGGCCAGCCATACCAGAAGCGGGGCGCCCACCAGGGCGAGCGCAAGCCCGAAGCCGTGGGAGAGCGTGTTGGCCGCTCCTTCTGAGACGCGGCACGCGGACCACCAGGGGTCACCGGGCGGGCAGGCGGAGGGCGGGCGGCGGGTTGGGAACAGCGACATCGCCCGAGCATTCGACATCGCGTGCAGGCGTGGATGAAGGCTGGTTGCCGTAAACCCTCACTCACGCGGTGGTGCGGTGAACGAAAAGGGCCGCCGGGTTGTCCCGGCGGCCCTTGAGGCTACTCAGACTGTCGGGCCGGGATCAGCAGGGGCCGCCGGCCAGCACGCGGAAGAAGGACTCGATGTCGGCGTCCGTGCCGGTGTCGCCGTCGCCATCGAAGTCCGCCCCGCCGGAGAAGCAGGTCGCGCAGCAGTTGCCGGCGAGGCAGGCGAAGAAGGACTCGATGTCGGCGTCGGTGCCGGTATCGCCGTCGCCGTCGAAGTCCGCCGTGCCGCAGACCGGCCCGGTGGGGGGCAGCGGGATGCGGATCAGAGCCTGACCGACTTCGGGGTCGGCGGTGACGCAGCCCTGGGCGGTGGCGGCGCCGCGGAGGGTGACCACGCAGTAGAAGTGCGTGTCGGTCAGGAACCCGTAGTCATCGCGGAAGGTGCGGATGTAGACGCCATCGTCGAAGGAGCCGTTGCCGTCGGCGTCCACGGGGTCGTTCTCGCGGGCGAGCACGGTCTGGCCGTTGAGGACGATGACAGCGTTGGCGTTGAGGTCGGGGGCGTCGGTGGTGCCGCCCACGACGTAGTCGCCGTTGTTGTTGCCGGCGAGCATGAAGAACAGCGCCGCGAAGGAGACGTCGCTCCAGTTCTCGACCGCGCCCGTGTGGATGGGCTGGGCGTTGGTGGCGACGACCGCGCCGTTACGGAGCGCGAAGTCGGACGTGTCGGCATTGGGGCCGTACGCGAACCAGTCGCCGTTGGTCTCCATGTAGGCGAAGGGGAGGATGGTCGAACCAACCGGCGAGAAGAAGCCGCTGCCGGGGATCAGGTGGCCTTCCTGGATGACGACCGAGCCGTCGACGACCACGACGCGGTCCTGGGCCAGGACATCGTTGAGCGCGCCGGTCCAGAGCGTGCGGGTGCCGTCCGCGCTGACCGAGAAGCCCTGGCCGTCCGTGGCGCCGGTGTCGAACGACTTGACGGTGAAGGTCCCGCCGTCGGGCTGGCCGCCGGGGATCGTGACGCCCTCCTGCGCAACAAGCACGCTGCCGTCAGAGCGGAAGACCGCCGTGTCGGTCGTCGTGGTCGCGCCCACAAGGTTCGTCTGCACCGAAACGGTGCCGTCGTTCTGGATCGTGGCCGAGCCGATCGATGCGCCCCAGTTGTAAGGCTGGCCGGGGATCGCGTTGGCTTCGGCGATGACATGCACGTACTGGCTGCCATCCCACTTCACGACCACCTCGTCGGCCGTGGTGGGGCCCGTGGTGTTGTTGCTGAACACGAAGTGGCCCGAGTCGTTGATGCCCATCACCGTGTCGATGATGCCCCAGTTGGAGCCGTCCGGCCCCATCTGGCCCTCGCGCGCCCCGACCGTGATCACGCCGGAGGGGTCGCTGACCAGCAGGACCTGGTCCTCGCTGGTCGCCGCGTCGGTATCGGCCGTGAGCACAAACCGCTGGCCGTTCAGGCTGCGGAAGGGACGGTCGAACCCGGTCGCCGAGAACCGCACGCCTGGGAGGCCGGGGACCTCGGAGTTCGAAAGGCTGGCGAGGTTGGTGAGCAGCGCCGTCGCCACGGCGGTGGTGGGGATCGGCGGAACCACGTTGGTCGTTGCGGTCGCGGAGTTGTTCGCAGGGACCTCATCGGTCTCGCTGATGGTGACCGACGCCTGAGCCTGCGCGGAGCCCTGGGAGGCGAAGGTGAGAGTCACTGCAAGCTGGGCGCTCGCGTTGGAGGCGAGCGTGCCCAGGTTGACCGTGACCGTGTTCCCCACCGGGCTCGCCGCGGGAACCGAAGACACGAACGTGGTGTTCGGGGGCATCGTGAAGGTCACCGTCGCGTTGGTGACGGGATCAGAACCGGCGTTGAATACGTTGGCCGTGAAGGTGCCCTGCCCGCCCTCGCCCACAGAGCAGGCCGTGGGGGGCTGGAGAGAGATCAGGGCGTCGAACTGCGACTGCTGGCAGGCCAGCGGCACCCAGGCCAGGCCCAGCCAGTTGCCGGCCGGCAGCACGCCCACCGCCGTCGCGGCGCCCGTGTCCGGGTCCACGGTGTAGAGCGTGTCGGTCGTGCTGCACACGAGGAACATGCTGTTGAGGTGGGGCACGTAGGTCAGGCCGTGCGGGTTCGTCGGTCCGTTGAGGGGCCCCAGCAGGGTGCCGGCGCCCGTGCTCAGATCGATCGTGTAGAGGCTGTCGGTCTGGGAGCTTGAACCGTACATGACGCCGCGACCTGCGTGCCAGCCCAAGTTGAGGAACGAGGTGAACCCTGCGTTGCCGATGAGCGTGGCAGCACCGGTGGTGCGGTCGATGGTGAGCAGGTCGCCGTCGTCGCCGCCGTACATCGTGTTGTTCAGCGAGCACCACTCCAGGCCGTGCATCGTCACGTCCAGGACGTACCCGCCCACCGGCGTGGCGGTGAAGGTCGTCAGGTCCAGCGTGTAGAGGGTGTCCTCGCTGGTCGACGTCATGTACATCGTGCCCGTCGAGCAGTCGTACGCCAGGCCGCCCACCGTCCCGCCCGCGCTGACGACGCCCACCTGGGTCGTGGCGGCGGTTGCCGGGTCCACTGTGTAAATGTCGCGGTTGCTGTTAAGGAGGTACATCGTGCCCTGCCCGTAGCACGTGCCCGCGAGGGCGGTCAGCAGGGTCGCCGCGGCAAGAGGAAGCTTCATCATCAACTCTCCTGAAAAAAGGGGAACGGGTTTGCGGTTGCCCCGGCGCGGGGGAACTCACACCCCGGGACGTCCCAGACTACAGCAAGACAGGCCTGCGCCAAGCAGGCTTGTCCCAGGAAGTGGAAAATGTCAGGGTTCGGGCCCCGCGGGCGGGCCCGAACCCGATAATTCCTCTGCGTTCAGCACTCGCCCCCGGCCAGCACCCGGAAAAAGGCCTCGATATCCGCGTCCGTGCCCACATCGCCGTCGCCATTAAAGTCGGCGCCGAGCTCGAAGCACGTCGCGCAGCAGTTCCCGGCCAGGCATGCAAAGAAGGCCTCGATGTCCGCATCTGTGCCCGTGTCCCCGTCTCCGTCAAAGTCGGCGGTCCCGCAGGTCGGGCCGGGGAACGAGATCAGCACCGCGGCGTCGATGTTGCTGACAAACTGGAGCCGCACGATGATGTGCCGCCCGTTGTCGGACATCTTGAAGCCCTGGGTGATGCCGCGGACGCCCTGGACCAGCTCGCCGTTGATGACGGTGACGCCGTCCTGGATGAGGAGCTGGTCGTTGAGGAACAGGCCCTTGTTCTGGCTGGTGACCGGGTCGTTCCAGGTGCCGTACCAGAGGACGTTGTTGCTGTCATCAATGAACAGCGGGGCAGAGGTGCCGAAGCCGGTCAGGTTGAACGAGCCGATGGCGGGGAGGTTCTGCCCCTCGCGCATGAAGATCTGGCCGTTGCGGACCAGCACCTCGTCGTCGGCGGTGTCACCGGTGAGGTTGGCGCGGAAGACGTACCCGCCGTTGTTGTTGAGGTCCAGGGCGCGACCGCCGGCGAGCAGCTCCCAGTTCCGCCCCGCATCGGGCGAAGGCTCACCCTCGCGGGCGACCGCGGTGCCGTTGATGTAGAAGGCGTCGGACGTGCCGCCGGAGACTTCCGCCGCGTACATCACGTCGCCGGCGTTGTTGAACGCGAACTCCTGCTCGTCGGTGCCGAACTCGATGACCGCGGCGATGGCGCCAGGGAGGATGTCGCCCTCCTTGGCGATGACGGTCTCGGTGAAGGTGCCGGCGCCGGCGTTGTAGTCGATGCGGACGATGGCGCGGTCGGTGGTGCTGGCGATCGACGGGTCGTCGACGCTTGCCACGATCACGATCTGGTTGGAGTCGTTGATCTTGGCCCCGAAGAACCCGGTGTAGGGCGTGGGGGCGGTGAACCCTGCGGCGGTGGAGATGGCCCCCTCCTGGAAGATCATCGTGTCGTTGTAGAAAATGCCCGAGTCGTTGTTGGAGGCGCCGGTGTTGGCCAGGAACCAGTTCCAGCCGCTGTTGCCCAGGTTGTTCAGCGTCAGGTCGTCCCAGAAGCCGATGTTGCCCACGGCGGGCGGGTTCAGCACCGCGCCCTCCTGCAGGTAGATCGCGCCATCGCGGAGCAGGTAGTGGTCCGCCGTGGTGTCGGGGTTGTTCGTGTCGATGTCAACGAGCCACGACCCGCTGTTGTTCACCGCGACGGTGTCCACCGTGGTGACGTTGCCGATGGGGAAAAAGTCGTTCTCGCGCACCAGGACGGTGTAGGTGGGCTGGGCATAGGCCGCGCCGGCAGCGAGGAGGGGAAGGGCGAGGGCCGCGCGTGTGAGGTGGTTCATGTCATGTGTTCCTGATTGAGGGAAAAGAAAAAGCCCGCCGCGGGCGTGCAGCCCGCGGCGGCGTGGACGGAGGTGACGGTCTCAGCACTCGCCGCCGGCGAGCACGCGGAAGAACGATTCGATGTCGGCGTCGGTGCCGACGTCGCCGTCACCGTTGAAGTCGGCGCCGAGTTGCCAGCAGGTGGCGCAGCAGCTCCCGGCGAGGCAGGCGAAGAAGGCTTCGATATCGGCGTCGGTTCCGGTGTCGCCGTCGCCGTCAAAGTCCGCCGTGCCGCAGGTCGGCGTGGTGCCGGGCGTGATGCGGAGGAGTGACGCGGGCGTGCCGGCCGGCGCGACGTCCGCGCCACCCTCGGTGCGGAGCATGGCGAGCACGTACACGGTGCCGTCGGGAGCGATCCCGACGCTGTTGTTCGCGGCGAACGCGGCGAGCGTGTTGTTGCCGCGGCCGACGTAGGCGGTGTCCAGCACGCCGTCGTTGTCCAGGTCGACGCTGACGGGGTCGCCCTCGCGCAGGATAACCTGGCCGTTGACCACCAGCACGTCGTCGCTGGACACGTCAGGGTTGGTGGTCTTGCCCGCGAGGACCCAGTCGCCGTTGCTGTTGCCGCCGATGGTAAAGAAGGTGGCCGTGCCCCAGGCGTGGCCGCCGACGCTGTCGCCGGACTTGGCGATCACCACGCCGTTGCGGACGGCCCAGGCGGCGGAGGCGGTGATGCCGCGCATGTACCAGTCGTTGTTGGGCGCCACGGAGGTCTGGTGGAGGGCGCTGACGGTGAGGTTGGCATCGCCGGGGAGCGGGAGGCCGACCTGGGCGACAACGCGCCCGTCAACCACGACGCAGTCGGGGTCGCCGGTGGAGTTGCCGTTGAAGTTGGTGTCCACCTTGCCGCGGACGACCACGCGCGTGCCGTCGGGGGAGGTGAGGAAGGTGGAGACGGTGCCGGTGGAGCTGATGCCGCTCAGGGGGATCGGGCCGGTGTCGTCGATGGTGGTGACGAACTCGGCGTTGGCCTGGTAGTGCCGGATCGCGTCGTACGCCGTGACGGGGTACCGCGAGGAATGGAGGTTGCCGGGGTTGAGGTCGTGCCAGCCGATCACGCCGTTGTTGCGGAGGTGGACGGACGCGGTGGAGTTGCCGATGGTCTCGTCACCGGACGCGTTGGTGTCCACCATGCCGGTGTAGAGGTCGCCCATCTGGAACCGGAGGGTGCCGACGCCCGCGCTGTCCACGCGGATGATCTTGTTGAACGTCGAGGTTGCGCCGCCCTTGGACCGCAGGCTGAAGGCCCACTCGTTGTTGGCGTTGAAGGGCCGCCCGACGAGGCTGGACGCGAAGTCCATGACCTCGGCGCCGACCGCGCCGGGGAAGGGGCGGCCTTCCTGGAGGTACACCGACCCAGAGGTCCCGCCCCCAAGGATGACAACGTTGTCTGATTCGGTCGTGGGCTGATTGGTCGTTGCACGCAGGATCCAGCGGGTGCCGTCCGGGCTCAGCCAGAACTCCGGCATCGTGTTGAAGTTGGCGACGACCGGGTTGCCGGCGGTGTCCGCGGCTCCCGGCACGATCGACGATGCGCCATTGGCGCGGCTGAAAATGACCTCGATGGCGCTCTGGGCGATTCCTGCGCAGCAAGCAAGAACCGCGGCGGCAGTGACAGCACGGCATGGGCGGATAGACATCAGTTTGACCTCTCCTCTGGGGGTTAGACTAGCCGGTACGCAGGCCGGTCTGGGCAGGTTTCCCCACTGTACCGCAAGCCCCGGCGATTCCGGGAGCACAATCCGCCAGAATCCTGGCCCGATAAGGCGTGAACGCGAGTTAATGACAGTTTCAGCCACGCATCAGCCTCAGCCCGCGGCGGTTCTTTAGCCTGCCTTGTCCACGTCAAAAAGGAGCGGAGTGCTGGCAGGACGGGGGGCCCGTCGTCGTCCCGCCTTGGCCAGCGTCAGCAGCGCCGACAGAAGGAACGAGATGGCGAGCGAGCCCCTTCCGCCCCCGGGCGGTCCCCAGCCCCAGCAGGCCCGCATCACCCCGGGGCTGATCGTCTCGATCCTTCCCCCAGCGCGCCTGGCAGAGGTCGCGGGCCAGCTCAACACACCGGTGCCGCTCCTGGCTGCGATGGAATCCTCAGCCCCCGACCCAACCGCGCAGCGGATGCTGGCGCAGCTCAACGATGTGGAACTGCGGAGGCTCGCAGCGATCGTGGGCGCCGCCACCGATGGCCAGTTTGTAGACCTCTACCGCCGGCTCTCGCGGATGTGCTAGCGGCCGCGCGTCAGCAGTTGCCGCCGGCCAGGACGCGGAAGAAGCTCTCAATATCCGCGTCGGTGCCGCTGTCGCCGTCGCCGTTGAAGTCGGCGCCCAGCACCCAGCAGGTGGAGCAGCAGTTCCCGGCGAGGCACCGGAAGAAGGCTTCGATGTCCGCGTCGGTCCCGGAGTCGCCGTCCCCGTCAAAGTCCGATGAGGAGCACCCGCTGTGCAGTGGGGGGCCAAAGAGCGTCGCCGCGAACGCCTGGGTCACCCCCTCGGCATCGACCGCCGTGCCGACGACGATGCGGCCGTCGGGGCTGACGTCCCACGCGTGCGTGAACTTCCAACCGCCGGGGATGACCGCACCGCCCTCGGCAAGGTGCTGGTCCAGGCGGCGCGTTCCCGCCGCGGGGGTCCAGATCATCGCTTCGGGCGATCCGCCCTCGAGCCACAGGTTGCCCACGGCGACGCCGCCGGCGCTGCTCACGGCGTAGACCACGCCGCCGGCGTGGGTCGCGGGGACCGGGAGGAGCGAGGGGGTGGTGCCGTTCCACAGGCAGGGGACCTCGAAGCCAGTCGAGGAAAGGTACGCGGCGCCTGCGATGTGCTGGCCGTCGGGCGAGATGCCGAACGCCTGCGACTCGACGCTTCCCGCGGGCAGCGGCAGCGGGACCATGCCGGTGTTCTGGGTCCAGCGGAATGCGCGGACGGCGTCAGTAGAGTCGAACCCCCCGCCGGTGACGACCGAGCCGTCGGCGCTGACGTCGAGGGCCCAGCACTCTGTCCCGCCGGGGAAGGGGCCGATTTCCTCGAGCGGCCCGCTGCCGACCTTACGCCAGGCCATGGTGTAGAAGAAGGGGGTGTCGCCCTCTCCGACGATCACACTTCCGTCGCGCGAAACGCTGTTGCCCATCGAGTACTCAACGCCCCCGCCCAACAGCCCCAGGCTCTGCATCTGACCGTTGGCCCAGCGGAACGCCAGGCCGTAGTCGTAGGTCGACTCGCCCGAGGCGCCGACGACGACCGAGCCGTTGCCGCTGGTGGCGAAGGCGACGGAGTCGTCCGTGCCGGCGATGAAGCCCAGCCCCGCGGGCGGGGGCGAGGCGCTGTTCCACCGGCACGCCTCGTCGAACGCCCCCGGGCTTCCGGAGGGCATGCGGCCGACGATCGTCTGACCGTCGTCGTTGACGCCGAAAGCCTGCCCCAGCGGGCCCAGGGCCTGGAAACCGGTCTGTGCCGCGGCCGTGCCGCACGCGCCGGTCAGAGCGATGATCCCAAGGGATGCACGCATAGACATGCAGGAACTCCTCTGAAGCGGGGGGTCCATTCCACCCGCAGTGAGATCATGCGTCAAGCCGGTGCCGGGTCAATCGCCGCCTCCAGCTTGGGGCAATCAGCCCCACCGCACCTGTACGTGCAGAATCGCGGTTAGCAGGCACCACCCGCGAGAACCCTGAAGAACGCCTCGATATCGGCGTCCGTCCCGGCGTCGCCGTCGGCGTTGAAGTCCGCGCCCAGGTGCCAGCAGGCGCCGCAGCAGTTCCCCGCCAGGCACGCGAAGAACGCCTCGATGT
>JAEYTB010000165.1 GCA_023434205.1 Planctomycetota bacterium | reverse complement strand
ACATCGAGGCGTTCTTCGCGTGCCTGGCGGGGAACTGCTGCGGCGCCTGCTGGCACCTGGGCGCGGACTTCAACGCCGACGGCGACGCCGGGACGGACGCCGATATCGAGGCGTTCTTCAGGGTTCTTGCAGGCGGTGATTGCTGACAGGATCTCGCTCGGGTCGGCCGCCCTTATAGGACGCTCGCAGTCGCCGTGTGCCGTCGGCAACTGTTACGGACCCCGCAGGGATGGTAAGAGGCCCTCGCTTTCGTATACTGGAACCGGAGCGAGGTTTTCTTATGCGCATACAAGCGGTCATCCTCTGCGTCGCGGCTGCTTCACCCGCCACTTTCGGGCAGGGCTGCCCGACAGGCTATCTCCCGGTGCCGGGCGCGCCGGGCTTCGATCAGGCCGTCTCCGCGGCCTGCGTCTTTGACCCTGACGGCCCTGGACCTGCCCCGGCGGAGCTCATCGCGGCCGGACGCTTTTCCCGGTCCGGCATCGAATCGGTCTCGTGCATCGCACGCTGGGACGGCACAGCTTGGAGACCGCTGGGAACTGGCATCACGCCCAACCCCAATCCGTTCGGTGTGTCCGGCGGCGTGTTCACCCTCGCGGTCTATAACAACGAACTGTACGCGGGCGGCGACTTTGTGAGCGCCGGCGGGGTGGGTGTGGAGCATCTCGCTCGCTGGAACGGCACGAACTGGTCCGGGGTGGGGTCCGGTTCCCCCAACCAACCCGTCTATGCGCTGAAAGTCCACGAAGGCGAACTCTTCGTCGGCGGAAGATTCAGCAGCGTCAGCGGAGTTCCGGCCTCCCGCGCGGCACGATGGAATGGTACTTCCTGGTTTGCGGCCGGCGACGACCTGAACTCCTCGGTGTTGGCTCTCGAGAGCCACAACGGTGAGCTCTTCGCGGGTGGAACGTTCACTCTGTCCGGCGCCGCCGCGGTCGCACGGATTGCGCGGTGGGACGGTGGGGCGTGGACCCCTGTTGGCGGCGGGGTCTCGGGTGGCTACACGCCCGGGGGTGTGTACGCGCTGGAGTCCACGCCGTGGGGCCTGGCTGTCGGAGGCTTCTTCAACACGGTGGGAGGCATTCCGTCCGAGCACCTGGGGCTGTGGCACGACGGGGCGTGGCAGGCCCTCCCCACGCCGTACCCCGTTGCCGGGCTGCGCATGTTCGAGGGCGAGCTCTACGTTGGGGCCAACGAGTACTTCAGCAACTTCAGCGAGGCCCGGTTGAACCGCTGGAACGGTTCGGCCTGGCAGGCCTGCCCAAGCCCGGCCGGGGGCACCGGCACGAGTATCGCGACGCTCACTGTGATGGGTGACCGGCTCATCGTGGGCGGGCTCTTTGGGGCGGCGACGCCCGTCACCACCAACCACATCGCGGCGTGGACTGGATCGTCCTGGACAACCATCTCCGCCGGCTTCGCGGGCCTGATCGAACGGCTGTACGCCACTCGCCCCAGCATCACGGCAATGGCGACCTACGACGACGATCTCATCGCGTTCGGGACGTTCGACACCGTCGCAGGCGTCCCGGCCCGCGGCATCGCCGCGTGGGACGGCCTGTCATGGCGTCCCTACGCGGGCGGCCTGTTCTCCGCGGACCCTTACCCCCGGACACTCGCCCTCTGCACGGCGGTGTACGACGGCGAACTGATCGTCGGCGGCGCCTTCACCATGGCCGGTGCTGTCCCGGCGACGCGTATTGCCCGCTGGGACGGCGCCGACTGGTCCGCCTTCGGCGCCGGCGCCAACGGCAACGTCCGCGACCTGCTCGTACACAACGGGCAGCTCTTCGCGGCCGGGGACTTCACGACCATCGGGGCCGCGTCCGCGAACCGCATCGCGCGGTATGACGGCACGTCCTGGTCGGCCATGGGCTCGGGCCTGACCAACGCGCCGCAGGTTCTGACCAGCTACAACGGCGACCTCATTGTCGGCGGCGCCTTTACCACCATCAGCGGCGTGGCCGCATCCCGTGTCGCGCGGTGGAGCGGCTCCGCGTGGTCCGCGCTGGGCGCGGGCGTCGATGGCCAGGTCAACGCCCTCGCCGTGGTCGGCGGCTTCCTCTACGCGGGCGGCAGCTTCAACAACGCCGGGGGGCAGCCGGCCTCCAAGATCGCGCGATGGGACGGCGCGGCGTGGAGCCCGTTGGGGGTTGGCGCGGACGGAACGGTGACCGACCTGTTCGAGTACGAAGGCACGCTCATCGTCAGCGGATCGTTCAACGCCATCGGCGGGGTCACGACCGGGGGCTGCGCCCGCTACGACCCCGCGACGGGGACCTGGACCGCGTTCGGCGGATCGCTCAGGCCCACGCCGCCCTTCCACATGCACCGTGGGGAGCTCATGCTGGGGGGACGTGTCAGCCGCGCCAACAGCACCCTCACCGACGTCTGGGGCCGCTGGACCGAGGGCGGCTCTCCCTGGATCGCGCTCCAGCCGTCCGGCGCCTCGGTTGGGACCGGAGGATCGGTGCAACTCTCGGCGGCCCTGGCCAGCGGGTACGACGCACTGAGTTTCGAGTGGCGGCTTGATGATCAGCCGCTGACCGACGGCACCAACCCGTGGGGCTCCACCGTGCTGGGATCAACGTCTCCCACGCTGTTCGTCTCGAACATCACGACGCAGGATGCGGGCGGCTACACCTGCGTGATCACTCATGCCTGCGACGTCCTGACGACCAGCGTTGCGGTGGTCTCCGTCACCTCCGCCTGCGCGACCGCCGACTTTGACGGCGACGGGGATTCGGGGACGGATGCCGACATCGAGGCGTTCTTCGCGTGCCTGGCGGGGAACTGCTGCGGCGCCTGCTGGCACCTGGGCGCGGACTTCAACGCCGACGGCGACG
>JAEYTB010000147.1 GCA_023434205.1 Planctomycetota bacterium | reverse complement strand
GGGGGGGGGGGCTGGGGGACTGGATACCGCTAGGCTGGCGGGGATGGCACACCATGTTCTAGTGGGCGGGCGGGGGCTGTTGCACGGGTCGTTCTCGCGGTCGGCGCGGCCAGTGCTGACCGTGGCGAGCGGGGACACGGTGTCGTTCACGGTGCCGGATGTGAGCTGGGGGCTGGAACCGCCGGTGTCGGTGACGCTGCCGCGGAAGAAGGTGGAGGACCGCGAGAACGGGCCGTGCCTGTGCGGCCCGGTGGCGGTTGACGGGGCGCGGCCGGGGGACACGCTGGAGGTGGTCATCGAGCGGGTGAAGCCCACGGCGTGGGGGTGGACGTACTCGGGGGCGGGGATGTCGCGCCCGGGCCTGAACGCGCGGCTGGGGATTGGCGAGGCGCCGCTGACGCTGGTGCGGTGGGAGGTGGATGAAGCCGCGGGCGTGGTGCGGGGCGACCACGGGCAGTCGGCGCCGCTGCGGGCGTTCCCGGGGACGATCGGGCTGTGCCCGGATGAGGAACTCGCCGGCGCGTGGGAGGCGCGGGCGTGCGGGGGGAACATGGACTGCCGCGAGATCGTGGAGGGGGCGGTGCTGCTGCTGCCGGTGATGGTGGCGGGCGGGCTGCTGTCGGTGGGAGATGGTCACGCGGCGCAGGGTGATGGAGAGGTGGCGGGCACGGCGGTGGAGTGCGGGCTGGAGGAGTTGCGCGTGCGGGTGAGGGTGCGGAGGGATGTGGTGGTGAAGACGCCGCGGGTATGGGCGGGGGAGCGGTGGGTGACGATCGGTGTCGGGCCGGACCTGGAGTCCGCGGCGGTGTCGGCGATGTCGGAGATGCTGGATGTGATGGAGGGGGTGCTTGGGTTGGGGCGTGCGGAGTCGCTGGCGGTGGCGAGCGCGCAGGTGAGCCTGCGGATCACGCAGATGGTGAACCCGGCGGTGGGGGTACACGCGGTGTGGAAGGGGGTCAGCCCTCCCAGTGCAGGTTGACGGTCTCACTCTTGCCGCAGTCGGGGCCGCCGTAGCGCTTGAGGGCGGTGGAGCCCTTGGGGAAGGGGTGCTTCTCGAGGACGGGGGCGACGGCGTCAAAGAGGCGGTCGGCGTCGGGTCCGTAGATGTAAATCACGCACTGGTTCCCGCCGAACTCGTCGCCGTCGAGCTCGCCGGCTTCCGCGGCTTCGATCGCGGCGGTGAGCTCATCCTGGAGCGCGTGGTAGGTGTGGAGCTCGGCCTCGGAGGGGAACTCGTTGGGGAGGGGGAAGGTGAGGAGGAGAGCGTGCTCTTCCGCGGCTTCGGGCTGAGGCTTGTCGTTGCCGAAAAGGCGGGAGAAGAAGCCCATCGTCACACCTCAACCAGCTCGAACGTCACGCGGTCTTCGACCAGCCTGGCGAAGTAGGCGGAGATGTTGGAGAGGCCTGTGACCTTGTGGACAAACGCGGCGGCGCGGACGAGGTCGGCGCGCTGGACGAGCTCCATGCGGGGGTCCTTGAGCTCGAGACGGTTGGCGTAGAAGGCGCAGCCGCTGTGCTGGATGAGGACAATGCGGTTGAGCTTGTGGGCCTCGACGAGGAAGTTGAGCTCATCGACGACGCCCTGCTGCTCGAGGGTGGCCTGGGGGTGGGCGGCGAGGCACGCTGGGCCGCCGGGGAGGGCGACGCGGTCGTAGCGGGGGAGGTTGAGGCCGTTCTGGAGGAAGTCGTCGAAGTGCTCGCCGATACGGCCGTCGGAGCAGTAGATCGCCGCGGCGTGGATGCGGGCGCGGTCGTAGGGGAGGCGGCTCTCGTAGGGGGGCTTGGGCATGGTTGGAGGATACAGGATGCGGCGGCTTCAGTCGATGGGCGGGAGGCCCTGGAGGGCGCGGAGGAGCATCACCTGGCCCAGGTGGTAGCTGTCGTGCAGGAGGAACTCGGCGAGGCGGTCGGCGTCCTTGGCGGGGTCGGCGATGACGGCGCGGCAGTCTTCGTGGGTGCGCTGGAGGCGGGCGAGGGTGGTGCGCCAGTGGTCATCGGTGGGTGCGGGGGGCTGGGCGAAGTTCAGGGCGTCCATGTCCTGGCGCGTGGGGCCGGGGCGGCCGTCGATTTTCGTGAGGATGTACTCGCGCCAGGCGCTGACGTGGTTGATGTTCTGCCAGATGGAGTGGCGTTTGGGGGCGGGGGTCCAGTTGGCCTGCGCGGGGGTGAGGCCGGCGATGGCCCTGCTCCAGGGGGCGAAGGCGTGGGTGCCGGACCAGGACTCATCCCAGAGCTTGAGGAGCAGCGTGCGATCCATGTGGGTTCTCCGGGGGGCGTGCGAGGAACTCGGCGCGCGTCAGACCGTAGGCGACGCAGTCTTCGTAGCGGTCCCAGCGCTTCATGTGGGCGGTGAGCAGGCCCTCGCGGCGCATGCCGATCTTCTCGAGGACGCGCCCGGAGGAGGGGTTGCGGGTGTAGTGGTGGGCGCAGACCTTGTTGAGGCGCAGCGCGGTGAAGGCGTGGGCGAGCATGGCTGCGGCGGCCTCGGAGGCGTAGCCCTGGTTCCAGTAGGGGCGGCCAATCCAGTAGCCCAGTTCGGCGCGGTTGTTGTGGGTATCGGGCTCGAGGCCGACGCAGCCGATGAGCTCGCTGGTGGCTGTGAGGGTGATGCAGGCGATGGGCTTGGCGGGGTCGGCCTCTAGCATGGAGAGGAAGGCGTCGGCGTCCTGCGCGGTGTAGGGGTGGGGGATGCGCGCGGTGGTGTCGGCGATGGCGAAGTCGCCGATGAGCGGGAGCATGGGCGCTGCGTCGGAGCGCTGGAAGCGGCGGAGGGTGAGGCGGGGGCTGGTGAAAGGGAGAGGGAGCATGGGTCGATCGTGAGAGTCTATGAGAATGAAAAAGAGGCCGCGCCTGAGCGCGGCCCCTTGGGGTTGAAGCTGGAGCTGGGTCAGGCGATCAGCACTCGCCGCCGGCGAGCACGCGGAAGAAGGACTCGATGTCCGCGTCCGTGCCGGTGTCGCCGTCGCCGTTGAAGTCGGCGCCGCCCGAGAAGCAGGTGGCGCAGCAGTTGCCGGCCAGGCAGGCGAAGAAGGCCTCGATGTCGGCGTCGGTGCCGACGTCGCCGTCGCCGTCAAAGTCGGCGGTGCCGCAGGCGGGGGCGGTGGAGTAGGCGATGGTGATGAAGTCGTTGCCGGTGCCGCCGGTGGTGCCGCCGTTGGAACTGCCGGAAACGACGAAGCGGTTGCGGGCGGGGTCGGTGGTGATGTCCCAGGCGGTGTCGCCGCGGAGGGCGGGGCCGTCGAAGAGCGTGGCCCCGGCGATGGCGCCCGAGGCTGCGTCGACGATGACGGTGGCGATGTCCTCGCGGACGCCGAAGGTGCCGCCGACGACGTTGTTGCTGGTGCCCAGCA
>JAEYTB010000189.1 GCA_023434205.1 Planctomycetota bacterium | reverse complement strand
TGGATGAGCAGAAGGGCAACAACTTCGGCCAGCTCCTGCGCAGCGTGCTGCGGCAGGACCCCGACGTGATCCTGGTGGGCGAGATCCGCGATGAGGAGACGGCCCGCACGGCGATGCAGGCGGCGCTCACGGGGCACCTGGTGTTCAGCAGCGTGCACAGCAAGGAGACGATCACGGCGGTCTTCCGGCTGCTGGACCTCAAGGTCGAGCCCTACCTGGTGGCCAACTCGCTGGATTTGATTTTGGCGCAGCGGCTGGTGCGGGTGCTGTGCGACAACTGCAAGCGGCTGATGCCGGTGGCGCCGGGGCAGGCGTCGCGCCTGGGCAAGCACCTGCAGGGCAAAACGCAGATCTACACCGCGACGGGCTGCTCGCGGTGCCTGCGGACCGGATACCGCGGCCGGCGGGCGCTGTTCGAGCTGCTGGACTTCAACGATGAGCTGCGCGACATCGTGCTCCGCGACCCCTCGATCACGGCGATGAAGCGGGTGATCGAGCAGGGGCTGTTCTCAACTTTGCAGCAGTTCGGGTGGAGGCTGGTGGCGGAGGGCGTGACGAGCCTGGATGAGGTGGACCGGGTGGCGGGGATGAGCTGAGGAGCCGTCCTGCGTCCCGAACGGGACGCGGTGCTGTAGCCACGGGTGGAGCGGCGCTTCGCCGCGGAACCCGTGAAATCAGGCGAGAACGAACGCCGCCCCGAAGGGGGCGGAGCCTCAGTCGAACACATACTTCTCCTCGAACGCGACCTCGTGCAGCCGCAGCATGCGCAGCAGCTCGGACTTGAAGTCCTCCTTCTTGTGGTGCTCCGCCTGGTTGGCGATGTACTGCTTGACGGCGAGTTCCTGCGACTTGCTCACGGAGAAGACGCTGTAGCCCTCCTGCCAGGCGAAGTCGTGCAGGCTGGCGTAGTTCTTGTGGATCCAAAGGGACGAGTGCGCCTTCACGTTGCGCATCAGGTCGGACACGCACATGTCGGTGCGCCAGCGGAAGTACAGGTGGATGTGGTCCTCGACGCCGCCGATCGCGTAGAGCACGCCTTTCTCGCCGCGGATGATGCCGCCGATGTAGTCGTAGAGCGGGCGCTGGAGGTCTGGCGTGATCCAGGGGAGGCGGCGTTTGGTGGAGAAAACGACATGCAGGAGGATCTGCGAGTACGTGCCGGGCATGCGCGGTCTCCGTGCTCCGCCCCTCCGGGGCGGGAAGGGGGAAGAAAAGGATAACGGCGCACGCGTTCCACGGGTTCCGCGGCGGCGGGGCGCCGCCGCTCCACCCGTGGCTACAGCCCTCGGCCCCGTTCGGGGCCGGGAGCTTTCGTAAAGAGAGTGGATCGCGTGTAGGGCCCACGGGTTCCGCGGCGGCGTGGCGCCGCCGCTGCACCCGTGGCTACAGCACTCGGCCCCGTTCGGGGCCAAAGGCATGTCTCACATCATCGGAATATCCGCGCCGCGTTCCTTGGCGCACTTCACCGCCTCGTCGTAGCCCGCGTCGGCGTGCCTGAACACGCCCATGGCCGGGTCGTTGGTGAGCACGCGCGACAAACGGGCCGCGGCGGCGTCGGTCCCGTCGGCGACGATGACCTGCCCCGCGTGCTGGCTGTAGCCGATGCCCACGCCCCCGCCGTGGTGGAAGCTGACCCAGCTTGCGCCGCTTGCGACGTTGACCATGGCGTTGAGCAGGGCCCAGTCGCTCACGGCGTCGGTGCCGTCCTTCATCGCCTCGGTCTCGCGGTTGGGGCTGGCGACGCTGCCGCAGTCGAGGTGGTCGCGGCCGATGACGATGGGGGCGGAGACCTTGCCCTCCGCCACGAGCCGGTTGAACAGCAGCCCGGCCTGGTCGCGTTCCTTGTAGCCCAGCCAGCAGATGCGGGCGGGCAGACCCTGGAACGCCACGCGCTCGCCCGCCATCGTGAGCCAGCGGTGCAGGCCCTTGTCGCTCGGGAACAGCTTCAGCAGCTCGCGGTCCGTGGTCGCGATGTCCGCAGGGTCGCCGCTCAACGCCACCCACCGGAACGGCCCGCGCCCCACGCAGAACTGCGGCCGGATGAACGCGGGCACGAAGCCGGGGAACGCGAAGGCGTCCTTGTACCCCTGCTCCAGCGCCCGCTGGCGGATGTTGTTGCCGTAGTCAAACGTCACCGACCCGCGCTCCTGCAGGTCCACCATCGCCCGCACGTGCCGCTCCATGCTCGAGAGCGAGAGCGACAGGTACTCCTTCGGCCGCTCCGCGCGGAGCGAGTCGGCCTGCGAGAGCGTGAAGCCCACGGGCACGTAGCCGTTCAGGGGGTCGTGGGCCGAGGTCTGGTCGGTGAGCACATCGGGCGTGATGCCGCGGGCCAAGAGCTCCTCCAGCAGCTCAACGGCGTTGCACAGCACGCCCACGGACTTCGCGTGGCCGCGGCTCATATATGCCTGCGCCGCCGCGATGGCGGTCGCGAGGTCGGTGTGCACCTCGTCGAGGTAGCGGTCCTTGCGGCGCCGCTCCAGGTTCGCGAGGCTGACATCCGCGATCAGGCACACGCCCCCGGCCATCACCACCGCGAGCGGCTGGGCCCCGCCCATCCCGCCGCACCCCGCCGTGACGCACAGCCTTCCACTCAAGTCCCCGCCAAACTTCTGCCGCCCGCACTCCGCGAAGGTCTCGTACGTCCCCTGCAGGATCCCCTGCGTGCCGATGTAGATCCACGAGCCCGCCGTCATCTGCCCGTACATCATGAGGCCCCTGGCGGCCAGCGTGTCGAAGGTCTGCTGCGTGGCCCAGTGGGGCACGAGGTTGCTGTTGGCGATCAGCACGCGCGGCGCGTCCTCGTGCGTGCGCACCACGCCCACCGGCTTGCCGCTCTGCACCAGCAGCGTCTCGTCGGGCTTGAGCCGCTTGAGCGTCGCGACGATCGCATCAAAGCACGCCCAGTCCCGCGCCGCCTTGCCCTTGCCGCCGTACACAACGAGCTCCGCCGGGTTCTCCGCCACCTCGGGGTCCAGGTTGTTTATCAGCATCCGCATGGCGGCCTCGGCGGCCCAGCTCTGGCAGACGCGCTGGTTGCCGCGGGGGGCGCGGATGGGGTGGGAGGGGGAGTGGGGGGAGTGCGGAGTGCCGAGTGCCGAGTGCCGAGGGGGGGCGGTGGTCATGGGGGAGTTTAGGGTGCCACGGGCCCGTCCTCGGGCCGTGCGGTCCGGACAGTGGACAGTGGAAAGTGGACAGTGGACAGGCCTCAACATCGCCGACCAGTTCAGCGGCAAGGCGGCGGGGTAAGAGGAACACGGAGGGGACAGAGGGAGACAGAGTTCACGGAGGGGGGCCTGGATGGGCTCCCCTCTTTCTATTGGGGAGAAGAGGTTTGAACGCAGAGGACGCAGAGGGCGCAGAGGAAGGCGGAGATCGGATTGGTCCTTTGCCTTTCTCTGCCCCTCCGTGTGCTCCGTGTTTCAATGGTTCCCTCTGCGTTCTCCGCATGCTCTGCGTTGAAACACCTTTCGGTCTCTTCTGTTCTCTCCGTCCCCTCTCTGTCCACTCCGTGTTCGGTCTTGAGAGCCCTACACGAAGCGGGCGCGGGGGAGGGAGATGACGACGATGGTGCCGCCGGCGGGGTTGTGCTCGAGGGCGGCCTCGCCGCGGTGGGCCTCGACGACCTTCTTGACGACGGCGAGGCCGACGCCGCTGCCGGGGCCGAAGTCTTCCTCGCGGTGCAGGCGTTTGAAGATGCGCCAGGCGTCCTTGCGGCGGGGCTCGGGGATGCCCACGCCGTTGTCCTCGACGCAGACCTGCGGGCCGGCCGGCCCCTCGCGGGCGAAGACGCGGACGCGCCGGGGGTTGGAGGTGTTGTAGCGCAGGGCGTTGGAGATGAGGTTGACGAAGACCTGGTGCATCGCGATCGGGTCGCACACGACCTCGGGCAGGCCGGGCTCGATGATCAGCTCGATGGTGGGGTCGTTGAGGGCGGCGCCCAGCGTGGCGGCGGCCTCCAGCGCGAGGGCGCCGAGGTTGACGGGGGACTGGGCGGGGCGGACATCGCCGCTGCGGGCGAAGCGCATGAGCTCGTCGAGCAGGCGGCTGCCGCGGGCGGCGACCTTCTGAATGGACTCGAGGCGTGCAACGGCCTCGGGGGGCAGGGCGGCCTTGTAATCATCGAGGACGAAGCCGATCTGGAAGTTGATGGTGCGGAAGGGCTCTTTGAGGTCGTGGGCGGCGATGTGGGCGAAGTCGGAGAGGTCGTGGTTGGCGCGCTCGAGGTCGCGGGCGTGGGCCTCGGACTCGGCGTAGAGGGCGGCGAGCTGGCGGGCGTTCTCGCGGATGGTCTCCTCGGCACGGCGGCGGTCGGTGATGTCGATGCCGATGCCGTAGAGCGTGCGGGGCTGGTTGTCGGCGTAGATCGCGCGGCCGCGGCCTTCCATCCAGCGCCAGGCGCTCGCGGGATCGCCCGCGTGGCGGAAACGGAACTCGGTGAGGTAGTCGCGCTGCTCGGCGAGGGCGTGGGCGACCTCGTGGGCCACGGCGGCGCGGTCGTCGGGGTGGACCAGGTCGTAGAAGGCCTGCTCGGTGCCCTGGAAGCCGCCGGGGGGGAGGCCGAAGAGCTCCTCAAGCTCGGGGCTCCAGCGGACGGTGTTGGTGGCAAGGTCGCGGGACCACCAGCCCATGCGTCCGCCGCGCATGGCGAGCGCGAGGGGGTGGGAGGGGTCGAG
>JAEYTB010000031.1 GCA_023434205.1 Planctomycetota bacterium | reverse complement strand
CCCTCGCACAACGCCCCCGCTTCCCTGCACGCCCCCTGGCGGCTCGCCTACCTCGAGTCCCTCGGCAAGGCCGAGAAGACTGCGGGCGAACCCACCGCGAGCAGCGGGTCCTTTATCCGCGACTACTGGCTCCACCCCGAGCAGGACGAGCGCAACCACGTCATCGTCCGAACCGCCAGCGGCCTGATCCTGCTCAACGCCTACCCCTACGCCAACGGCCACCTGCTCGTGGCGCACAGCGAGCCCCGCCCCACGCTGCTGGACTATGACCCCGCCCAGCGGGCTGCGCTGTGGCAGCTCGTGGAGCTCGCCACCGACCTGATGCAGCTCGCGCTGGAGCCGCAGGGGATCAACACGGGGATCAACCAGGGGCGTGCCGCGGGCGCGGGGGTGCCGCAGCACCTGCACGTTCACCTTGTGCCGCGGTGGGGGGGCGATATCAACTTCATGTCGGTCGTGGGCAACGTGCGGGTGATCCCCGGCTCGCTGGACAGCATGGCCGCGCGCTACCGCCAGGTCTGGTCCCAGATGACCAGCCCGACCGCCCCGACGCCCTGAAGCCCTGTGTCGCCGGCTTACCGCCGCCGGCGCGCGAACGCGCCCACCCCTGCGAGCGCCAGCAGCCCGGCCGGCCCCGGCACCGCCGTGACGTGGAAGTCATAGAGGTACAGCGTGTCGTCCCCGATCTGCTGGATCAGGAACGTGTACGTCCCGGCGGGCAGTGGGGGGGTGAACCCCTGGCTCCCCGGGTTGGTCACCTGATCCGCCATGTGCAGCAGGAGGTCCTCCCCAAGCTGCGTAGGCCCCAGGTGCGTCCACCCCGCGTACGACCCAGCCTCGAACTCGCTTCCCACGAACGCCGGCCCCAACTGGAACCCCGTGAACGCGACCGCGTCCTGCGAGTCGTAGTCCGTCAGCATCAGCGCGCTCAGCTCGTACCCCGCCGGCACCGTGATCGAAACCCAGTCCTGAAAGTCCGTCGCCCCGTTCACCGACGCCAAAATCGAGCTCACCCCCGGCAGCAGCGCATAGTGCGTCGGCACAGACTTGTCGTTCGACAGGTCGCCGTTCACCACTTCGTTGTGGATCACCGTCCCCTGCGCCGAACCCACCCCCACGACAGCCCCAACCCCGACCGCCAACACCGCAAGCACACCACAACGCATCGCAGGCCCTTTCCGGGCGCGCACGCACAGCGCCCGCGGCAAAGATACCCGCGATCCCCCGCTTCTCCAACCCAGTTTCAGTCTTTACGCCACCGCCCGCTGCTGGCGGCTCAGGAGCCCTACCCGGTACCCGCCCTCCGCGGCGTCGCACCGGACCACAACCCCCGTCTGCCGCGGCCACATCGCGTCCTCGGGTGTCAGCGAGACCGAGGTCCCGACCTCCACAGGCTCCGAACTGGTCACGCCGATCCCCGTCCAGCTCGCGTCCACCAGTTCCACCCGCACGAGCTTCGCCCCCGCCGGCCCCAGCGAGAACACGCCCATCGCGTGCCCCTTCACAGGCCTGCGCGGCATCCGCCGCCGCTCGCGGTCAAACTTCAACGTCAGTGCGGGTTCGGTCGTCATGGCTGTTCTCCAGAGGCTGATAACCACATCGGCCTCCGGAAACCCCGACTTGAGCCTTCTTGACGGGTGCCACGGGCCCGTCCTCGGGCCGTGCCCTCTCAGAACGGCCGGCGCGTGGGGTTCACGACCACGTTGTCCCGGCCCAGGATCAGCAGGTCCGCGACCTCCACCGCCTCCTCAAAGCTCGCCCGCGCCTTCTCCACATCGTGCGCGCTCGCCAGAACCTTGCCCTGCTCCAGGTGCTCCTGGGTTGCGATCGCGTCGCCTGTGACGACCGTCGTGAACCGTTCCCCGGAGAGGATCAGGCCGCTCAGGCCCGGCGTCACGCCGTGGAGCGGGAACAGGTCCACCCGCTCGGCCAGGTGGTCGGGCGCGGGCTGGCACCTTTTGAGCACGGCGATGTCCTGCTCGAGCACCCGCCGCACCGTCGTGTCGGGGTCATCGTCCTCCACCATTTCCTTCAGCTTCGCGGCGATCGCCCCGCCCATCCGCTCCCGCTCCTCGCTCGAGACCCACCACACAGCGTTGTCAAACGCCAGGATTCCGCGGCGTGTGTCGGGCAGGAAGCTCGTCAGGAACACGTGCGTCACCTCCGACGCCCGCACGTTGACCCGCTCCTGCAGCCGCGCCACCAGCACCTGCTCGGGCAGCCCCGGGTCCACCAGGATCCGCTGCTTCCCGCTGATGATCAGCGTGGTGGTGGCGTGGCCTGTGCGCACGCCGCCGCGTTCGTTCCAAAGCTCGTTGCTCGCCAGCGTCCCGATGGAAATGACCCTGAAGTCCATAGCCCAACCGTAGCCAAAGGGGCCGCCCGCCATCCTGGCGAGCGGCCCCCGGCTTTGTCCCGTCTCTGGCGCTTACGACAGCGTCCGCGCCTGCACCACCGGCACCGTGAACGTCCGGCCCGCCACCCTCACCGTCAGCGTGTGCAGCGCCCGGCGCGACGTGATTGACCCCGTGAGGCAGAACTCCACCCGCCGGCCCGTGCCGCAGTTGTCGAACGGCGCGAGGTTGGTCAGCTCGACCTCATCGCCGTGGCAGGCGCCCAGCGCGGTCGTGAAGCCCTCGCCCCGGTTGAAGCCTTCCACGTTCAGGATCACCCGGTCCTGCGACTGGTAGGCCTTGAAGCTCAACCCCTCAGGCATCACTTCCACGCGCCGGGCGGGCGCGCGCCGCTCCACGACCACCACATCCGGCCGGCGGTGCCCGATCACGATCTCGGGCCGGATCACGATGCTCGTGCCGGGGCGGCGCTCGTGCCCGCGGTCGTGCCCACGCCCCCGCCCGCGCCAGTCGTCCGCCATGGCCAGCGGCGCCACCATCGCCACCGCGGCGCCGGCCACCGCCACCATCCCCGCGCGACGCACGTTCTTCAGGCTCATCAGACGGCTCAGCTTCGCGAACATGGCAAACCTCCTTCGTGATCCTGCCGCCCCCGCCGGGCTTTCCAAAGCCGCGGCGGGCGGCGGTCTGTAGTCCCTTATCCGGAGGCCAGTGTTAGTGCCTACTAGCCACGTCCCCAGCCCAACGCACGCCCCCCGGCTGTATTGCACGCGTTATCGTGCCCCCGCCATGTGCCCCCTCTGCCACGCCCACCGCCACCCCGCCCTCATCGCCGAGCTTTCCGAGACCTACTTCATCTTCGGCGACAACCAGGGCTGCCCGGGCTGGTGTACGGCCATCCTGAAGGACCACCACGAGCACCTCGCGGAGCTCTCGCCCGACCGCCAGGCCCGCATTTTCAGGGATGTCGCCGCCGCCGCCGCGGCGATCCGTACAACCCTGGGCCCCTTGCGCCTCAACTACGAGTGTCTGGGCAACGTCGTCCCGCACATCCACTGGCACATCATCCCGCGGCACCTCAACGACCCCACGCCGCGGGAGACCGTGTGGAACTGGCCGCCCGCCCGGCTGAAGGGAACGCTCACGGACGAGGACCGCGCGGCCCTCATCGCCCGCCTCCGCGCTGCGCTATGACCGACCCCGAGCCCCAACCACTCCTCCGCGCCCACCTGCAAGCGCGCGACTACCCGTGCGAGCAGTGCGGGTACAACCTCCGCAGCATCGAGGAGCCCTTCTGCCCCGAGTGCGGCACCGTCATCCCGCGTCCGACCACCGACGAACTCAACCAGTCCCTCATCGGCACCCGCCCCGATCACCGCCTGTGGTGCATCCACTGCCGCTACCCGGTCCATAACGTCGAGGGCGACCTCTGCCCCGCGTGCGGCAAGTCGCTGGTGATGCAGGCCACGACCGAGCCCGACCGCCGCATCCTGGGCGTCCCGGCCCGCACCTTTCTTCAGGTCCTGCTCCTGATGCTGCCCGTCGCGAACGCCGTGGTCCGGTTCTTTGACGCGACCACGCGCCAGAATGCATCCGGGCGGCTGCACGCCGTCAACGGGCTCCTGACCGCGCTGCTGGGCATCGGCATCGCCCTTGCGTGGTGGCGTTATGCGCCGCGGTTGAGCCCGCTCCACCGGCGCGTCGGCAACGCGGTTGTGTGGGTCATCGTGGCATCCTGCTTGTACCTGTCGCTCAAACTTGGATAATCCGCGGAAAGGTACGGAGCAACGCCATGACGCCCACCAAGCACGCCTGGGACGCCCTCCCCGCCGACCGCCCCATGGACAAGATTACCCGCCGGCGCGTGATCGGCGGCAACGTGATGCTGTCGCACGTCACGCTCGACAAGGGTTTCACCGTCCCGAGCCACGCGCACAGCAACGAGCAGATGGTCGTGGTGCTGAAGGGTGCGCTGCGGTTCACGCTGGAGGATGGCGAGTGCGTGGTGCGGGCGGGCGAGGTGCTGCACCTGCCGCCCCACGCGCCGCACGGCGCGGAAGCGATCGAGGACTCGGTGGTGCTGGACATCTTCAGCCCCGTCAGCGAGAAGACGGGGGTTGATCGCTCGTAGGCGTGGTGCGGTGAGGCGCGGGCGGCCTCACGCCCGGCACGCCCTCGTTCGTGAGCTTAACCGGGAGGATGCGGCCGTCCCCATCAAACCCCATGCGTTCGATGCAGACGACACGGGCGTTGGCATCGTCGTACCCGAGGGGGCGGCGGTGGTAGAGGATGTACCACTGCCCCTCGTGCTCGAGGACGCTGTGGTGCCCGGCGCCGGTCGCGATGGCCGGGTCCTGCTGGAGGACCTTGCCGATGCGCTCCCAAGGGCCCAGGGGTGAGTCGGCGATGGCGTAGGCGACGCTGTAGTTGGGGCCCGTCCAGCCGCCCTCGGACCACATGAAGTACCAGCGGCTGTCGCGCTGGAACATCACCGGGCCTTCGACATAGCCCCCGGGGGTGATGTCCTTGAAGGTGCTGCCGTCGGGCCAGGGCTGGAGCGCGCGGAAGTCGTCGGTGAGCCGCGCGATGTTGCACTTCCTCCAGCCGCCGTACACGATGTACCACCCGCCCCGCCACTCGAAAACGAACTGGTCGATCGGCTGCGCCCCGTTGTGGAAACGCCCGATCAGCGGCCCGCCCAGGTAGTCCCGGAAAGGCCCCCGCGGCGAATCGCTGACCGCCACCCCGATCCCGCCCACCTCGCCGTTCTTCTGGATGTCATTGGCCGCGAAAAAGAGGAAGTACCGCCCGCGGTTCTTGACTGCCGCCGGGGCCCACAGCGCCCGCCGCGCCCACTTCACATTCTCTGTGCGCAGCACCTGCTCGTGCTTCGTCCACTCCACAAGATTCTCGGACGAGAACGCGTCGAGGTACGTCTGCGCGTCGTAGCGGGCGGACGTGGTGGGGTAGACCCAGAACCTGCCGTCGAACACGGCGACCTCGGGGTCCGCGTACCAGCCTTCCAGCACAGGATTGCCCGACAACTGCGCGGGCGGAGCCCCGCACCCCGCGAGCATCACGCCCCACACCACTCCCAGCACCAGCATCAGAATCCGCCTCATGCCGCGCACGATACCACCGCGCACCGCCCTTCTGCACCCGTCCCCCGCACCCCCCTTGACCACCCCTGTATCCTGCCGCGATACAGGAGCCCTGTGATGCGACTGATCTGTGCACTGCTCGCCCTCCTCCTCGCCGTCCCCGCGCTGGCCCAGTCCACCAGCTTCACCTACCAGGGCCGGCTGGACGACGGCGGCTCGCCCGCCAACGGTGACTTCGACTTCCGCTTCACGCTCTATGGCGTCGCCACGGGTGGGTCGCCGGTCAGCGGCGTCGTGTGTGCGGAGGACGTGCAGGTGGTGAACGGGCTGTTCACCGTCATCGTTCCGCTGACCCCGCCCACCGTGGGCTCCACGTACCTCGAGGTGCAAGTCCGCGCGGGCGCGGCGGGCACATGCGCCAGTCCGGCGGGCTTCACGACCCTCGTGCCCCGCCAGGACATGACCCCGGCCCCGAAGGCCGTGTTCGCCAACGCCGTGCCCCAGGACTCTCCCACGCTCCCGGGCGCCCTGCGTTTCAACCCCACGGACCGGCGCTTTGAGGGCTTTGATGGCGCCTTCTGGTTCCCGCTCACGGCGGGCGGCGCCCTCGCTCCCGCCAACACGCAGACCTTCGTCACCGCCGGCGCAAACAGCTTTGTCGTCCCCGCGGGGGTCTACACGCTGGGCGTCGAGCTCTGGGGCGGTGGGGGTGCCGGTGGGGCCCGCGGCGCGGGTTCGGCCGCCACCAGCTGCGCTACCCCGGGCCCGCTGTCCGGGGGCGGCGGAGGCGGGGCGGCCGGTACCTACGCCCGCGCCACCATCAGCGTCGTACCCGGCGAGCTGCTCTCGGTCTACATCGCACCCGGGGGGCTCACGTCGAGCACCAGCGGCGGTGCGGGCCAGGCCTCATTCATCGCCCGGGGCGCCACGGTCCTGTTCCGCGCGTACGGCGGCAACGGGGGTCAGGTGGGCACCACGTACTCCAGCGTTCCCACCGGCTCCTCAAACTGCGCATCGCCCCTCTCGGGCGCCGGCGGCACCCCCGGGGCCGCAGCGCAGCTCCTCACAGCCGGAGCGATCCTGATCAACGCGCAGGGCACGACCGGCGGCTTCGGGCGCGGTCCCGGCTGCGAACCCGCCTTCCCCAGCCCCAGCTTCTGTGATGACGGCAGCGGCGGCGCGGGCGCCACCGGCCATCCCTCGGCCAGCCCGCTGCCAGCGATGAGCGCTGGCAGCGGAGGGAGCGGCGGTTCGCCCGACGGCGGCCTGCCATCCCAGGGCGCCCCCGGCCGCGTGCGAGTCTTCTGGCACTGACCCTACTTCAGCGCCCCCTCAATATCCCCGATCAGGTCCTCGACATCCTCGATCCCCACGCTGAAGCGCACGAACCCGTCCACGATCCCCAGCTTCGCCCGCGCCTCCGCGGGGATGGATGCGTGCGTCATGATCGCGGGGTGCTCAATCAGGCTCTCGACGCCGCCCAGGCTCTCCGCGAGGCTGAACAGCTCCACCCGCTCCAGGAAGTTGGTCGCCGCGGAAAGCCCGCCCTTGAGCACCACCGAGATCATCCCGCCGAAGGCCCGCATCTGCCGCTTCGCCAGCTCGTGCTGCGGGTGGCTGGGGAGGCCGGGGTAGATCACCTTCTCCACCTTGGGGTGCTTGCTCAGCCACTCCGCGATCCGCATCGCATTCCCGCAGTGCCGCTCCATCCGCACGTGCAGCGTCTTGGTCGAGCGCAGGATCAGGAAGCAGTCCATCGGGCTGGGCACCGCTCCCACGGCGTTCTGCGTGAAGCGCAGCCGCTCCGCCAGCCCCTCATCGTTCACCATCAGGGCGCCGCCCACCAGGTCGCTGTGCCCCCCGAGATACTTCGTGGCGCTGTGGCAGACGATGTCCGCCCCCAGCGCCAGGGGGTTCTGCAGGAACGGCGTCGCGAACGTGTTGTCCACCACCAGGTGCGAACCACCCTTGCGCGCCAGCTTCGCCACCGCGGCGATGTCGATCACCTTCAGCATCGGGTTACTGGGCGTTTCCAGCCACACCAGCTTTGTCGCGGGCGTGAAGGCCGCCCCAACCGCCGCGAGGTCGGTCATGTCCACGCGGCTGCACAGAATCCCCTGGTGCCTGAACACCTTGTCGATGAGCCGGAAGGAGCCGCCGTACACATCGTCGGAAAGGACGATGTGGTCGCCCGCCTTGAGCAGGTGCAGCACGCAGTCCATCGCCCCCAGCCCCGACGAGAAGCACAGCCCGTGCCGCGCCCCCTCGAGCGAGGCCAGGTTGCTCTCCAGCGCGGTGCGCGTCGGGTTCTTGGAGCGGGAATAGTCGTACCCGTCCTTGAACACCCCGGGCGAGGACTGGACGTACGTGGAGGTCATGTACACGGGCGTCATGATCGCCCCGGTCGTGGGGTCGGGCGACTGCCCGGCATGGATGGCGCGGGTGCCGAAACGGTGCTGCTGCTCGCTCATGGCCAGAGCATACGCGCGACCAACACTCCCCCTCCCAGAGGGAGGGGGCCGGGGGGTGGGCTCGTTCGCTCCGCCCCCGCCGGCGCCTCTGCTTGCAGACCGGCTAGTCTCCTTCCATGCCCGCCATCGACGACTTCCGATTCGAGACTTCCCACAGCGTGATCATCCGCGGCTTCAACTTCCCCCACGATCTCATTACCGACGCCCTGGGATTGGCTCCCACCGATGTCGCCATCGCCGGCCAGTCCAACCCCTCACTGCCTTCTCGCAATGCCACGATCAACACCTGGACCCACAAAACGCCCGAACTTCAGTACGCCACGAGCGCCATCAACGACGGCCGCCACCTCGAACCGCTTGAGTCGCTGATTACCAAGGCCTACGAACGCCGCTCGCAGTTACAGCGTCTACTCAATGGTTCGGAGTTCTACTTCTACACCGTCACGAGCAGCAACTCGCCCAACGTCATCGCGCATCTCCCCCTCCGCCTCACCCGCATGGTCGTCGAGCTCGGCGCCGATTGGTACTGCAGCGTCTGGTCGGAACCCGGCACAACCGAGTTCCTGCGGGGCTCATGACCGCGCGTTTTCGCTCGACTCCCACTTCCGCCTTCCGACTTCCCGCTTTTCACCCCTACAATCCCCCTCTACTCGCAGGAGCCTCCCCATGACCTCCACCACCCCCGTCATCCTCGCCGCCAAGCGCACCCCCATCGGCAAGTTCTTCGGCGGCCTCGCCAAGGTCCATTCGCCCCACCTGGGTGCCTACGCCATCCAAGCCATCGCCGCCGAGAACCCCGCCCTGGCCGCGGCGTTCAAGAACGGCCAGGTCGATGAGGTCTTCATGGGCTGCGTCCTCCAGGCCGGCCTGGGCCAGAACCCCGCCCGCCAGGCCGCCCTGAAAGCCGGGCTGCCCGACACCACCTCCGCCCAGACCATCAACAAGGTGTGCGGCAGCGGCCTCCAGGCCGTGATGAACGCGGCCCAGTCCATCCGGGCGGGCGACAACCAGCTCACCCTCGCCGGCGGCTTTGAGAACATGACCGCCGCGCCCCACTTCGCCCGCGTCCGCGAGGGCGTGAAGTTCGGCCCGACGCAGATGGAAGACCACATGGCCTACGACGGCCTCCGCTGCGCCTTCGAGTGCTGGGGCATGACCAACGCCGCGGACCACATCGCCAAGAAGTTCGAGGTCTCCCGTGCCGAGCAGGACCGATTCTCCGCCCAGAGCCACCAGCGTGCCGCGGAGGCCGCCAAGAACGGCTGGTTTAAGAGCGAGACCGTCGCCCTCACCGCCGAGCAGATCGGCGATAAGCGGTACAACAACGGCAACGGCGTCTCGCTCGATGAGGGCGTCCGCCCCGAGTCCACGGCCGATGCGCTCGCCAAGCTCCGCACAGTGCCGGGGCACGAGTCCATCACCGCCGGCAACGCCAGCCAGATCTCCGACGGCGGGGCCGCCATTGTGGTCGCCTCCCTCACCAAGGCCGAGCAGCTCGGCGTCAAGCCCATCGCCCGCATCGTCGCCTACCACACCAGCGGCGTCGCGCCCAAGGACATCTTCGCCGCGCCCATCTCCGGCATCGAGGGCGTCCTCAAGAAGGCCAACCTCTCGGCCAAGGACATCGACCTGTTCGAGATCAACGAGGCCTTCGCCGCCCAGGTGCTCGCCAACATCAAGGCCCTCAACATCGACGAGAAGCGGCTCAATATCTGCGGCGGCGGCATCGCCCTGGGCCACCCCATCGGCGGCAGCGGCGCCCGCGTCCTGACCACCCTCATCCACCAGCTCCACCGCACCAACGCCAAGCGCGGCCTCGCCGCCCTCTGCCTGGGCGGCGGCAACTCCGTGGCGATGATCGTCGAGGTCTAAGCACCGGCGTTCCGGTTCAGCTCCAGGAACCCTGCGGTCTTGCCGGCGCATCCCCGCGCCCGCGCTACCGCTTTTTCTTCAACCACGCCCACAACTTCTCCGCCCCCCAGGTGTTCACGCACAGCTCCGGCGTCACCCACCCGCGCCGCGCCGTCGCCACGCCGAACCGGATATTCCCAAACTCATCCGCGGCATGAACATCGCAATCAACCGCGATCTTCACCCCCGCGGCCACCGCCTCCCGGGCGTGCACATCCCGCAGGTCCAACCGCATCCAGTGGCTGTTGATCTCCAGCGCCACATCGTGCTGCTTTGCCGCCGCGATCACCCGCGCCATGTCCGGCGACATCCCCGCGCGCTTGTTGATCAGCCGACCCGTCGGGTGGCCCAGGATGTGAACGAACGGGTTGCTGATCGCCCGCACCAGCCGCGCGGTGGCCGTCTCGGGGTCCTGGCTCAGCCCCGCGTGCGGCGACGCCACCACGATGTCGAGCTGCTTCAGCACCTCGTCGGGGTAGTCCAGCGTCCCGTCCGCCAGGATGTCGACCTCCGACCCCGCCAGGATCCGGATGCCCGGCACCAGCTTCTGCGCTGTCCGCACATCCTCGATGTGCTGGAGCAGGTCGTCGATGCTCAGCCCGCCCGCCACCGCCGAGCTGCGCGAGTGGTCCGTCACCGCGATCGTGTGGTAGCCCCGCGTCATCGCCGCGTGCGCCAGCTCTTCGATCGAGAGCGACCCGTCCGATGCGGTGGTGTGGGCGTGCAGCTCGGCCTTGATGTCCGCGACTTCGACCAGCCGCACGGGGGTCGCGCTCTTCACCGCCAGCTCGATCTCCCCCCGGTCCTCGCGCAGCTCCGGCGGCACCCACGCCAGCTTGAGCGCGGCGTAGACCTCCTCCTCCGTCGCCGACGCCACCGGCCGGATGCCCCGCGCCTGCGGCGGCGTCTTCTCCTCATCCTCCGGGAACAGCCCCCACTCGTTGAGCGTCATGCCCATCTTGAGGGCCCGCTCGCGCAGGCGCACGTTGTGCTCCTTGCTCCCGGTGAAGTACATCAGCCCGCTGCCCCACGCCCCCAGCGGCAGCACCCGCAGGTCCACCTGCACCGTGGGCCCCGCCGTCCCGTCATCCAGCGTGCGCTTCCACCGCCCGACATCAAAGTTCAGGCTCGCGCGGACGGATGACTTGCTGTCCCCCGCCGCGAGCACCTGCGTGACGCCCGGGGTCGTGCGGAAGACCTCGCCCACGTGCGCGGCCATCTGCTCAAAGCCCGGCTTGAGCGCCACCAGGATGTCGATATCGCCCACGGTGTCCCTGCCGCGGCGCAGCGACCCGGCGGGCTCAGCCTTGGCGACTTCTTCCAGCCCCCGCAGCCGGCCCGTGAACGTCTCGGCGACTTCCATCGCCCGCCCCAGCCACAGCCGCTGAGCTCCCTGCTCCACCATCGCCAGCGCCGCCTTGATCTT
>JAEYTB010000142.1 GCA_023434205.1 Planctomycetota bacterium | reverse complement strand
GAACCTGGCCCTGATCCGCGGCACGCCGTCGCTCGCCGCGCTGGGCTACCCGGTGCTCAGCGGGCTGTCACGCAAGAGCTTTGTGGGGCGGGTGAGCCTGGGGCGGGATTCTCAGCCCGCGGAGCGGCTGCCGGGCACGCTGGCCTTGAGCGTGGTTCACCTTGGGTGCGGGGCGGGGATTTTCCGGGTCCACGACGTGCCCGAGCACGTCCAGGCCCTGGACGCGGCCCGTGCGGCGGGCTGAGCCGGTGTTTCAAACCGGGCCCCCGCCGGTGTTTATGCCCCGTTTGGACGGCTGGGGAATCGGTTTGCGCAGACCCAGCGAACCCATGCTGGAAGGAGCCGTGTATGTCCAACCCCAACGTCCGTACCTTCACCGACAGTAACTTCCAGGCCGAGGTTCTCAGTTCCGACAAGCCGGTGCTGGTGGACTTCTGGGCCGCGTGGTGCCCGCCGTGCCGGGCGCTTTCCCCCGTGATCGACAGCCTGGCGGACGAGCTGGGCGACCGGGCGAAGGTGGGTAAGGTCAATACCGACGAGAACCGCCAGCTCTCGGCCCAGTACGCGATTTCGTCGATCCCCACGATCATGATTTTCGTGGGCGGGCAGCCGGTGCGCAAGCTGGTGGGCCTGCGCCGCAAGGAGGAGCTGCTCAGCGCCCTGACCGAGGTCGCCGCGGCAGCCTGACAGATTCCCGAGCCCCCTCAGTGCCCCCCGGGCCCGGCCGCGTTCCGCGCCAGCCCGGGGGGCCATTTTTCTGGATCGTGCCGGGGCGCGTAGGATGAGCACTTGCCCGCCCGGGATTCGCCCCGGCGGCGTCCAACGGAGTCTGCAATGGCCAACCCCCATGTTCGCGAGTTCACGGACGGCAACTTTGAAACCGAGGTGATCAGTTCAA
Source organism: Planctomycetota bacterium (assembly GCA_023434205.1). Taxonomy (GTDB): domain Bacteria; phylum Planctomycetota; class Phycisphaerae; order Phycisphaerales; family UBA1924; genus JAEYTB01. The sequence goes on along the minus strand of JAEYTB010000142.1, from coordinate 3,118 downwards.
AGGAGCCGGTCCTCGTGGACTTCTGGGCCGAGTGGTGCATGCCCTGCCGCAACCTGGCCCCGGTGATCGACGCCGTGGCCGAGGAACTCGCCGGCAAGGCCCGCGTCGGCAAGGTGGACACCGACAGCAACCGCAACATCTCCGTCAAGTACGGCATCACCGCCATCCCCACGATCATCATCTTCAAGGGTGGCCAGGTGGTGAAGAAGTTCGTCGGCTTCAAGAAGAAGGACGAGCTGGTGGCGGCCCTCCAGGAAGCCGGCGCGGCCTGAGCACGGGGAGGGCGCATGTCCAGCATTGAGACGAGCGGGGCCCGCGGCCTCGCCGACCGCTTCGAGGGCCGTCCCGTGCGCTGCGGTGTCGTGGGCGTCGGCCGCATGGGCCGGCACCACGCGCGCGTCTATGCCCAGCTCGCCGGCTGCAAGCTGGTGGGCGTCGTGGACAGTTCCGAGCAGCGCCGCGGCGACCTGGCCGAGCAGTTCAACTGCGCTGGGTTTGAGACTGTCGAGCAGCTCCTGAACGCCGGGGTGGATGCCGTAAGCGTGGCGGTGCCGACTACGTACCACCGTGCCGTAGCCGAGCCGCTGCTAAAGGCGGGTGTGGCGTGCCTGATTGAAAAGCCCCTGGCGGGCGACGTGGAGACGGCGCGGGCGATCAAGGACCTGGCCGAGTCCACGGGCAGTTGCCTGATGGTCGGGCACATCGAGCGGTTCAACCCGGTGATGCGGGCGATGCAGCGCTCGGCGGGGGCGGGGCTGGAGATCGTGCCGCGGTTCATGCAGGTGGTGCGCGTCAGCCCGATGACCTTCCGCTCTGTGGATGTGGGCGTGGTCATGGACATGATGATCCACGACCTGGATGTGGTGCTGATGCTGATGGGGGGCCGCGAGCCTGACTTCATCCGGGCGGCGGGCGTGAGCGTGATCACGCCGCACGAGGACCTGTGCAACGCGTGGCTGGAGTTCAACGGCCCGCAGGGCAGGTGCGTGGCCAACGTCACGGCGTCGCGGCTGGCCCTGAAGACCGAGCGGGTGACGCGGATCACCGGCGAGAACGCGTACATCAAGATCGACTACGGGGCCAAGAAGGGCACGATGATCCGCCGGACGGCGAACGAGATCCAGCGGCGGGAGATGCAGGAGGCCCTCGCGAAGGGCGCGGACCTGACGAGCCTGAAGTGGGACCAGCTCGTGAACATCGAAGAGCTGGTCGTCGATGACGCCGAGCCGATCGTGATGGAGATCAAGGAGTTCCTGGACGCCGTGCGGACGGGGAAGAAGCCCGCGATCGACGCGGAGGCGGGGTTCGCGAACGTGCGGACGGCGCAGCGGATTGTGGAGGCGATCAAGCGGACGGTGTAAGTGATGAACGAACGGGGTGGGTGCCGCTGGCAGCTTTCCTGCCAGTGCCGCGGTTGCGCCCGTGCGCACGAGCAACTGCCCAGCGCCGCCCTCCCCCACCTCCATCAGGAAGGCGTGAAGCCCCGGCTCCGGTTGGGCACTCGGGGAGAGGGCCCGCAGAGCCTGGGCCCCCTCCCCCGTGCCCAAGTTCCCGGGGGCGTTGCCGTCGCCGGCGGGCGCGGGGGACTTGGCTTCAGCCGGGAGTCGCGAGAGGGGCGGCAGCCCCCTTTGTTCCAGCGATCCCGCCAGAACCTCCTAGCATGGCCTTATGAGCACGGAGCCGCAACCGCCCGCGCCGTGGATGACACCCAAAGGGCTGTGGGTCGCGCGGGTGTTCGCGGTGGCGTGGGACGGCGCAGCGCGCCAGTCGCTCATCTTCCGCATGATGTCGCCCGCGGAGCGCCGCGAGTACGTTGCGCGGGCCCGGCCGGAGCGGGCCCAGTACAAGCCCGACGGCACGCGGCCCTTCTGGGTCGTGCGGTTCACGGCCCGCTGGGCGAGCACCCTCGGCGCCGCGTTCGTGCTCGTGCGCGGAGCGGTAACGGCCGCGCACACCTGGATCACTCAGAGCCCCAGCGCCGCCCGCGCGAGCTCCATCTCGGGCGATCTGCTCGCGGCCGCGGTCCTGGGAGGAATCTTCGCGATGATCGCCGTCCCGCTCTGGGTGCTCGAGCGCGTGCGCCCCTCCTTCCAGCCCGACCCCTGGCGGTGCCGCCGATGCCTGTATGACCTGCGCGGCATCACCGCCGGCGCCCGCTGCCCCGAGTGCGGCACCGCGCCCTAGGCGGGAAGTGGCAAGAGGGGCGGCAGTCCCGTTTGCACCGGCGGGGAAGCGGTCGGTCGTGGCCCAAAAGAGGCGATGCCACAAGGCTCCGGCTATTCAGGACGCAACGTTCGGGTGCTGGAGAGGGCCTCACAAAGCCCAGGGATCATGATCCCTGGACTTTCGAGTTGGAATGGGCTCCTTCGCGACGCTAGCCCACGTCCGCCAGCCCCAGCTCCTTCCCAAACGCCTTCACCAGCCGTCGCACGATCAGCCGGTCCGCATCGCCGTCCATCCGCGGCGAGCGGGCGACCCACGCCGCGGCGTCGCGTCTTGCCATGCCCAGCAGTTCGCGGTCGCGCATCAGGTCGGCGACCTTGAAGGGGGGCAGGCCGGACTGGCGGGAGCCGAAGAGCTCGCCGGGGCCGCGGAGCTCGAGGTCCTTCTCGGCGATCTCGAAGCCGTCGGCGGTCTTCTCGAGCACCGTGAGCCGCTGCTGGGCCGCCGCGGCGGTGTCGGCGGCGGCGCCTGGGACATCGCCGCCGATCAGGAGGCACAGGGATTCCTTGCTGCCGCGGCCGACGCGGCCGCGGAGCTGGTGGAGCTGGGCGAGGCCGAAGCGGTCGGCGTTGTCGACGACCATCAGCGTCGCGTTGGGGACGTCGACGCCCACCTCGATCACGGTGGTCGCGAGCAGCACCTGGACCTTGCCGCTGCGGAAGCGCTCCATCACGGGCTCGCGCGAGTTGCGGGAGAGCTGGCCGTGGACGACGCCCACGCGCACGCCGCCGAGCACCAGCGCGAAGCGGGCCTCCATCTCTTTGTGCACCGTGCGCAGGTCCCTGATGCCCGCGCCCTCCCCCACGACATCTCCTTCCGTGTGCGTGGGGTCGATGGCGGGGACGACGTAGTACGCCTGCTCGCCGTTGAGGACGCGGCGCTCGATCTCGGCGTA
>JAEYTB010000301.1 GCA_023434205.1 Planctomycetota bacterium | reverse complement strand
GTGCTTACTCCTCCCCCGGCTCTGCGGGGGAGGTGCCGAGGCTCTGCGAGGCGGAGGGGGTGCTCCTCTCCCCCGCGGCGAACTGAAGCAAGAGCCGCAGCGGAGCGGCGGGGTGCCCTGGGGGCGTGTTACCTGACTCCGGCCGAGGAGTGCGCGGGGTCCGCGAGTCTGCGGCGCCGCGCTGCGACAAGCTGCGCCACCACGATCAGCGCGATGCTCCAGACCATGGGGATGAACGGGACGCCGAAGCGGTCGGTTGGCGTGCCCACGACGAAGGCCGCGCCGAAGGTTGACAGGAGCACGATCGCGCCCACGCCCGCCAGCCCCACATCGCGCCGGGCGACCGCCGCGCAAACGCCGATGATGAACAGCCACGCGGCGACGGGCCGCAGGGCCCGCGACACATAGAACCACTCGTTGAACAGGCGCGTCGCCGGGCGGTCTTCGAGGAACTTGATGCTCCGGCGCGACCGCTTGATGAGGTCCTGCATCGCCCCGGCGTTGGCCTGCATGCGGTCCGCCCCCAGCACGGTCTGCGTCCCGGGCGAGTAGTTGGTGGCGAAGGGCACGCGCTCGCCGCGGAGCGCGGAGGAGTAAAACTCATCCGACCCCGCGTATATCTTCATCCGGCCCGTCTGCACGTTCCACAGCCCGAGCTGGCTGATGAACGCCCGGACCGACGTGCCCAGCACGCGCAGCGGGGCGCGTGCCGTGGTCTCGTCGAGGAACTCGCGCCCGATCTCCTCGCTCGTCACCCAGTCCTGCCCCTGGCCCCGCTTCTCCGGCGCGGCGAGCAGGCTCTTCTGGAGGATCCAGCCTGTGAACCCGTAGTCGTTGAGCGGGTTCGCGAGGTCGGTGTTGCGGAACTCGATGTACTGCTGGCGCGTCAGCAGCGCCGGGTCGTTGGTGTCCGCGATCAGGTTGACCCACGACGCCAGCAGCCGGTTCCCCTGGATCTTGGGCGAGACCATGCTGAAGCTGCCGTACACGTTGTAAATCACCATGCCCCGCGGCGTGAGGCACGCCAGACTCAGCACGCCCACCGCCACCGCCCGGCCCGCACGCTGCTTCCACGTCCCCGATCCGGGGACCAGCAGGATCAGCGGCACCAGCGGGACGAGCAGCTGGAGGTTCTCGCGGAGGTACGCCCCCGCGGCGCACAGCAGGGCCAGCCCCACGGTCCAGCCCCACGTCCGGCCCGAGCCGAGCCCGTCGCGGATGCGGATGATGGCCAGCGCGACGAAGATCAGCACCGCCGCGGAGGGCAGCTCGCGCAGCAGGTGCGTCTCGTACGTGAGCAGCGACGGGTGCAGCCCGACCACGAGCGCCGCCCCCAGCGCCCAGGCTCGCCCTGCGCGGGAACGCACGACCAGGTAGGTGCCCAGCGACATCAGCACCCCGAGCGCCGCCTGCATCCACGCGTACGCGCCCAGGAAGTCGTCCCACCCCGCCATCGCGCCCGCCAGCAGCACGCTCAGGCCCGGGGCCTTGTAGAGCGGGAAGCGGTCGAACGTGCCCGTGCGCGCGAGGTGGTCCGCGGCGTCGAGGTAGTCCATGCCGTCGGAGGTGATCTGCACCGGGACGTACGCCGCGAGGACCGCGTGTACCGCGATCACCACACCCGCGACCGCCGCGGGCGCCGCCCACCGACTGCGCAGCACCCAAGGCACGACCCGACGTGCCGCGAGCCCGGCTCCGAGCGCTCCGGCGAGGAGCCCGAAGGTCGCCAGCACGCCAGCGACGAACGCGGGAACCCCGGCGCGGTTCGACGCGGGGAGGGACATCCGCCCGTCGGCGCTGGTGTCCGGCGTTACGCCGCGGCTGAAGACTGTCCAGTCACCGATGCGGAACTCGATGCGCGGGTCGTCGAGCGTGACCGGGCCGCCCTGGGGGGACTTCCACGAGAGCGCGAGGTCGCGCAGTTCGTACACGGGCAGCCGCTGCTCGATCCGCCCGCTGGGCCATGTCGCGAGGATGGGCGGGATGATGATCGTCGCCGGCACCGTGGACGCCGCGTACGTGTTCTCTTCGACCGTGTGGCCGCGGTACGTCACCTTGATAGGCCCGCCGTAGCGCGTGCGGGCGATCGCGAGGCGCGCGTGCCGGCCTTCGAGCGGCATGGAGAGCCGCCCCGGGCCGGGGCCGGTGTAGGTGATGCCGGGGCCCTGCTCGAAGGGCTTCCACCCCTTCGCGTCGGGGTTCTCGCCCCGGTCCAGGAGGCTCACGAGGTCGGGCTTGTGTCCCGTGTCGGAACGGACGTCGTAGAGCCAGAAGTCGAAGTAGGTGCCGCCGGCCTGGGGCGAGCCGGAGACTTCGATCTCGAGGATGCGCGGGGCGTCGGGATCGACGCTGACGTAGCTGCCGTGGGTCTGGCCGCTGGAGGCGCGGACCCAGGTGCAGGTCCACTCGGCGTCGGCGGGCGCGGCGGGGGCGTCTACGACGAGGTGCGCCCGCAGGAGCTTGGGTCCCAGCCAGGCCCAGAGGACGATCGCGAGCACGGCCATGGAGACGGTCAGGAGGGTGCGGCGGGTGGCGCGTGTTGGGTCGGGCAGCTTGAGGATGGCGATCTCCCTGGACCGTTGGGGGTTGGAGTTGGCGGCGGGTGCTGGACGCGCCGGAGCATAAAGAAAAACGCCCGTCGTGGTGACGGGCGCTTCGGGGTCGCGGTGGTGCGGGTTGGGTCAGCCCTGGGCCATCTTGGCGGCCTTGGCCTTGGCGTCGTCGAGCGAGCCGACGTACATGAAGGCGCCCTCGGGCAGGTCGTCGCCCTCGCCGTTGCAGAGGCGCTCGAAGGAGTCGATGGTGGTCTCGAGCGGGCTGTCCACGCCCTTGAAGCCGGTGAACTGCTCGGCGACGTGGAAGGGCTGGGAGAGGAATCGCTCGATCTTGCGGGCGCGGGACACGGTCCGCTTGTCGTCTTCGCTGAGCTCGTCGACGCCGAGGATGGCGATGATGTCCTGGAGGTCCTTGTAGCGCTGGAGGATGCGCTGGACACGCATGGCCACCGCGTAGTGGCGCTGCCCGATGATCTGCGGGTCGAGGATGCGCGAGGTGGAGGCGAGCGGGTCCACGGCGGGGTAGATGCCCTTCTCGGCGATGCCGCGGGCGAGCACGATGAACGCGTCAAGGTGGGCGAAGGTGGTGGAGGGTGCCGGGTCGGTGAGGTCGTCGGCGGGCACGTAGATGGCCTGCACGGAGGTGATGGCGCCCTTGGCGGTAGAAGTGATGCGCTCCTGGAGCTGGCCCATCTCGGTGGAGAGGGTGGGCTGGTAACCCACGGCGGAGGGCATACGGCCGAGGAGGGCCGACACTTCAGAGCCCGCCTGCGTGAAGCGGAAGACGTTGTCGACGAACATCAGGGTTTCTTTGCCGGAGGCGTCGCGGAACTCCTCGGCCATGGTGAGGGCCGAGAGGGCGACGCGGAGGCGCGAGCCGGGCGGCTCGTTCATCTGGCCGAACACCATGGCCACCTTGTCGAGGACGTGGGCGGTCTTGCCGTTCTCGTCGGTGTAGCTGGCTTCCTTCATTTCGCGCCAGAGGTCGTTGCCCTCGCGGGTGCGCTCACCGACGCCGGCGAACACGGAGTAGCCGCCGAAGTTCTTGGCGACGCGGGCGATCATTTCCTGGATGACGACGGTCTTGCCGACGCCGGCGCCGCCGAAGAGGCCGATCTTGCCGCCGCGGACGAAGGGGCAGAGCAGGTCGATGACCTTGATGCCGGTGGGGAGGATTTCGGTGTTGGGGTTGAGCTGGCTGAACTCGGGGGGGGACTTGTGGATGGGGGAGGACTTGGTGGCGTTGACGGGGCCGGCCTTGTCGATGGGGTGGCCGAGGAGGTTGAAAACGCGGCCGAGGACGCCCTCGCCGACGGGGACGGAGACGGGGGAGCCGGTGTCGGTGCAGGCCATGCCGCGGCGGAGGCCGTCGGTGGAGCCCAGCGCGACGAGGCGGACGCGGCCGCCGCCGAGGTGCTGCTGCACCTCGCCGACCAGGTTGAGGTCGCCGACCTTGGTCTGCGCCTTGATCTCGACGGCGTTGTAAATGTCCGGGAGCTGGTCCTCCGGGAACTGGGCGTCGAAGGTCGAACCAATCACCTGAGTAATCGTGCCGGTCGTGGCCATTGCGGGTCTTCCCTTTGCCCCTCGGATGGACCTACGAACAGACCCAGTCCGGCGGGGGGCCAAAGGGTAGGTGTGCAGGCGGCGGGAGGCTAGGGGGATGTGCTCTGGCTGGGGCCGGGCGGAATCGTGGGCGGACCCCTGCCCGGGGGTTGCTGGCGGTCGCCGGTGTGGGGCGAGGGTTCGCGGACCTGCGCTGGACGGCGCAGGCCGCCGATGTGTGCCAGCTTTCCAACGGCGGAGTGTTCCCACGCTGGAGGAGCGGTCGGTGGATGTCTGCGTGGTCGATGCGGTAGGACCAAGAGGAGGCTTGCAGATGATGAAGTGCTGCCGCGTTGGGCTTGGCGTTCTGGCTGTGATGGTGCTGGCGGGGATGGGGCCGGAGGAGACGGTGGGGCAGCGGGTGACGACCCAGAAGCACCCTTCCGAGACTCGGAGCACCCAGGGCAAGTCGGCGAAGTCGTCGCCGCCCGTTGCGGGCAAGCCGGGGTCGCGTGCGGGCGGCTCGCTGGATGCGAAGCAGACGGCGGAACGGTTCTACGAGTACATCGCGGACCAAGATGTGGCGAGAGGTGTGGACCATCTCTTTGACCCGGATGCGTTCGCGCGCCGGTACATCGGGGCGGGGTACTCGGGGCTGAACGGGCCGGATAAGGCGTACGTGCAGCAGATGGTGAGCGTGCTGTTCAAGTCCATGCTGAACTACCCGCACGTGCCCAAGCAGTCGAAGGGGTGGGTTACGACGACCAACGTCAAGGTCCGCGGCAATCAGGCGCGGGCGACCGCCTCCCGGCCTGCTGCATCGACGCCGACGCTGCTGACCCTCGAGTTGACGCTCGAGAAGACCGCGTCGGGGTGGAAGGTCATCGATGTGGCTGACATGGGCGGCCGGATGCAGGATGCGGTCAAGATGTCGGAGGCCGCGGGGGTGAGTCTGACGGTGATGATGGAGGTGGTGCTGGGCGGGGCGATGGAGGCCAAGCGCCAGCTTGTGTTCGGCAACGAGAGTACGCGGGAAGACGCGATCCAGGGCAATCTGCGGGCGCAGGTGAAGTCGATCCAGAACCAGATCGAGCTTTACAACGCCAGGAACGGCCGCTACCCCGACCTTGTGCGGGATGGATGGGGGCCGATGGTGAAGGACGGGTACTTCAAGGCTGCGCCGGTGAACCCTGTGAACAACAGCAGCGCCGTCGTGGAGCCCGGTCAAGGTTCCGTGGACTCGGCCTGGGAGTATGACCTGGCAACGGGGACCTTCGGGGCGTGCTTCTACGACGAGAATGGGGCTCGGCTCACGCTTGAAACGCCGTGAAGTTCCGGGTGTCACCCGCCCGACGCTGCTTCGACCGACGCCCTCCACCAGGCGTCCATGGCGGCGGGGTCGAGCTTGAGGACGGCGTCGGGGTGCATCTTGGGCTGCTTGATCAGGAAGGCGAGGCGGTCGCGGACGGCGCGGCGCTGGTCGCCCTCGACGCGCCAGAGGAGGTTCCAGAGCAGGGGGGCCTGCTCGCGGGTCGCGCCCGCGAGGAACGTGCGGAGCATGTCGTCGGCCTGCTTGGGGGACTTGGCGCCGTACGCGAGCAGGCCGGCGAGCTCCTCGACCACGCCGCACGCGGCGGGGCTCATCGACGCGGGCAGCGGGAGCGCGGGGCCAAGGTCGCGGGTGATGGCGCAGGTCGCCGGGCCCAGGACCCGGGTCTGGCGGTCGCTCCAGGCGATGTGGAGTTCGCCACGCTTGCACGTGGTGTGCGCGGAGCCCGACTGCTCGTCGACGGAGATGGACGCGGCGGCGCCGGGGCGGATGGCGATGGAGCCCCCGGGCACGCCGACCAGCACGGGCCGGTCTTTCGCGGACACCTGCGTGAACAGCGAGCCGCTGGCGAGCGAGACCCAGGGGTGGAGCGGGTCGCCGTCGACGAAGCGCATGCGGGTGTTGCTCTCCACGTTCACGGTGGAGTGCTCTCCGCAGGCGAGCACGGCGCGGCCGGATTCGTCGGTGGAGAGGGTCCGCTCGGTGGCGGCGGCCTTGACCGCGACGGGGTCGCTGAGGTGGACCTTGCCGACGCTGGAGGCCACGGTCCACGTCGGGGTTGTTGCGGGCGGGGCGGTGCGCGGGCTCTGGTGGCGGAGGCTCATCCAGGCGCCAAGGCTGATGAGCGCGACCGCCGCGGCGAGGGCGAGGGGGCGGAGCCAGCGGCGGGCGGGCTCCGCGGGTGGGTGGAGCGTTCCGGAGAAGCGGAGCGGGCGCAGGGCGTGTTCGAGCTGCGCGGTGGTGGGGTCGGGGGTTCCGGTGCGGTCCCAGAGGTACTGCTCGTGCGGGGTCAAGGGCGGTTCGTGCTGGTTCATTGTGCGGCCCCCTTTGGTTCGAGGGCGGCGAGGGCTTCGCGGAGCATGGCCATGCCGCGGCAGAGGTTGACGCGCACGGAGGCGTGCGTGAGGCCGGTGGCGGAGGCGATCTGGGGGCCGGTGAGGCCGGCGATGAGGCGGAGGGCGAGCGTCTCGCGGTAGGCCTCGGGGAGCTGGCGGAGGAGCTGGAGGACGCGCTCGCTGTCGAGCGGCGGGGGGGCTTGCGGGCTGTGCGCGGCCGGGGCTTCCGCGGCGACGTGCGCGAGCTTGAGGTGCGCGGTGTGCTGTCGGCGTGCCCAGGTCATGGCTTCGTTCCGGGCGATCTGGCAGAGCCATGCGCCGAAGGCGGCCGGTTCGCGGAGGTCCGCCAGCTTGGACATGGCCTTGAGGAAGACGTCATGGGTGAGCTCGTCGGCGTCGCGCCGGGCGATGGACAGCAGGAGGAGCGAGTGGATGATGGGGGCGTAGTGGTTGTAGAGGACGGCCCAGGCGCGGCGGTCCCCGCGGGCCGCGGCGGCGATGTCCATCGGGCCGGGCTCGGGGGGGATGTGGGCGTGATCGGAAGTCGTGCTGCTCAGGAAAAACCCCTTGGGCGACCAGCGTACCGCACGCGGCGTTGTTCAGCACCCCTCACGCAGCAGGAGCGCGGTTTTCGCGTACTCGACGGCGGGCGCGCGGAAGCGTCCGAGGCTCTTGAGCTGTTCTTCCGCTTCGGTCGAGTTGGGGTCTTCGGCGAGCTTCTTGAGCTGCGTCTCGATCCAGGCCTGACGTTCGGGGGTGAGGACTTCGAGGCGTGAGACAAAGACGCGGGTGGTGCGTTCGGGCGTGGGGGTGATGGTCAGCGGGAGGACGGAGTCGATCAGGCTCTGCGGCAGGATGACGAGCATGCGCGTGCCCTCTTCGGTGAACCAGTGGTGCTTCCAGGTGGCGACCATGGCGGCGGCTTCGTCGTCGTGGAGGCCGGCGCGGGCGAGGGCGCGGGTCATGGCGGCTTCGAGGTCGGCCTGGCTGCCGGGCTTGGCGGGGATCGTGACCTCGACGCCGGGCCTGAGGTTCTGGTGGAAGCTGAAGCGCAGCTCGCCGCGGAGGTTCTCGAGGATGAAGGCGTCGAGCGGGCCTGCGCCGCTGTTGAGGACCAGCTTGTCGCTGCCCAGCGCGGAGGCGCTGACCTTGAGGTCGGGGTTGCCCACGCCGCGGTAGAAGAGGAATCGTTCGGTGTGCTCGACGCCCTGGTGCGAGACGTGGACGGGGTCGCCGGAGGTGTTGCGGGCGTGGGCGTAGTGCGAGGTTCCTGCGTCTTGGAGCGCGGGGGTGCCGGCGGTTGCGTTGGGGACGATGCGGACGTTGTCCCAGCGCACGCTGGAACCCGCGGCGGGGATGGATGGGAGGGGGAGGGACTCGGGGAGGAAGGCGGTGACGGGCGGGTAGACCTCGGAGATGAGGCCCATCGGGAAGCGGACCTGCACGGAGACTTCCATCTCGCGGGGAGCGTGGAAGTAGATGACGGGGGTTTCCATGCGCTGCGTGGCGTGGAGCGCGGCCTTGGTGAACTCGGGCGAGTCGGCGCTGAGCCAGCGTCCGCCGACAAAGCGGGCCTGGACGAAGGGGGGGAGGTCTTCGGCGATGAGGATGTGGTAGGGGATGGCTCCCCCGCCGTGGCCGGAGAAGCTGGTGAAGGTTCCCCACTCGTGGACGGTGAAGTTCGGGGTGGGGTTGAGCGCGAGCGTGGCGGCGGAGAGGGCGAGAATGGACAGCATGCGCGGCCTCCTTTGCAGGAAGTGACGCGCATGCTGGGGGGGTGTTAGCGGGTTGTGGTTACCTGGGAGAGGTGGGGGGTGAAGGGGGCGGCGAGGTGGGGTTGGTGGTGCCGGGGGTGTTGGTCGGGGTGGAGGGGGAGGTGGGGTTGTTGGGGTCGGTGCTTCGGACGGGCTGGCTGGTGCGGCCGGGGGCGGTGTTGGGCGCGACGTCGGGCTGGTTGGGGGTGGTGGGGTCGCGGCCGATGCTGCCGGGGACGGTCTCGCCGGGGCGCAGGTCTGGTTGGTTGGCGCCGGTGTTGCCCTGGGAGACCTGGCCGGTGAGGGCGACGCGGGTCTCGGTGAGGTACTGGAGCATCACGCGGTTCTGGAGCAGGACCTGCTGCATCACGCCGGCGAGGCGCTCGATGCGCTGGTTGGTGTCGCCGACCTGGCGGGCTTCGCCGAGGTTCTGGAGGAGGCGGTCGTTGCTCTCGGTGAGCTGCGCTTCGAGGCGGGCGAGGCGCTGGGCGAGCTGCTGGAAGCGGGCTTCCTGCTGGGGGTCCACGGCGAAGATGCGGTTGGGGTCCTGGAGGGTGCGCGTGCCGGGGTTCACGATGGCGCCGGGGGGCAGGTTGGGGTCGATG
>JAEYTB010000232.1 GCA_023434205.1 Planctomycetota bacterium | reverse complement strand
GAGAGGAGGTGAAGGGGTGGGGAGGTGGTGAGGTGAGGGGTGCGGGCTCGGGCTTGGGCTCAGGCTCGGGCTCGGTGCGGAGGGGGGTTTTCCAGTAGCCCGGCGCGGAAGGGGGGCCGAGGTCCTGCTCGGGGAGCGGGTTGGGGGGCCACTGGAACTGGGGCACGGGGGCGGAGATTACCGCGCCCGGCGGCGATGGGCACCTGCGAGGAGAGCCAGGCTCAGGAGCATGGCGGAGGGAGCGGGGATGGCGGTGATGCGGAGTTGGAGAGACTGCTCGACGGAGTTGGGGTAGAAGTCCCACACGCCGGAGGCGGTGTCCTGGAAGAACCAGTTGGGGCTTGAGGAGCCGAGGGTGGGGAAGCCAGACTTGGCCGCGGTCCCGGGGAGCCAGTCGGTGGTTGGCGAGATGCTGCTGTGCGAGAACGCGACGGCGAAGGAGTCGGGGAGGACCATGTTGGGGGTGAAGACGATCGGCGCCTCGACATAGCCGGAGCTGTTGAAGTTGAGGGTGAGGACGTCGGTCGTTCCCTCCCAGAGGAGCGAGCTGGGGACCCCCGCGTTGAGGCTGTAGATCCGCAGGGTGGTCGCGAAGCTCACGGAGCCAGAGTTCACGAACGAAATACGGAGCGCCGCCATCTTGGCCTCGATCTGCGTGATGTGCCTGTCGGTGCCGGCGAGGGTAATGGCGTGGCCGCTCTGTGACTCTGACTCGAACCCTCCGGGGAGCTCGTGCGTGCTGGAACTCTCGTTCGCGTCGTGTGACAGCACGACGACGCGAGTGGAGGAGGGGGCGGTGAATGAGTCGAAGACGATGGTCGCGTGGGATGCGGCGGGCAGGGAGAGGGTCGCGGCGAGGCACAGCAGGTTCTTCATGTGACGCTCCGTTTTCGGGGACGGAGATTGAACCGGCTGAGCGCGGCTGAGTTGCGTGGGGGCCACGAGTTGTGTGGGATCTTCGATTATCGGACGCGTATGCCGAGGAATGAAGCGCCCCCTCCGCCTCGCAGAGCCTCGGCACCTCCCCCGCAGAGCCGGGGGAGGAGTGTTAGAGCGACTTGGGGTCGAGGCGGCCTCGGACGAGGCTGGCGCGGGCGAAGCGGCGGTGGTCCTGGTCGAGGTCGCGGCCGAGGACGCGCTGGAGGTGGGCGGGCTGTACGAGGAGCATGAGCTGGTTGATGAGCTTCTGGTCGGCCTGCTTGAGGATGCCGAGCAGGCAGCCCAGGCGCGCGAGGCTGAGTGCCTGCATCGCTTCTTCGGTCGTGAGGAGACGGGCGGAGGTGAGCAGGCCCCAGGCGCGCCAGACGGAGTCCTCGATCACGTTGCGGCGCTTGCTGAGCAGGTCGCGTCGGGACTCGCGCTCGTACTCGACGACGCGGGGGATGATCTGGTTCTCGAGGTCGTGGAGGATGGTGGCCTCGGTCTTGCCGAGGGTGGTCTGGTTGGAGACCTGGAAGAGGTCGCCCACGGCGTCGGAGCCCTCGCCGTAGAAGCCGCGGACGGCGAGGTTCATGCCCTCGGCGGCGCGTTTGACCTTGTCGATCTCGCCGGTGAGGCGCAGGCCGGGGAGGTGGAGCATGACGCTCATGCGCAGGCCGGTGCCGACGTTGGTGGGGCAGGCGGTGAGGTATCCGAAGCGCGGGGAGAAGGCGTAGTCGAGGCCGGACTCGAGCTTGTCATCGACCTGGTCGACGTCGCGCCACGCGGCGGAAAGGGCGAGCCCGCTGCGGATGCCCTGGATGCGGAGGTGGTCCTCCTCGTTGATCATGATGGCAAGGCGTTCGTCGGGGATGGAGACGGCGACGGCGCGGGGGTCTTCGCCGGGGGAGCCGCTGCCGGGCTTGCCCTTGCTGTGCTGCTTAGAGATGAGGTGCCGCTCGACGAGGAGGGAGCGGTCCAGGAGCGGGGCGTCGTGCAGGTCGACCCAGACGATGCGCTCGGAAATGGAGGCGCGGAGGATCTGGTTGCGGCAGGCGTCGAGGGTGGCGAGGCGGTCGCGCTTGGAAGCCTTCGCGGCGAAGGGGACGCCGGCGAGGTTGCGGGCGAGGCGGACGCGGGAGGAGAGGACGACGTCGAAGTGTTCGCCCTCGCCGCGGAGCCACTCGGTGGTGGTGTCGAAGGCGGGGATGGGCCTTTTGGGGTCGTAGTAAGGGCCGGTCATGGGCGGGTCCTAGGCGGGGCCGGGGGTGCCGGTGCCGGGCTCGCTGATTTTCTTGAGCTCGTCGCGGAGCTTGGCGGCCTCTTCGTACTTTTCCGCGGCGATGGCGCTCTGGAGCTGGCGGCGGATCTTGCGGAGGCGTGCCTCGCGGTCGTCAAGGGTGACGGCCGGGCGGGCGGGCGCGGGCTGGGGAGTGGTCGTGACGCCCATGAGCCGCTTGGGGAGCTTGCCGGCGTGCTTGACGCCGCCGTCATGGGCGCGTTCAAGGAGAGGGCCGAGCTGGGACTCGAAGGCGCGGTAGCAGTCGGGGCAGCCGAGCAGGCCGTGCTGGCGGAACTCGTTGAAGGTGGTCTTGCAGGTGGGGCAGGCGCTGGCGCGGCCGGTGACGGGGGCGCTGGGGGTGAGGCCGTGGGAGAGCACGTAATGCTTGATGATCTCGTTGAGGGGGCTGGTGGCCTGGGTGGCGATGCCCTGGGCGGCGGCGCAGGACTCGCAGAGGTGGCGTTCGATTTTGACGCCGTTGCGCACGGTCACCTCGTGGACGGTCGCCTCGCTGTCGCACTGGTCGCACTTCTTCATGCCGGGGGGAGTTTAGAAGGGCGGGCGGCGCGAATCCCAGCCGGGGCAAGCATGGATTGAACGCGGGTTTAGACGGGCTTGCGGCCGGCGTCCCCGGATGGGGGTCTGATGGAACGCCAGCTCGAGCACGCCGGGCAGGGGCACGCCGCGCAGCAGCGGCGGGAGTGGAAGCTCCAGCGGGCGGCGTGGGTCGTGACGGCGCTGATCCTGGGGGCCTCGATGGCGGGGGCGTTTGGGAAGGGGCCCCTGAGCCGGCGGACGCTGCACGCCGAAGGCCTCACGCTGAAGTATGACCGCGTGGTGCGGTTCCAGGACCGGATCGAACTGCGGGTGACAGTGGAGACCCTCGGCGGCGGGGCGGTGCTGCTGGAGGTGGGAGAGGGCTACCTCGCGCACGTGGAGCTTGAGCGCGTGGTGCCCGAACCGGCGGAGCAGCGGTCGCGCCCGGGGGCGGTGGAGTTGTGGTTCAGGCCGGCGCGGGCGGGAGAGCCGGTGGAGGTAAGCCTGTGGGCGAAGGTGGAGAAGGTGGGGACGCTGAAGGGGTCGCTGTCGTCGGGGGCGGGAGGGGCGGGCGCGCTGCGGTTCGAGCAGTTCTGCCTGCCCTGAAGGGGATGGGTTATGGATGCGGTGATCCGCGTGGTGGTGCTGTACGCGTTCCTGCTGGTGGTCTTCCGGCTGTCGGGGAAGCGGACGCTGGGCGAGGCGACGCCGTTTGATCTGCTGCTGCTGCTGGTCGTGAGCGAGACGGTGCAGGAAGCGCTGGTGGACGACGACCATTCGCTGACCCACTCGGCGTTGCTGGTGCTCACGTTCGTGGCGATCAACGTGGTGCTGTCGGTCGTGAAGCAGAAGAGCCGCGGGGCGGAGCGGGTGATCGAGGGGGTGCCGATGGTGATCGTGGAGCGGGGCGCCCTGCTGAAGGACCGGATGGACAAGGAGCGGATCGACGAGGACGACATCATGGAGGCGGCGCGGCAGGGGCACGGGCTGGAGCGGCTGGAGCAGGTGCGGTACGCGGTGCTGGAACGGGACGGGAAGATTTCGATCGTGCCGGAGGGCTAGGCCTGGGCGACGAACCAAACAGACGCTGAAGATGATCGATATCCGCGCCGGATATCGATCACGAAACAGGCACTTGGTGATCGATATCGCACGGCGCGGGAGTTTGGAGCATGAAAAAAGGCGGCCGTGGGCCGCCCTTTGGGTCGTGCGTTGGATGCTGGCTCAGTGGCCCGCGGCGGCCTTCTGCTGGCGGGTGTAGCCGTACTTGCGCTTGAGGGGCTTGACGACCAGGCCGGTGCGGATGGCCTTGGTGGAGACCTTGACGCGCTGGGGGACGCCGTCGACCAGCGCGGTGAGGGTCTGGAGGTTGGGCTTGAAGGTGCGGCGGGTGATGCCGGTGGGCTTGAGGCCGAAGCCGCCCTTGGAGACGGCCTGGCCGCGCCAGGCGCGCTTCATGCCGCGGGAGGTCTTCTTACCGGTCATTGCACAGACGTAGGGCATCACCACACCTCAAAAGCTGGCCTGCCCGGGAGTGGGCAGGGCCTGAAGTATTGGCCGGCAGGGGGCGTCTGGCAAGGGGTCGGTCTGGCGCGGCTGGGCAGGATGGGTGGGCAAGGCGGGCCCCGGCAAGGGGTTGGGAGGGGGTTTGGTGGCGTTGCCGGGGGTGGGAAACGGACATTGGAGGTGCGGAGGAACCTCCTGTGAAGCAGACGATGCGAGCGGCCCAGGCGTTGGTGATGGTCGGCGGGCGTGCCCTGTGGCGCGGCTGGTCGGCGACGCCGTTTGAGGCGTTGGAGAGCCGGACGCTGCTGTCGGGGGTGGGTGTGACGACGGCGCCCGCGGCTCCGCAAGGGCTGAGCGCGGTGCTGGCCTCACCAGGGATGGTGACGCTGAACTGGGAGGCGTCCATCCGGGCGGGGGGGTACCAGGTGCTGCGGTCGGTGGACGGCGGGGCCATGGCGACGATCGCCAGCATCGGCTCGCCGGACCAGCTCAGCTTCCAGACACCGGTGCAGGGGAACAGGCTCTACCAGTATGAGGTGCGGGCGTTCAACGCGGCGGGGGTGTCGGCGTCATCGACACGTGCGCAGGTGCTCACGCCGATGGCCGCGGCGACCAACATCACGGCGACGGCGGGGCTGTCGGGCGTGCAGGTGACGTGGACGGACAACGAGCCGGCGAACACCAGCTACCTGATCATGCGGTCGGTGAACGGAGGGGCGCACAGGCTGCACGCGAAGGTGGAGGGCGGTGCAGCGGCGGCGTACCTGGACGTGTCGGCAGTCTCGGGCGCGGTGTACTCGTACCGAGTGGTCGCGATGGGGGCGGCGAACGTGTCGCAGGCGTCCGCGAGCGCGGCGGTGGCAGTGCAGCTCCGCACGCCTTCGGTGACGGCGCTGGCTTCAGAGACGTCGGTGTCACTGTCGTGGACGGGGCTGGACCCCGCGACGGTGACGTACACGGTGTCGAGGGCGACGGGCGAGCAGGGCCCGTTCCAGACGGTCGCGGTGCTGGACCGCTTCGCGCGGGGGTATGAGGACAGCGGGCTCACGCCGGGGACGGGGTACGTGTACCGGGTGGTGGCGGGCAACGCGGCGGTGAGCAGCAGCGCGGCGGTGATGGGCCTGGAGACGTCGATGGCCGGGCTGCTGACTGGGCCCAATATCACGCAGGGGATGTCGGTGCAGACGCGGTACGGGAGCGAGGCCGTCATCACGCTGACGGGGGTGGGGGAGAGCGTGTCGATCTCTCAGAACGGGGGGCTGCTCACGCTGATGTCGGGGGGGGTCGCGCTGGGGACGCTGGCGGCGCCGCAGTCGCTGTTCGTGTACGACCGGGCCGGGAGCGCCTCGATCACGGTCGCGTCGTCGGTGACGGTGCGGACGACGATCGTGGGCATCAACAACGCGCCCACGAGCGTGACGAGCGCCGGGCAGGATGTGCGGGTGTGGATCGACAGCACGGACGCCTTCAGCGGGACGGGCGTCGTCAACCGGGTGAGCGGGTACGCGGGCGGGGTGAGCAAGGCCCTGGGCGCGAGCCTGCCGAACCCCGGCGATTCGGGGCCCGTGCAGACGCTGAACGCCTCGCTGTTCGGGGCGGGGCCCGTGATGGCGGATGTGAACCAGGGCGGCGTGGGCGACTGCTACTTCCTGGCGTCGCTCGCGGCGTTCGCGGAGCACAGCCCCGGGGTGCTGCTGAACTCGGCGGTGGACCTGGGGGACGGGACGTACGCCGTGCGGTACTACGAGGGCAGCTACCCGGTGTATGTGCGCGTGTCGAACGAGGTGCCGTCGGGGCCGTACGGCGGGTACGGGTACGCGCACCCGGGCGAGCTTGGCTCGGTGTGGGCGCCGGTGATGGAGAAGGCGTTCGCGTACTTCCGCGAGGGCGAGAACAAGTACGCGTCGATCGCGTCGGGCTGGATGAGCGAGGCGTACACGGCGCTGGGGGTGGCGTCGGTGGACTTCTGGATGGGGACCAGCGAGAGCGCGTTCTTCGGGCTTATGTCCACGGCACTGGACAAGGGCTGGGCCGTGACGCTGGCGACGGTGGTGAACCCGCCGAGCCTGGTGGGCGGGCACGCGTACACGCTGGTGCGGGTGGAGCTGGTCGACGGCGTGGGGCGGTACGTGGTGCGCAACCCGTGGGGCGTGTCGGGGACGGCGGAGGAGGACGCAAACGGGTACGCGACGCTGACGTTCAGCGATATGACGCGGAACTTTGTGATGGGGACCAGGGCGGCGTAGCCCCGCGAACCGCCCTCACGCCCGCGTCAGGTTTTCCTTCTTGATGAGCAGTTCAAGCGTGGACGCCACGGCGTCCACCTGGCGCGCGGTCATGTCGTTGAAGAAGGGCAGCGCGATGGTGCGCTGCGAGACCGACTCGGCGATGGGGAACATGCCGGGGCGGAAGCCGAACTGGTCCTGGTAGAAGGGCTGGAGGTGGATGCAGGGGAAGTAGTCGCTCGCGCCGATGTCGTTGGCGCGCATGCCGCGGATGATGCGGTCGCGCTCCTCGCCGGTGTAGCTGGGCTCAAGGCGGACGACGTAGACGAACCAGCTCATCTCGGAGTTGGGGTCGATGGTGGGCAGGATGAGGTGGGAGTGGCCGCCCAGGCGGTCCATGTACATCTGGGCGACCTTCTGGCGTTTCTCGACGATCTCGTCGAGGCGGCGCATCTGGGCGACGCCGATCGCCGCGGAGACCTCGCTCATGCGGTAGTTGTAACCCAGGCGCTCGTGGTGGAGCCAGGAACCCTTGGGGGCGCCGCCGGCCTCCTGGCGGAAGCCCAGGGCGCGGCCCTGGTTGCGGAGGGAGCGGCACATCTCGGCGAGGCGCTGGTCGTCGGTGACGATCATGCCGCCCTCGCCGGTGGTAATCTGCTTGTTGGGGTAGAAGCCGAAGACGCCCACGCGGCCGAAGTGGCCGGCGGGGCGGCCCTTGTGGGTGGCGCCCAGGGCCTCGCAGCAGTCCTCGATCAGCGGGATCTCGTGACGCGCGGCGATCGCGGCGTACGTGTCCATGTGCATCGGGTTGCCGAAGGTCTCGACCGCGAGGATGGCGCGGGTCTTGGGCGTGATGGCGGCCTCAAGGGCGCGGGGGTCCATGTTGAGGCTCTTGGGGCAGATGTCCACGAACACGGGCTTGGCGCCGACCATCAGGATGACGTTGGAAGAGGCGATGAAGGAGAAGGGCGTGGTGATGATCTCGTCGCCCGGGCGGATGTTGAGCGCGAGCAGGGCCAGGTGAAGGCCGCAGGTGCCGGAGGACACGGCGACGCCGTAGCGGCAGTCGGCCCGGGTGGCGACCAGCGTCTCGAACTGCTCGGTCACGGGGCCCAGGGCGAGGCGTCCTGAGCGGAGCACGCTCAGGACAAGCTGCTCTTCGAGCTCGGTGATGTCGGGGCGGGAGAGGGGGATTTCGATGGCGGACATGTCGGAAGCGTAGTGCATCCCCGGGGCGCGAAGGCGGCCCCGGGAACCAGGGAGCGGGCCGGAGGCCGTCCGTGCCAACCGATTCAACCGCTCCCGGGTCCCCGGGGCCGCGTTGGGTGCTTCTCGAAGTCACATGCCCGAGGCGTTGCGGACGATCTGCTTGCTGAGGGCGTCGATGAGCTCCATGAGGGTGCAGCCGGCGTGGGCGGGGGCGAGGTCCGCGGAAAGGGTGTCCTTCTTGGGAAGGTCGCGCTCGATGCGGCGGTGGGCGGTGATAACGGTGGAGTGGTTGCCGCGGCCCATGGCGCGGGCGATCTCGGGGAAGCTGAGGGTGGTGAGCTTTCGGCAGATGAAGCTGGTGACCGAGCGCGCGAGCACGACGCGGGGGTGGCGGCCCTTGCCCATGAAGTCGGAGAGGTCGACGCCCAGCGAGCGGCAGACCTCGGCGACGATGGTGGAGGCGGCGATGGGGCGGCGGGGGCGGAGCGCCGGGGCGGGGGTGTTGTCGCGGCCTTCCTCGGTGGACAGGCCCAGGGCGCGTCGCACGAGGCCCACGCCGATGACGTCCCCCCCACTGCTCTCGGGGAAGAGCCGGTGGACGGCCTCAACCTGGATGAGCAGGCCCTCGAGCTCGCGGACCGAGCCGCCGAAGCCGCCCAGCGAGCCCACAGAGCGGGCGCTGCGCTCGCAGAGGAGCTTGAGGGCGGCGTCGTCCAGGCTCATCGCGCGGCCCTGGGCGAGGTGGCGGAGCAGGCGCGGGCGGAGCTCGTCGTCGGGCGTCTCGACCTTGACGACGGCGCCGGCCATGAAGCGGGAGATGAGCTTGTCGCTCATCTTGCGGATCTCGCGCGGGTGCTCGTCGCTGGCGAGCACCAGGCGGGCGCCGTCGAGGCCGATGGCGTCGAGGGTGTAGAGCAGTTCGGTCTGGGTCGCTTCCTTGTTGGACAGGAAGTGGGCGTCGTCGATGCAGAGCAGGTCCACCTTGCGGTAGGCCTTCCGGAAGTTGTCGACCTTGCCGGTGCGCAGGGCGTTGATGAACTCGTTGGTGAAGGCCTCGGCGGTGGTGTACTTGACGTGCGCGCCGGGGCGGCGCTCGGCGAAGCGGGCGGCGATGGCGTTGAGGAGGTGGGTTTTGCCCAAGCCGCAGCTGCCGTGGATGAAGAGCGGGGCGGCGGGGCCTTCTTCCTCGGCGACGCGGAGGGCGGCGGCATGGGCGAGCTTATTGGCGGCGCCGACGATGAAGTTGTCGAAGCGGTAGCGGGCGGTGGGGCGGGGCGCGGGGCGGTGGCGGGGCTGGGCCTTGGGCGGCGCGGGGGCGGGGCGGGTCTCGAAGGCGTTGCGGTCGACCTGGAAGTCGACCTGGACCTCCGCGCCCGCGTCGGGGGTGGCGGCGCGCCGGAGGCTCTCGCCGAACTGCGTGCTGAGCATCCGGGCGGAAAGGCCGGAGGCGACGGTGACCTCCAGGCGGTTGTCCTTGAGGGCCAGCAGGGTCTGGCCGGAGAAGTAGCGCTGGATCTTCTCTTGGCCCAGGTCCATCTCGAGTCGCTTCCAGACCTGCTCGACACGGTCGTTGACGGCGGCGAAGCCGCGGGGGCGGTTGTTCTCCTGGGTGGTGCTGACTGCCTCTGCCCGAGTCTTGGTGGTCATGCCCGTCTCCACGAGCCATCCTCTCAGCGGACCGAAAACCTGACTGGCCTGATCGCCGGTGGTCAGCGCGGAGCACGACCCTTGCCGCCCTGGTGTCCATCCTGACAGGGCGGGCAGAACGCCCGGCGGGGCCTGGAACTGTGGAGAGTCCTTCACGAACGTCGCGGCGCGGAGACAGCTGGCCGCGAGAGCGGCCTGGCCTTTGCCCTGTCGTTGCGGGGCTCGAACGGGGCTTGAACCCCGGTCGCGCGTCGAGACGGCGGCCAGTCCTTGGCCTTTGAATCCCCCCAACCGGAGCTTCGCTGCTCGCGGTCAGAGCGGGGGCCAAGGTACGCGAAGGCCCGGCGCGAAGCAATGGGTTGTGCGTCCATCAACACGGGGGCGCGTCGAGGGTGTCGGTGTCTGGCATGTGCGCCGCAACGACTTAGCACAGTGAAGAAAAACTTACGCACCTTCGTGGAGAATCGGTGTGGGTAAGAGGTGAGCAAACTGCGTGTGAACGGTCGCTCATCCGAGCCTCAGCGCGCAACCTCCCGCACCGGCCGCACGAACGCAATCCTCTCCCCAAAGCTCCGGAATCCGAGGCCCGCGTACAGGTGCAGCGCGGACGTGTTGCGGCGGTCCACGGCGAGGGTCATCGGCCACGAGGCGTGGCGGGCGCGCATCTCTTCCAGCCCCAGCGTGAGCAGGTGTCGGCCGAGGCCGAGCCCCCGGATCTCGGGGGAGAGCCCGAGGTAGACAAGCTCGCACGAGCCCGCGTCAGGGACCGGGCTGAAGAGTGCGCAGCCGTGGGGCGCGGCGTCTTTGTAGATGAGCCACCAGCAGGTGGGGTCGTAGGCGCCGGTGTCGCGGTGGGAGGCGAGGATGTCCTTGGTGGCGCGCAGGCCGCAGAGTTCAGGGCAGTCGAACGTGTCGAGGTAGGAGCGGTCCATCGCCTCGACGAGCAGCGCCTGAGCCCTGGCCTGGGGGAGGTCGGACACGCGCGTCAGGGTGATGCCGTCGGGCAAGGCGTAGGGCTTGGAGCGCGGCACGGCGCCGGCGGGACGCCGCAGGTACGCGAGGTGCCCGACCTTCGTGAAGCCGGCGGACGTGAGTGCCTCCACGAACCAGGGCTCGGCCGGGTCAGGGAGGGCCTGCGCGATCTGCACCCGCTTGCTGGGCTCGCGGCCCAGGTGGTCGCATGCGGCGTCGAGCACCGCCACCCGCTCGGCGAGGGCCTGGCGGGGGTCGCCGAAGTCGCCGTCGGGCGCGGGCTCGCTGACAAAGAGCATGGCCGTCCGCCCTGCGCCGGGGACGGCGAGGCAGGCCTGGCGGACGCGCTTCTTGGGTCGTTGGGGGTCGAGGGTCGCCCAGATGAGGGACAGGTCGATGCCGTGGGTGGGGGCAGAGGCAACCAGGCGGCGGGCGGCGGAGTCGATGTCGTTGCTGGCTTGGGAAACGAGGCGGGAGGCGGCGGCCAGGGCCAGGTCGGGGGATATCCTGACCGCGTGGGGGCGGCCTGTTGGGGCGGGAGTTGGAACCGAAACGCTCACGGTGCGCAACGGTACGTCGGTTTGACGGGCGGGAATCCGCCATTAGACTGGTCGGCCCGGCGGCGGGCGGCAGACTTTGTAGCAAGGATCATCACCATGGCGACACAGACCCTTCATTCGCGGCGCTCGCTCCTTCAAGTCGTTGCGGCGTTTGCCGTTGCGGTGGTCGGGCTCGTCGGGATGGGCGTCTCGATGGGCATGGGCCCCGAGCCGGACCCGATCCCGCGCAAGTGGGAGCTGACCGTTGAGCCCGGGCCGCTGCGGTACGCCAGCGTCGATGATGGCACGGGGCCCAAGGGGTACTTCTACCTCACGTACACCGTGACCAACACCAGCGGCAAGGACATGCTCTTTACGCCCTCGTTTGAGATGTGCAACGACAAGGGCGAGGTTGTGCGGTCGGGGCGTGAGGTGCCCGCGGCGGTGACCCGGGCGATCCTCGACAGCCTCAACAACGAGCTGATCCAGGACCAGATCAGCATCGTGGGCATGCTGCTGCAGGGTGAGGGCAACGCGAAGGACGGGCTGGTGGTGTTCCCGGCGACAACCCTGCGGTTCAGTGAGATGGAGGTCTACGGCGCGGGCTTCAGCGGCGAGACCAAGACGATCGAGCAGCGGGACGCGAAGACGGGTAAGCCGGTAAAGGTCACGCTCCGAAAGACCCTGATGCTGCGGTACCAGCCCACGGGCGAGGTGCGGGGCCAGGGGGCCCGGCCGTTCGAGCTGATCGAGAAGCGTTGGGTGATGCGGTAAGTCGAGCCGCCTCCCCCACTTCTGGGCGGTGGGTGTTCGGTTCCAGGCCCGACTAAGGCCGGTAGACGCCCGCGGGGCAGAGGTCTACGCTTCCCACCCTACTCCCAGACCACCCGGGGCCCTGCCCCGCTTGAAAGAGGTTTTTGTCATGGCACACAAAAAGGGCCAGGGTTCGACCAAGAACGGGCGCGACAGCAACCCGCAGTACCGCGGCATCAAGCTCTACGGCGGTGAGGCGGCCAAGGCCGGCTCGATCATCGTCCGCCAGGTGGGCACGCCCTTCCTCCCCGGCTTCAACGTGCTCCGCGGGTCGGATGACACGCTGTACTCGGTCGCCGAGGGCAAGGTGATCTTCCGCGGCCGCAAGGTTCACGTGAAGCCCAGCGACGAGAAGGCCCCCCAGCCCTCCTGGATGCGGGCCGAGGCCGCGAAGGCCTGAGGCCGCGCGAAGAATCGAACAGCGCGAACATGAAGACCCGCGGGCATCGGCCTGCGGGTTTTTTTCTCGTTCCGGGATCGCAGCACGGCCCGAAGACGGGCCCGTGGCACCCCGCGGTAGTCGGTAGTCTCTGCGCGTGGAACTGACGCCGCTCCGGTACTTCATCGCGATCGCGGGCGCGGGGCACATGACGCGTGCCGCGCGGGCGTTGGGCGTGACGCAGCCGGCGCTCTCGGCAGCGCTGCGGAAGCTGGAGAAAGAGGTCGGGGCCGAGCTGCTGCACCGGACGGGGCGGGGTGTGGAGCTGACCGAGGCGGGGCGGGTGTTCCTTGCGGCGGCGGAGGACACGGTCCGCCGCGCGGAGGGCGCGGTGCGGGCGGTGCGCGAGGTGATCGGGCTGGAGCGGGGGTCGATCCGCGTGGGCGGGGGTGCCACGGCGACGACGTACCTGCTGCCGCGGGTGGTGAGCGCGGTTCGCGCGGCGCACCCGGGGCTTCGGTTTTATGTGCGCGAGGCGGGGTCGCGGGCGGTCGCGGCGGCGGTGCTGGCGGGGGAGCTGGACCTGGGGATCGTGACTCTGCCCTTGGAGCAAGCGTTGGCTCGGGACCTGGTGGTGACGCCGTTGGTGGAGGATGAGCTGCGGTTGATCGTGCCCGCGGGGCATGCGCTCGCGGGGAAGAAGCAGTTCCGCTGGCAGGACCTCTCGGGCGAGAGCGTGGTGGCGTTCGAGGCCGGCACGGCGGTGCGGGAGATGATCGACCGGGCGAGCGCCGCGGCTGGGGTGCCGCTGAACGTGGTCATGGAGCTGCGGTCGCTGGAGTCGATCAAGCAGATGGTGGCGGCGGGGATCGGGGTGGGGTTTGTGTCGCGGTTCGGGCTGGGGGCGGGGGAGGGGCTGGGGTGCCGGGATGAGCGGCTGTCGCGAAGGCTGGGGATTGCGCGGCGGCGGGACATGCCGATCAGCGCGGCGGTGGGCGCGTTCGAGAAGGCGATGCGTGTCAAGGCATAGCGCTCGTTTATCGCTTGTTTGATTTGCATTGATTGGATTCATCGCCTCCAACCGGCGATAGTTGGGGTACACACCGGCCAGGGGGCCGGCGCCACGGAGACACGCCATGCCACGCCCTGACCCGTTCAACAGCCGCGCGACCCTCACCACCCAGGCCGGGACGTTCACGTACTACGACCTCAACGCCCTCAAGAAGCAGAACGTGGGGCACGTGGACCGGCTGCCCTTCTCGATCAAGGTGCTGCTGGAGGCGATGCTGCGGAACCTGGACGGGTTCGTGGTGACGGCGGACGACGTCTCGGGCCTCGCCAACTGGAACGCCAAGGCCCCGGTCAAGGAAGAACTGCCCTTCATGCCCGGGCGGGTGGTGCTGCAGGACTTCACGGGCGTGCCGTGTGTGGTGGACCTGGCCGCGATGCGGGACGCGATGAAGAGCCTGGGCGGGGACCCCGCGGCGATCAACCCGCTGGTGCCGTGCGACCTGGTGATCGACCACAGCGTGCAGGTGGACGCGTTCGGCACGAAGCAGGCGCTGACGATCAACGCGGAGAAGGAGTTTGAGCGCAACGCGGAGCGGTACGAGTTCCTCAAGTGGGGGCAGCAGAGCCTCTCCAACTTCCGCGTGGTGCCGCCGGCGACGGGCATCGTTCACCAGGTGAACCTCGAGTACCTCGCGAAGGCGGTGTGGTCGCGCCAGATCGACGGCGAGATGGTGGCGTACCCCGACTCCTGCGTGGGCACCGACAGCCACACGACGATGGTCAACGGCCTGGGCGTCGTGGGCTGGGGGGTGGGCGGCATCGAGGCCGAGGCGGTGATGCTCGGGCAGCCGATTTACATGCTGACCCCCGACGTCATCGGGTTCCGCCTAAAGGGCAAGCTGCCCGAGGGGGCCACGGCGACGGACCTGGTGCTCACGGTCACGCAGATCCTCCGCAAGCGGGGCGTGGTGGACAAGTTCGTCGAGTTCTGCGGCGAGGGCCTGGCGGCGCTCTCCGTGCCCGACCGCGCGACCATCGCGAACATGGCCCCCGAGTACGGGGCGACGATCGGGTTCTTCCCCATCGACCAGGTCACGCTCGACTTCCTGCGGTTCACGGGGCGCGACGAGGCGACGGTGGAACTGGTGGAGAAGTACTGCAAGGCGAACGGGATGTGGTGGCAGCCGGGGATCGCCGAGCCGGAGTTCACGGACCTGATCGAGCTGGACCTCTCGACGGTGCAGCCCAGCCTCGCGGGGCCCAAGCGCCCTCAGGACCGCGTCAATCTGCGTGATGTCAAGACCGCGTGGTGCAAGGAGCTGGCCGACAGCTTCGGCAAGGCCCTGCCGCCGCAGTCGGTGAACGTCGGCCGCTGGGCCGCGGATGGCGGCAACACCGCCGGCTCGACCGTGAACACCAGCATCCCGGCGGGCACGGACCCCGGGGTCTGCGGCGTGCCGGTCTCGCGTGAGGGCAAGAGCTTCAATCTGCACCACGGCGACGTCGTCATCGCGGCGATCACGAGCTGCACGAACACGAGCAACCCGGATGTGATGATCGCCGCGGGCCTGGTGGCCCGGAAGGCCAACGCGTTGGGCCTGAAGTCAAAGCCGTGGGTCAAGACCAGCCTGGCGCCGGGGTCCAAGGTGGTCACGGAGTATTACGACAAGGCGGGGCTGACGGCGGACCTGGACGCCCTGGGGTTCAACACCGTGGGGTACGGGTGCACGACGTGCATCGGCAACAGCGGCCCGCTGCCCGATGAGATCGAGGCGGCGATCAAGGGCGGCGACCTGGTGGTGGCGAGCGTGCTCTCGGGCAACCGCAACTTCGAGGGACGCGTTCACTCGCTGGTCAAGGCCAACTACCTCGCCAGCCCGCCGCTGGTGGTGGCGTACGCGATCGCGGGCAGCATGAGCATCGACCTGGCGACCGAGCCGCTGGGGACGGGCAGGGACGGCAAGCCGGTGTTCCTCAAGGACATCTGGCCCACGCACGCGGAGGTGCAGGCGGTCAAAGCCAAGGCCGTCACGCCCGAGCAGTTCAGGACGCAGTACGCCAACGTGTTCACGGGCAACCCGACGTGGAACGCGGTGCCCGTCAGCCAGAGCGACCTTTACACCTGGAACGACGCGAGCACGTACATCCAGAACCCGCCATACTTCGTGGGCATGGGCGAGCAGCCCGCGCCGATCCAGCCCATCACGGGCGCACGGTGCCTGGTCTACGTCGGCGACTCGGTGACCACGGACCACATCTCCCCCGCGGGCGACATCGCCGAGAAGAGCCCGGCGGGCGAGTACCTCAAGGGCCTGGGCGTCCCCAAGAGCATGTTCAACAGCTACGGCAGCCGGCGGGGCAACGACCGCGTCATGACCCGCGGCACGTTCGCGAACGTCCGCGTGAAGAACAAGCTCGCGGTGGACGTCGTCACCGGCAAGGTGCGCGAGGGCGGCTGGACGCGGGACATGTCCACCGCGGGCGGCGGGGGCATCGACTCCATCTACAACGCGGCGGTGAACTACAAGGGCCAGGGCACGCCGCTGGTGGTGCTCGCGGGCAAGGACTACGGCATGGGCAGCAGCCGCGACTGGGCGGCGAAGGGGACATTGCTCCTGGGCTGCCGCGCGGTGATCAGCGAGAGCTTTGAGCGGATCCACCGCAGCAACCTGGTGGGCATGGGCGTGCTGCCGCTGAACTTCATGGAGGGTCAGACGGCGGCAAGCCTGGGGCTGGACGGGACGGAGACGTTCGACATCGTGCTGCCCGACCCGCTGGAGCCGCGGTGCGATGTGCGGGTGGTGGCGACGAAGGCGGATGGGAAGAAGGTGGAGTTCACGACCCGCTGCCGGATCGACACGCCGGTGGAGGTGGAGTACTACCGCAACGGCGGGGTGCTTCAGACGGTGCTGCGGCGGCTGCTCAACGAGAGCCGCAAGGGCGTGGGGGTATGACGCCGAGCCTGACGCGACAGGCCGGCGACTGTCGCAACCGTCGCTGATCTACGGCATTACAGGTGATCACCAGAATGCGGCCCCCCGGGGCCGCTTTCTTGTTGCACGAACGGCGCCCTCGCTCGTATAAGGGTGGACCGGCCGGTGCGATCCACGGAATGGAGGTGCGGCTTGAGCGATTGGTGGCATGTGACGATACGTCGGTTGGATTCGGTCACTCCCGGCCATAAGCGCCGGGAGCTGGCCCAGCAGCAGTGCGATGATGAAGTCGAAGCGGTGATGAGGTTGGTTGAAAGGCGAGTAGCTCTCCGATCCCCGCCCGGCGAGCCCCCGGGCCAGGCCGGCGACAGGCGGATACACCGGATATGCAGGCGGATACGAATCGACAGACTGCGACGGAAGAGACCCGATCGGATAGGACCGGGAAACGCAGCACTCGAACGACAGGCGACCGAACCAACTCCACAACAGCATCTCGAACTTCTCGAGAGCCTCGAAACGCTGGCCCGGGCCCGCGGGCGCCTCAGCCCCCGGTCTCGCGAAGTCCTGAAACTGGTTTACGACCACGACCTCTCCACCGCGGATATCGCCGCGGCGTATGGGCGTGATGTGTCCACGGTGCGCCGCTGGATTTCCGCGGCGGAGCTCGAACTGCAACGTGAGCTTTTCACACAGGCCGCGTAAGGCCAAGGAGGTATCGCAATGTCTCAGCCCAGCGCAGAAAAGGTGGTATCGGCCATGGATCATCTATTGAAGGCGGTGCTTCGGGATAGACCGGACCTTGCCGAGAGCGTCGCCGTCATGGCGGACTGGATATCCATGTCGGCCCGAGGCATCGCCCCGCCCGCCGCGGGCCCGGAGCAGCGTGTAGAGCCGGCTATTCCCGAAACGGCGCCGATCGAGACAGCCCCTGCCCCGATCGTTCAAACGGTGACCCTGCCCACGCCGGTCGCCGAACCGCCCGTCATTGAAGTCCCCCGTCAGCTCCCAAAGTCCGCCGCCTACGTGCCCCTGAAGATCGGCGACCAGACGCTGCAGATCAAGGTCCCCGGCACGAGCCCTGAGCTCGCCGCGGCACGCCGGTCCATCGACGTTCCCGCGCCCGCGACGGAGCAGGGCGCCGAGTGGCACGCGCCCGACCTGGCCACCATCGTGGAGCGGTGCGAGCTGAAGGCGGAGGCCTGCGGCGTTGCGATCGATCGGCGCGCCGCCCGCAACACCGACGATGAGCCGCGGCAGATCGAACGCATCCGGTTGCTCATCGCCCGCGGCAAGGCGCTCGTGGGCTGCTACATCTGGCAGGTGAACCCGCACAAGCCGCTGCCCTCTGACGATGCCCTCCGCTCTATTGCCGAGAACTACACCAACCTCGCCCGCGCGGCCCGCCTGGTCCAGCGGGTCCCGGCCACCGCCGGCGAACGGCGGAAGTCGGCCCTCTCACTTTTGGCCGAGGCCCAGTCTGCGCTCCGGGTCGCTCTGGAGGAGTCCTCGTGGCTCACGAGCGCCGACCAGGACCAGTGGGACGCGTACCAGCTCCTAACCGACTTCACCAAGTACGAGGGCGTTTTCCTTCCCCGCTTCATGCGCCTGGATGACCCGGGCGACCCGGCCCAGTGGACCGACCTGCGCTCGCGCCTTGATGCCGCCGCGGCGCACGAGGACGCGATCGAATCTCGCGGCAAGAAGTCCAACGCCCTCCTGAACAAGCTCGCGTACCACATCAAGCGGATCATCAATGAGCCCGAGACCGACACGGCCGGTGACTGGCTCAAGGTCGATGAGACGCTGGGCGAGTTGGGGAAGTTCGGCATCACGACGGCGGACCCGCGTGTTGCCGACCGGCTGGCGGTTGCGCGCCCTCGCCTGCCCGCAACGCCGGACCTTCCCCGCGTGCGCGCCGCCCTGACCGAGACCCATGAGCCGGACGAGCCGGAAGAAGAACGCGAGTACAGCGAGAGCGTCGCGCGGGTGCGAGAGCTGCTCGAGGGCTCCCGCATCGTCCTGATCGGCGGCGAGCCGCGCGAGGACGCGACACGCCGCATCGAGCGGGCCTTCGGGCTTTCGGAGTGCGAGTGGACTACCGCGCGCGAGCATGCGAGCAGCGCGCCGCTGGAGGCCCCGATCCGGCGCGCGGACACGCGTCTGGTTCTTATTCTCATCGGCCTGGCCAGCCACCAGCACGTGGAGGATGTGAGCGCGTGGTGTGTGAAGCACGGCAAACCGCTGGTGCGGCTGCCGGGCAAGGGGTACAACCCCGAGCGTATCGCCGCGGAGGTGCTGGATCAGGCCAGCGGGAAGCTCATGGGCGGCAAGTAGGGGTCAGCAGGTCCCGCTCAGCACGGGCCACCCGCGAGCACGCGGAAGAAGCTCTCGATGTCGGCGTCGGTGCCGGTGTCGCCGTCGGCGTTGAAGTCGGCGCCCCCTGGGTAGCAGGTGGCGCAGCAGTTCCCGGCCAAGCAGGCGAAGAAGGCCTCGATGTCCGCATCCGTGCCGGTGTCGCCGTCGCCGTCAAAGTCCGCCGTGCCGCACGCGAGGCCGCCGCTCACAAAGATGACCAGGCGCGGCGAGGCGAGCGTGGGGTGGGAGGCGCCGGCGTAGGGCGCGGCCATGACCTGGGTCTGGGGCCGGGCGATGATGGTCAGTTCGCCGCCGCCGGAGTTGATCTCAGCCAGGACGTTCGCCGCGCCGGGGGTGTTGGGTGCCGCGGGCGAGTAGAGCAGGTGGTTGTCGGACTGGCCCGCGGTGTGGGCGTACAGCGGGCTGGCGATGGTGGTCTGATCGGTGAACTGGGAGTTGAGGAATCCGAAGCGGGTGCCGGCGTCGCCGGGCGTGAGGCTGACGGCGTCCTGGTTGGTGTGGACGAGGTGGAATGTGCCGCCCTGGTTGACGGGGTCGCTGGCCTTCTTCGCGACCAGGTGGACACTGGTGATGGTCCAGCCGCCGGGGTGGGCGCTGTTGAGGGCGGCGGCGATGGTGCTGTTGGACCAGCGTGCCGCGGCGTAGGCGGGGGCGGGGCGGCCGTCCACGTCCTCGACCGCCGTGCCCTGGATGCGCCAGAAGCCGGTGTCGGTCGAGACACCGCTGTTGAGCACGTACACGGCGGTGGTCGCGGGGAAGACGAGCGCGCCCTCGCAGGTGTCGGGCGTGCCGTTGGCGTTCACGTCGGTGGCAGCGCCGGTCTTGAAGTCGGAGCAGTCGATGACGCCGTTGGCGTTGCAGTCCAGCGAGGGGTTGGTCACGATGTCGCAGTCGTCGGGGATGCCGTTGGCGTTGCAGTCGTTGGCGGGGTCCTGGACCTCGATCGTGTCGTCGATGCCGTTGCCGTTGCAGTCGGGGCCGGTGGTGCAGGAGTGGGTGACGGAGGTGTTGCGGGGCGTGGGCGGGCCGAGGGTAAAGTCGTTGGCGCTGTTGCCGGTGTCGGTGCAGCCGCCGTTGGCGCGGAGGATGGCGTTGGAGCCGTCCATCGCCGCGGCGGGGTTGGCGCCGGCGCAGTTGACCGTGCCCCAGAAGATGATGTCCACGGTGCTGTCGAGGCTGGGGCACTGGGCGACGAGGGAGCCGCTGTCGTTCGAGAGCATCAGCTTTCCGCCGCTCGGGTTCAGGAACGAGCTGCCCGAGGTCTGGGCGGGGGGCAGCGGGGTCGAGCCGAAGCCAGGGGCCATGGCGACCAGGTAGTAGCTGTGCGCGGGGATGGAGCCGGCCAGGGGCGTGACCTCCCAGAAGCCGCTGCCGCCGTCGGCGTACTTCACAGCCCAGCCGCTGACATCCACGGGCGCGTTGCCTGCGTTGAACAGCTCGACGAAGTCCGACTCGTAGACGGAACTGCCCGCGTGTACCTGGCTGATGGTGACCTGCGCGGACGCGGCGGACGCGAGCGACAATGCGAGGGTGGCGGCGGGTACACAGCGCATGCGGGCTCCTTTATTGAAACGGCGGCCACCCCCGCGGCGGGCCTCAGCCTAACGGATGCGCTCGCGCTGGAGAACCCCGGCCAAAGTATGAACCGGGCGGATTGGGACGCCGTGACGCACCCGCGCGGGGTTGAGCCCGGTATGCACTGGCGTCCGCACAACCCGGCAACTCGCGTTTGAGCGTCTCGTTCAGTTCATTCATTCCCATTATTCGGAGGTGCATCATGGATCGCAGGCGTGGCTTTACGTTGGTGGAACTCGGCATCGTTGTAATCGTGGTGGTGGCGGTGGTGTTTCTCGTCTGGCCCATTCTCAACCCGCCACGGCGCGTCACGAGTCGCCAGATCAAGGACTCGACCATGGTCCGCGGCGTCCACCAGGGCCTGGTGATGTGGGCCCAGAACAGCCAGGACCGCTACCCGCTCCCCTCGCTGCTGGATGTGAAGGACGCGACGGTCGCGGGATCGGCGGAGGGCAAGGACACCACCGCGAACATCATGTCGATCCTGATCTGGAACGGCTTCTTCGGGCCGGAGTTGTGCGTGAGCCCCGCGGAGGCCAACCCGGCGATCCGGCAGATGACGGATTACATGTACAGCAGCCCGCCGAAGGCCGCGGACCCGGCGAACGCGCTGTGGGACCCGGCGTTCCGCGCCGACTTCACATCGAAGGAGGGGGGGCACTTCAGCTACGCCCACATGCAGTTCGGGCACGGGGCGCGGATGGGGACGTGGGCGAACACCTTCAGCGCCACGCAGGCGGCGGTGGGCAACCGCGGGCCCAAGGTCACCGGGCGCGACGGCAACGGCTGGGCGTACGACGCCGCGAGCAACACGCTGCTCATCCACGGCGGGCGCACCACGTGGGAGGGCAACATCGCCTACAACGACAACCACGTGAACTTCGAGACAAGGATGGACCCCGAGGGAATCGCGTCCACGCTGAACGGAAAGACCCTTGCGGACTGCCTGTTCTTCGACGAGGCGGAGGACGCCACCGGGCTCAACGCGTTGCTGGGGCTGTACTCCACGTCGGGCTCGAGCCCGGGGGCGTTCACCACCATCTGGGACTGAGGGCGCCTTCACACCACCTGGAACCCCGCCCGGTGCATGGATTTAGGTTCTTCTCAACCGCGCTGCGCCCGGCGCGGGAATGGTTGGGGCACGAACCAACGGCAAACCCCTCAAACCCCAACCGGAAGGAGCACCCATGATCGGCATTCGTACCGAGCACCGCGAAGGCCCCGTCGCCCGGGCGATCGAAGAGCAGACCGCCAAGCTGCCCAGCGACCTGTTCCTGTGGGCGGCGGTCGGGTCGATGGTGGCCTCGGCGGCCCTGCAGGCCACGGGGCGCAAGCACAGCTCGATGTTCATCGGGCAGTGGGCCCCGTCGCTGCTGATCCTGGGCCTGTACAACAAGCTGGTGAAGATCGAGGGCCACGACCAGCTCTCGTGAGCGGACCCCGCGTGAAAGCATGAACGCCCCGGCGCCCCGCGCTGGGGCGTCGTGCTGCGCACTCAACGGGTCGGCGAGGCGTAGCGCTCGGAGAGGTCGTGCTGGATCCGCAGCCGCTCAAACTCGTGGATCTTGCGCCAGGCGGGGTCGGTCTCGAGCATCAGGGCGCGGCGCACCCGCGCCAGCCCCGCCTCGTCGCTGCGCAGCAGCAGCTTGGCCGAGCCCACCGCCCCGCGCAGGCTCTCCAGCGAGTTCTCGTTGCGCTCCAGCGCCTTGGTGAAGTATGCCAGCGCGTCCTCGCTGAAGCCCCGCTCGTGGTACAGCACGCCCAGGTTCTGGTACGGACGCTCGTCCACCGGCAGCAGGTCCGCGGCACGCTTGAAGGCCTCGACCGCCTGCAGGAAGTCGAGCTTTCCGCCGCGGCCCTGGAGCGCCAGCCCCAGGTTGTTCCACGCCGCGCCCATATCCGGCCGCAGGGCGACGGCCCGGCCCAGGCGGTCGACGGCACCCTCGTAATCGCCCGCGTTCATCGCCGCCTGGCCCTCGGCGGCGAGCTGGCCCGCCTGGCGCAGGTCCGACTCGGTGGGCGCGGTGATCACCGGGCCCTTGGGCGAGCTCTTGCAGCCGGTGGAGCCGGCGAGGGGGAGCAGAAGGATGGCGGCGCCCAGGGCCAGACGCAGGGTGGTGCTCATGGTTACTCCGTCTTCTGCCAGCGGGAGAACGTGACGCGGAGGCGCCAGTGGTTGGCCTCGGGGCGCAGGGAAATGCCGTAGACCTCGATGCCGGGGACCGCCGCGACGGAACGCTCAACCCAGGAGAGCAGCGCGGCGAGGTTGGGGTCGGTCAGCTCGTAGTCGTACTTGTACTGGCGCGAGCCCAGGCCGGGGATGAGGGTCTCGACGCGTTCGTTGGGGAGGGGGACGACCTTGCTCAGGCCCGCGTCCACGCCGGCCTGCTCGATGCGGCTGCGGAGCTGCGTGGCGGACGCCGTGGCGCCGGGGTTGGTCTGCGCCACCGCCCGGAGGGCCTTGAGCTCGCCCGCCTGGCGGACCGCCTCCTGCGCCCGCTCGCGGGCGGACTCCATGCTGCTGATGGCGGACTGGCGCGCGAAGACCGCGAAGAGCACGTAGAGCAGCATCGCCGCGAGCAGCACGCCGGCGATCAGCAGCAGCCCCTTGGGCTGGTTGCGGCGGGCGGTGCGGGCGGCCTGGGCCGCCTGCTCGAGGCGGGCGTCCTCGATGGGCGCGAGGTGGGCGGGCACGGCGCGGCTCATCGGGCGTTCCCCTGCGGCCGTTCCCACTGGCCGATGAAGCGGGCGCGGACCTTGGAGCCCTCACCCTCCTTGCGGCCCTGCACGGCCCGGTACTCGGTGGTCCAGGTCTCGATGTGCGAGCCCGCGACGCGCCGGATGGCCTGGGCGAGCTCCTC
This sequence comes from Planctomycetota bacterium, assembly GCA_023434205.1. Lineage (GTDB taxonomy): Bacteria > Planctomycetota > Phycisphaerae > Phycisphaerales > UBA1924 > JAEYTB01. The sequence continues at coordinate 8,086 of JAEYTB010000232.1, read as the reverse complement.
GGCCTCCTGGGTGGTGTTGGTAATCACGGTGAACCCGGGGCTGGTGCGGGAGTCCAGCTCGATGGACTCAAGCTCGAAGCCGTTGTTGCCCACGACGAAGGAGATCGTCTCGAGCTCCTCCAGGATGGGCATGACGACCTCGGTGCCGGTGTTGGGCCGCTGCAGCTCTTTCTTGCGTCGGGCGACCTCGTCCTTGAGCAGGTCGAAGGTGCTGCGGCCGGGCGCGGGGCGGGCCTCGGGCATCACGCTCTTGATCGCCTCGTCGGTCCGCGAGGTCCAGAGCTGCGCCGCCTCCTCGGCCTGGGCCGCGCTCGCGTTGAGCTGCCAGCCGAAGAAACCCAGGGCCAGGGCCGCGACGGCCACCGCGCCCGACCACCACATGTAGAGCCTGCGGTGCGAGCGGCCGGGGCGGCTGGAGAGCTCTACGAGTGCGAGCTGCGGGTCGTCGTCTGCCGTGGAGGGCGTGTTGTCGAGCTGCGCGACCACGCGGGCGAGCGTCTCGCCGACCGGGTCGGGTCTCACAACGACATCGACGCTCGAGCCGGTCCACGCCTGGCCGATCGCACGGCCGAGGGGGCCGGCCTGGGCGGCGTCGGGCAGGATGCACACGAACCGCGAGGGCGCCTGCCCGACCTGCGCGGCCCACGAGAGCCACTCAACCGTCAGGCGGGCCACATCGTCGGGCCCGTAGTTGACGGCGGGCGGCTGCTCGGCGTCGTCGGGGGTGGCGAGCGCGTTGGCGTCGGGCTGCGGGCGGCGCAGACGGCTGGAGCCGGCGACGAGAAGCCGCCCGGCGCGGGACCACGTCCACAGCAGGCGGGCGTTCTCGACATCAACCAGCACGACGCCGGTGATCGGCGCACCGTCCGCCGCGGCGGCGTCCATCTCCGGGGCGCCGGCGCGGGGCGCGCCCGGGTCCCACGCGTGGGCCATGACGTGCCACAGCGTCGCGCAGGCCTCAACGTTGATGCTGAGCCGGTCGAGCGCGTCGAGCAGGAGCCGGGCGGGGACATCGCCGACCGAGAGCACCGGGGTGCGGCGCGGGACCGCGGCGGAGGGACGGTCGAGCGGCTGGATGGAGGAGGCGTAGGCGTCGCCCGCGTAGAACTCGACGGGCGAGGCGCCGGGGCGCATGGGCGCATCGGGGTCGCCAAGCGCCCCGCCGCGGGCGATGGCGGCGACCAGCGCGGGGTTCCCGCCCGGGGTGTTGAGCCACGAGCAGACGCTGCCCTCGATGTCGAGGCAGAGCAGGGCGAGGCTGTTGCCGGATCGGACAGCGCTGAGGCGCTGGCGGACCCACGCCGCGGCGTGCTCGATGTCGGGGGCCTGGCCGCCGTCGGGCCACCGCTCGTCGGAGCTGTGGCCGACAAGGCGGAGGGCGCGCAGGGAGGCGCCCAGCGTGCCGCGGGTGAGGTAGCAGACGCGGACGCTCACTGGGGCTCACCCGGCTTTCTGCCCGCCTCTTCGAGCTTGCGGGCGGCCTCGCGTTCCTGGAGGTACTGCTGCATCTCGGGTGAAGGGCCCCGCTTCTCCTCCCATCGCTTGGAGGCGAGCTCGTTGAGCTCCGCCTCGCTGCTGAACTTCTCGGAGTTGCGGATGTCCTCGCGAATGGAGATGAAGTCGTGCTCCTCGCCGGGGCGGACGTAGTCGGGGACGTCCATGCGGGCCCGGTAGTTGAGCTCGTCCTGGGTCATGGGCTTGCCCATCACCTCCTGCTGCGGCGGCGGGGTGTAGGCCTGGAGTCCGTTGGCGAGGTTCGGGTTGGCGGCGCGGGCGCCGGGCGGGTTCGCCGCGGAGCCCGGGGCGTTGCGGCCCGCGCGGGTCAGCACCTCGGCGCTGCGGCTGGCGAGGGAGAGCGTCTTGCTGGCCGAGCCGCCGATGCGCACTTCGCTGTCGGTGATGCGCTCGACGGTGCCGCCGGCGAAAGAGTCACCCTCGCCGACAAACTTCTGCTTGCCACCCTCCGAGACCAGCGCCATCTTGGTCGCGCCCAGGCCCACGGCACCGAGGTAGCGGATGTCCGCGGGAGCAGTGGGCGGGGGAGCGGCGCCCGTGGCGGGGGTCGCCGCGGCCTGCACGGGCTTGGGGTGGTTCGCGACCGCGCCGAGGCGGTCGGCGACGCTGGAGTGGTCCAGGTCATGGGTCTGTGCCGCCGTCTTGCGGAGGCCCAGGTCGGCGACGGGCACCTCGAGGGGCCCGGGGCGCTCGACGTCCTTGCCCGAGGATCGCCACGAGACGGCGAGCGCGCTGCCGGCGCCCACCACCAGCAGCGCCAGCGCGATCTGCGCCGTGCGGGTCAGGTTGGCCGCCTTCTGCTTGGAGAGTGCGCTCATGCTCATACAACGATCCTACTGGCGGTCGGTCAGGTTTTCCCATGAGATCATGGACGATGAACGCTGGAGTGCCGCGGACTTGTTCCGCCCGCCCGCGGCGGTCGGGGTCACCAGGGCGAGGCCTCCGTAGCGGGCCGGGGAGGGCCCCACACCCCCGGGCGGACGGGCCTCGGCTACAACCTGCCACAACACCGGCTCGGGTGCGAGCAGCGCCTGAATCTTTGAGAGGCTCGCGGCGGGCACCTCGGCCCGGCGGATGGCCTGGTCGAGGGCGTCGCGGCTCATGATGTCCTGCTCGCGGGCTTCCTTAATCTCCCGGATGAGCGAGTTGGTGGCCAGCCGGTCCAGCACGGAGCCGATCACGGCCTCCAGCACCTCGTCGGGCGCCTCGTTGACGCTGATCGCCACGGGGCCCTCGCGCCGGATGAACCTGGCGGCGTTGCGGCCGTGCCGGGTGCGGAGGTTGTGGATGATGTCCACCGCGTTGTCCAGGGGTTCGCCTGTAAGCCCCGCGAAGTCTGCCAAGGCGGTGCCCTGCCCGTCCTTGAAGTAGACATCCACCACCTGGCCGCCGTCAACGATGAGCGAGAACGCCAGCCCGTCCTCGGTGAGGGCGGTGGCGATGGGGTTGTTGCCGTTGCTGCGGATCCAGGCTTCCACCGCCTCCTGGATGCCGCGGGAGACGTGATGGAAGACGTAGGAGTCCATCTCGCGTTTCACGGCGAGGGACTGGGTGCCCTGGCGGTCGAACATGAAGGCGAGGATGACGCCGCTGACCATGAGCAGCATGAGGACGATGGCCATGGCGAAGCCGCGCCTTCGCACGGGGGAGCGTCGCCGCAGGGTGCGGGGGCGGTTCACTTGGCCCCCTTGCGGTCTTCACGCTTCTGGCCCGCGCTGGGGCGGGTGGGCGAGGGCATGGGGCGGGCGCCGCCGCTGCGGATGATCGGGGAGTCGGTGCGGTTGACCGCGGCGCCGCCGTCGGCGTTCTGCCCGGCGGTGGTGGCGCGGCGGGCGGTGTCGTCCTTTTCGGGCCGGCGGGCGACCTCCGGCCCCACGGCCCAGTCCACCTCGAACATCCAGTTAGACTTGAGCCCGGCGGAGGTCTCGACGGCCATCTCCACGTACGCGGGCAGGTCGCCGGTCCACGTGGAGAGCAGGTCCGAGCGCTTGCCGTTGGCGATGAACACCGTCCAGCGCGCGTACTTGAGGTCCCCGGCGATGAAGTACGGGCGCGAGAGGCCGGAGAAGAGGTACTCGTTGCCGGTCATCGTCTCGGGGTCGATCCCCGGCGGCCGGAGCGGGACCCACCACAGCTCCCAGAGGCCGGTGGGCTCGAAGGAGCCGTCGAGGTTGAGCGGGGCGGCGGGGAGGCCCGGCGGGCGGTAGCCCCGGGGCGGCTGGGGGAAGAGCTCGAAGGCGCCGCGGACGGCGCGGACGGGGAGCGCGGAGTCGTCGGGGGTTTCCTCCTCGTCCTGGGGTGTGAGCGGGCGGGCGGTGCTGGTCGCGCTCGGCGCGGTGCTGCTGTTCTGGGCCTCGGCCTCGCTACGGCGCTGCTCCTCGCGCCGGCGCGCCGACCGCGTGGGGAGGGGCATGTCCATCGGGTCGATCACGGCCTCGGGGATCGGCGAGCGGTGCAGGACCACCTCGAGCCGCTGCGGGTTCATCTCCATCACCGGGGCGTCGCGCGTGCTCTGGAAGAGGTACGTGCCGGTCTTGCTTGAATCAACGCCCAGGATGATGCGCGGGACCGGCGGGGGCTTGGGCTGCTTGAGCGGCGGGCCGGGGCGTTGTGCGTCGGCGGCGGCGCCGGGCTGGTCCGCCTCGGCCTTGGCCTCTGGCGCGCCCTTGTCGCTGGCGGTGGTGGCGACCGGGGTCGCGGTGGGCGTGGTGCGGGGTCCGGCGTTGATCCGCTGGTTGAGCTGGCCGCCGACGAGGTTATCGAGTTCGGCGCCCGTAGGGCGCGACTCATCCGACATCAGCAGCGAGCTGAACGTGCGGTGCATGACGGTGCGAATGCGGCCCAGCGACGAGCGTTGCTGGGCCCGGACTTCCATGGATGCGTCGGTGCGGTTCATGGCGTACATGAACATCACGCAGGCGAGCACCACCACGCTGGCGATGGCCGTGGCCATCATCGTTTCGAGGAGTGTGAAGCCGCGCCGGTTCACTTGGCGCCCCCAGCGGGGTTGGAGGGCGTGGGCATGGCGGGGCGGCGCGACCGCCCGGCGCCGGTGTTGCGGCCGACGTTGCGGAAGCGGTCGAGCAGCTCGGCCTGCTTGGCCGGGTTCTGGGCCAGTCGGATCGTGGTGTCGGGGTTGCGGAGCGCGATGGGGTCCATCAGGCGCGTGAGGGACACGGCGGGGACGGCGGGGTCGTACGCGAAGCTGCCGCCGGATTCCTCGCTCAGCCACACGCGCACGGCGATGGCCTGCATCCGGTCCACGCTCACGGGCGTCGCCAGGGCGCGCTCCTCGGCAATGTCAGGCCGGGCGGGCTCGAGGCGGACGGGGATCTCGCGCAGCTCCCAGCGGAAGCTGGTGTTGTCGTAGAGCAGCGGCAGGCCCGCGGCGGGCATGGTCTCCTTGTCGTCGAGGTACTCAAGGACAAGGCGGTTGGCCAACTCCATGGCGTTGAGGCGGTGCTGCTGGACCTTCTGCGTGCTGAGGATGGAGTTGAAGGCGCCGAAGACGGTCGCGGCGACGATGCCCAGGAGGGCGACCGCGCACACCGTCTCGATGAAGGTGAGGCCCCGCCTCCTGCGCTGTGGGTTGATCTTCGCGGGTTCCACCCTGTGCCTCTCGCGCCGCCGGGCGCGGTTACTGCTTGTTCAGGTTCCAGTAGTTGATGTCGTCCTCGTTGCCGGCGCTCTTGTCCTTGCCGGAAGAGCCCAGCGCGTAGGGCTGGCTCTCGTTGATCGGGCGGGGGTCGTAGAGCAGGGCCGAGCCCCAGCCGTCGGCGAGCTTCATGTCCTTCAGGTACTTGGCGGTGATCAGGACCTGCAGGTCCGGCGGCCAGGCGCTGTTGGCCAGGTGGTAGTCCTCCAGGGCGGTCGAGACCGTCCGCAGCGTGGCCTCGGTGGCGCGCTGCTTGGCCCGGTCGCCCGAGCCCATCACGTTGATGCCCACCACCGCCATCAGGATGCCCATGATGGCGATCACGAGCATGAGCTCCAGGAGCGAGAAGGCGCGGCGGCGGGGACGGGTCTGGCGGGCCATGGGCGAGGTCTCCTAACAGGCTTGTTCCACCGGGGTTGTTGCCCGCCCGGGCGGGTTTGTTCGGCTTTTACAGGCTCCCGCCGGCATTCGCGGCGGACTTGATCAGGGGCACCATGATCGCCAGCACCAGGCTGCCGATCACCAGGAACATGAACACGATCAGCACCGGCTCCAGCGCGGCCAACGCCCGGGTGCTCTTCCTGTCCAACTCCACCGCCATGTCATCGGCCAGCGTCCCGAAGGCGCTCTCAAGATCTCCCGACCGCTCGGCGGCGATCAGCAGCCGGCGGGTCGCCAGCGGGAAGGCGTCCACGGAGTCGATCAGCACGCGGAGCACCCCGCCCTCGATCAGGCGCGTGCGCAGCATGGTGAGCTGCTGGCGCAGGCGGGGGTGGCCGATCGTGTTGGAGGCCACGCCCAGGGCGTCGGCGAGGTTCACGCCGGCCCGGGTCATCGCGGCCATGACGGTGAAGAAGCGGGCCGCCTCCTGCGTCAGGACAACGTCCTTCAGGATCGGGGCCACACGGGCGAAGCGCATCGCCGCGGCGGCGATCTTGTCGCGCAGCGCGATCACGACCACCACCAGCAGCGCAAAGGCGAGCCCCATCCACAGGAAGTTGTCCGCGAGCGTGGTCCCGACCGCCACCATCTGCTTGGTCACCCACGGCAGCTCGGCGTTGCTGGCCTCCAGGGCCTTGCCGATGCGGGGGACAATCACGGTGAGCATGAACAGCGCAACGAAGAAACTCAGCGACATCACGATCGCCGGGTAAATCAGCAGGGTGCCGACCTTGCCGGAAATGGCGAGCTGGCGGCGGGTTGTATGGGCGAGCTGCTTGGCGGCGCCGGCGAGGTCGCCGCTGCGCTCCGCCGAGCGGTACACCGCGATCGTCACCTTGTCGAACACCCCCACCGCTTCCGAGGCGTCCGAGAAGCTGCTGCCCGCGGCGACCATCTCCCGCATCCGCTCGACCCGGGGGCGGGTACGGGGTGCGACCGCCGACGCCGTGACCTCCAGGGCCTCGACCAGGGGGACCGCGCGGCTAAGAAGCTGGGCGAGTTGGAGATGCAGCTCGGACTGGTCCTTGAGGGACACCTTGTCGTCCCGGCCCGCCCAGCCGGGGAGGGTCCAGGTCTTGAGGGCCACCAGCCGCTGACGTCGGAGGTCCTCAGAAAGGTGCTTGGCATTGCGGGCCTTGCGCACCCCCAGCGTCCGCCCGCCGTCGGGCTTGGCGGCCAGGTACAAGTACTGGGTGGAGGGAGTGGCCCGGCTCACGCCTGTCATTGGGAGCAAGTCTAGTGGGTGTTCGGGGCGGCGCGGGCGGGTAGGGGACATGGGGTTGAGAAACCCCCATGAATGGCGTGGGATGGGGTGAGAACTGCTCCTGACAAAGCCCGATACTGGAACGGCTTTGCTCGGACGCCCGCGGGGAACGGCTCGGAACGTGACTGCCCTCCAACAATGAGGGAGCACCGGACCACGAGCGCACCCAGGATCCTTTCATGACCACCCTCTCCAAGTCCCCGGTTGTTGTCGTCCCCCCCGCCTCCGGCCGCACCATGCGGGCGCTGGTCAAGCACCACGCCGGGCCCGAGCTGAAGTTTGACGGGGCGCGGCCGCAGCCGGGCGTCGGGCCGCGGGACGTGCTCATCCGCGTGAAGAAGGCGGGCATCTGCGGGACCGACCGCCACATCTGGGAGTGGGACCAGTGGGCGGCGGGGCGGATCCCGGTGGGCATCGTCACCGGGCACGAGTTCGTGGGGATCATCGAGGAGGTCGGGTCCGCCGTGACCCGCTACAAGCCGGGGCTGCGCGTCTCGGCGGAGGGGCACATCACCGCGGGCGTGGACTTCAACAGCCGCACCGGCAACGCCCACATCGCCAGCGATACCCGCATCGTCGGCATCGACCGCGACGGCTGCTTTGCCGAGTACGTCGTCGTCCCCGAGGAGAACGTCTGGCCGGTCCACCCCAGCATCCCCGACAAGGTCGCCGCGGTGCTGGACCCGCTCGGCAACGCCGTGCACACGGTGATGGCCGCGAACGTCTCGGCCAAGAGCGTGCTGGTGAGCGGGACGGGCATCATCGGGCTCATGGCGGTGACGGTGGCCAAGGCCGCGGGCGCCAGCCGGATCTTTGCCACGGACATCAACCCGCCCCGCCTGGACCTGGCCCGCAAGCTCGGGGCCGTCGAGGCCTTCGACGTCCGCAAGGGCGACGGGTTCATTCAGGACATCAAGCAGGCCACCCGCGGCGAGGGTGTCGATGTGCTGCTCGAGATGTCCGGCGCCCCCTCGGCCTTCGACCAGGGGTTCCGCGCCCTGCGCAACGGCGGCACCGCCGCGATCCTGGGCATCCCGAGCAAGCCGATCACGTGGAACATCACGGAGCACGTGGTGTTCAAGGGCGCGACGGTCCTGGGCATCAATGGCCGCAAGATGTTCGAGACGTGGTACCAGATGGAAGAGCTGCTGCTCTCCGGACGCCTCGAACTGGACGAGATCATCACGCACGAGTTCCCGCTTGAGAAGTTC
>JAEYTB010000151.1 GCA_023434205.1 Planctomycetota bacterium | reverse complement strand
CTGCCCGCGGACGTGCTGGTCACATCGATCGAGCCCGCCGCGGACGACTTCAACCCCATCGGCGGTGCGACCTCCAAGGCGTACTCGTACACGATCCACGCCAGCCGAGCGCGGCCGCTGTGGGACCGGCGGTATGTGGCCCACCTGTGGGAGCCGCTGGACGCCGCGAAGATGGACGAGGCGGCACGAAGGGTCGTCGGCGAGCACGACTTCGCGGCGTTCGCGACCGCCGGCCACGGCAGGCTCACCACCGTGCGCACCGTGTTCACCTGCGGCGTAACGCGCGAGGGCGACCGCATCCGCATCGACGTGAGCGGCAGCGGGTTCCTCTACAACATGGTCCGCATCATCGCGGGCACCCTGGTCGAAGCCGGCCGCGGCCGCTTCACGCCGGACGAAGTAACCCGGATCATCCAGAACAAGGACCGGCGGCAGGCGGGCGTGACGATGCCACCCGAGGGGCTGTGCCTGGAGTGGATCAGGTACGATGGGCGACCGGCCTGCTAAATGCGCATCCTCCACATCTCAACCCGGCTCATCCTCGGAGGTTCTCAGGAGAACACCGTGCTCTCGTGCGAGGGGCAGGCGAGGCTGGGGCATGAGGTCCACCTTGCGTTCGGGCCGATATACGGGCCCGAGGGCTCGCTGCTCGAGCGCGTGCAGGCGTTCCGCACGGAGGACGGCCGGGGCATCACGACGCACGTCGTGCCGCACATGGTCCGCGAGATCAGCCCATTGAGCGACCTGCGCGCGGAGGGGGAACTGCTGACGCTGATCCGCGAGATTAGGCCGGACGTGGTCCACACGCACTCATCGAAAGCGGGGATCCTGGGGCGGCGGGCGGCGTGGAAGTATGTGCGGGAGGGGGAGCGCACGCCGAAGCTCATCGTGCATGCGAAGAGCGGCGTAGTGACGCACCAGCCCGAACCTGCGCCGCCGTGCGCGGTGGTACACACCATCCATGGGCCGCCGTTCATGCCGGTGGAGGGCGGGCTTTCGAAGCGGGTGAAGACGAGGCTGAGCAACTGGGTCTACACGCTCGCCGAGCGCTACGCGGCGGCACGCTGCCACACCATCGTCAGCGTCGCCGACGCGATGACGCAGCAGTTCCTGGCCCGCCGCATCGGCGAGCCCTCGCAGTACGTCACCGTCCGCTCGGGCATGGAGACCGCGCCCTACCTGCACGCGGCCCCGGGCGAGTCGCGGGAGGAGGTGCGCCGCGGGCTGGGCCTGAACGAGGGCGACTTTGTCATCGGCACCGTCGCGCGGCTCGCGGAGCACAAGGGGCACGACGACCTGCTCGATGCGCTCGGGCCCGACCTGCGCGAGAACCCGCACTGGAAGCTGCTGTGGGTGGGCAACGGCTGGTGGCGCGAGCGGCTGCTGCACAAAGCCCGCCGCCTGGGCGTGGGTGTCGTGGAGCTCGATGCGCCGCGCTCGCCCTCGACGCGCCTCGCCGGCGCGCGGTCGCAGCTCCTGGTCACCGGGCTCGTGCCGCCCCAGAGAATCCCGGCGCTGATGCGGGCAATGGATGTGCTGGCGCACCCGAGCTACCGCGAGGGCCTGCCGCGGACGGTGCCGCAGGCCCTGCTCACCGGCGTGTTCCCCGTGGCGTACGACGTGGACGGGACGCGCGAGGCCTGCCGCGACGGCGTGACGGGGCGGCTGGTCAGGGCCGGCGACCTCGCGGGGTTGCGCGCGGCGCTGCGGTGGTGCGCGGCCAACCCCGAGCAGCGCCGGTCGCTTGCGGCGGCCGGGCAGCGCGAGTGCGCGGAGGCGTTCTCGGCGCAGAAGATGGTGGCGGAGCTGGAGAAGGTGTACGCGGCGGCATTGGCGAAGCAGGTACCAGAATAGAGCACGACCGTCAGGGCACGGTCGTGGCACCGTCACTCGCCCGGCGTCGGCGCAGCCAGCGGGTTGCCCAGCGCGGCCTCGATGGCGTTGCCCACCGCGGCCATGGTCTGGCTCTTGACGAAGCCAGCCTCGGTGAGCTTGAGCAGCCCGTCCTTGTCGATCACGCAGTAGGACGGGTAACGCTTGATGTTGTACGCCGCGGCGGTCGCGTCGCCGTCCAGGAGCAGGCCGAAGGTGAAGCCGCCGCGGGAGAGGTCTGAGACCATGTTGCTCGCGGCTTTCTCGCGGACGTTGACGAGGTAGACCACGACGTCCTTGCTTTTGTACCGCTGGGCCAGGTCCTCTAACTCCGGGTGGGCATCGCGGAGCGGGATGCACCAGGAGCCCGCGAACTCGAGGACGACGACATTGCCGCGGAGCGATGAGAGCGCCACCGTCTCCCCGCCGGGCGTCTTGAGCGAGAAGTCGGGGGCGTTGAGGACCTGCGGGCGGGGCGGCTCGACGGGCGCTGGGGCCGGGGCTTGGTAATCCTCAGCCGGAACGCCCTTGGGCGGCTCGGGCTGGGCCGCGACGGTCGGCTGGGGCACCGGCGCGGTCGGCGGGGCGGTTCGGTCTTCGGTGTAGCCCGCGGGAACCGCGACGCGCACCATTTCCTGCGGCATCCGCGGCGGGCTGCTCTCGTCGGCCCGCACGTCCGACAGCTCCAGGATCATCGAGCCCGACATGGCGGTCGCGCTCACGATGCTCTCGCGCCGGCGCGGCAGGTGGTCCTCGACGCCGATCGACCAGCGCGCGGTGGCGCGGCCCTTCTGCACCGAGACGACATCGCACAGGACCCCGCCCACCTCTTCGCGCGGCTCCAGGGTGTACTCCGCGTTCGCCGCGAGCTCGTTCTTGAAGGGGATGGCGTCCACCAGCTCGTCCAGCTTGGTGCCGTTGCCGATGGTGAACGCCTCGCCCTTGGAGTCTCGGGGGAGCTTCTCGAGCACCTTCTGCTGGGCGTGGTCCACCCACTCGTTGGTCGCGCCCATGTAGGCGACATCGAACTCGACGTTGGGGTTGGTGCGGGTCTTGCCGGTGCCCATGGTGCGGACGAGCCACGTCCCGCGCCCGGAGCGGAGCATGCGAACATCGGCCTCGGAGGAGGGCATCAGCGAGGCCATGCCGCCGGTGCTGTAGTACTTGGCGCGGTAGGTGATGGACTGGGCCCGCTTCACCGCCGCGGCGGCCGCCTCGAAGATGGCGCGGCCGTCGCTGGTGGGCTGCGCGGCGGCCGTCTCGCCCCCTGCCGCGGGCTGTTCCTGCGCGACCGCCCCGGTCATTCCACCCGCGAGCGTCCCAACCAGCACCAGCACGTGCCAAGCCTTCATGCGTTCCCTTTCAGTCCGACCCCATGAGCTGCCGGAGGGCGAAGCCGGGGTCCTCGGCCTTGAGGAGGTGTTCGCCGACCATGACGATCCGTACGCCCACGCCGCGGAGTTTGAGGACATCGTCGCGGTCGTGGACGGCCTCTTCGGAGACCAAGGTAGCACGGTCTTCCACCAGGTCGGCGAGGCGGAGGGTGGTGCGGAGGTCCTCCCGCTGGGTGAGAGGGTCGCGGTTGTCGATGGCCAGCAGGGCGTAGCTGCGGTGGGGGAAACCAACGTGGGGGCGGACTTTCAGGAGGCTCTCGACGTCGTGGACCTCCAGCATGGTCGTGAGCTGGAGCTGCTGCGACAGGATCAGCAGGTCCACCAGCTCGCCCTCGCGCAAGATATCGGCGATCAGCAGGACGGCGTCGGCCCCCGCGGCACGGCTTTCCCAGAGCTGCCAGGGGTCCACGATGACGTCCCGCCGCATCACGGGGAGGTGGACGGCGTCCTTGACCGCCCGGATGTCGTCCAGGCGGCCGGCGTGGAAGTGCTCTTCGGTGACGCAGGCGAGCGCGGCGGCCCCGGCCTCGTGATACCGTCTGGCGATGTCCCCGGGCCTGAAACCATCGCCGTCGTATTCCGGCCGCAGCAGGCCGTTGCCGGGGGTGCGCCGCATGATCTGGGCGATGACGGAGGTGGCGTGGAAGCCGCGACGGCGGGTGACGGCCCGGAAGAAGTTCCGAGGCGGCTCTTCCTGGGCGACCAGCAGCTCCAGCTCGGACTGGGGGGTGCGGGCCTTGCGCAGCGGCAGCCGGTCGCGGGTGTGCTCGGCCATGTGCTCAAGCGTGATCGGTCCGTCTTGCACGCGCTGGATTGTTGGCCTGATCGTGCTCGCGTGCGCTGCGGGCGGGGCGCTGGGGCAGGTCCCGGGCGCGGACGCCGCGGCCCCGCCTGAGAACGCGCTCACCTCGCCCGTGACCTGGGCCGCGTTCGTGCTGGCGGCGCTGGTGCTGGCGGGGCTGTTCTGGAAACGGCTGCTGCGGGGGGGCTCGCTGAAGGGTCGGGACCTGGGCCCGCACGGGGTGTGGACATGGCTGGTGGCGGCGGGGGTGCTCTTCGTCACGCCGGCGCTGGGACAGGTCGGCGTGCTGCTGCTGCCGCAGGGGCAGGGCACGGACACCCTGCGGGGGCACGCGACGGTGGGGCTGATCGGCTACGCGGCGTCGATCACCGTCGCGGTGGTGCTGGCGCGCCTCATCCACGCCAGTGCGCCGGGGGCGGGGTTCGGCGTGCGGGCGAAGCACCTGGGCCTGGGGCTCGGCGCGATGGCGGTGTGCGTGCCGGTCGTGTACGCGGCGTCGATCATCGCGGCGGTGGTGTACGAAAGGGTGACGGGCACGGAAATCGACGACAACGTGGCGCACTCGACGCTGCGGACGATCGTGGACAACCGCGTGGACCCGTGGGCGTGGGTGATGATCGGCCTGGCGGTGGTGGCGGCGCCGATCCAGGAGGAGCTGCTGTACCGGGGGTTCCTGCAGAGCGCGGTGCTGAGCGTGACGCGCCGGCCGTGGGTGGCGGTGGCGGCGACGTCGGCGGTGTTCGCGGTGGCGCATCGGACGGCGGGCGTGCCGTGGTACGCGGTCGTGACGCTGTTCGTCCTGTCGGTGTGCCTGGGCGCGGCGTTCGAGCGGTGGCGGAGCATCGGGGTGCCGATCGCGATGCACATGGCGTTCAATGGGGCGAACGTGGTTTTGGCGATGGTAATCGCGTGAGATTCACCGCTGGCGCCGGGAAGCCGCATCCCGCTTGAGAGCATCTTCCAGGATCCGTTGGTCAACACGGAAGTCGGTTTTGAGCAGTTGCTCAACCGCCTCGGAGAGCACAAGCAGGCCGACTCTTGACGCTGCGCCGAGGATACCCACCGTTCCGATGATTGGTATTCCTCGAGCGACGGCTTCGCGCCGACCATCCTTGTCGTCTATCAGCAGGAACTCCGCCGCTCTGAGCTGGGCCAGGTAAATTGCGGCCGCCTCGCCGGCGTCGATGCCTTCAATCACCGGGGAGTTCACGACCGTTTCAACCACGAGCCATGACGGAGCGGAGGCGGTAAACCTTTGGACCACTTCCGGGGTTGTGGGTGCGCTCAGTTCGGCACGCACGGTGTCCGGAATGATCACGACCTTGAAGAGCTTCGGCAGCACGTCTACGTAGCCGAGCCGCACCAGCACGTTGAGGGGCGAACTGTCGGCAACGACGAGCATCAGGCGTTCTTGCCCACGAGCTTCTCGATGGCTTGGAAGTCCGCGTCCAAGTCGTCGAGCGAGTAGTTGAGGTTCACGCCGTGATCCGCCAGCCACTTTTCAGTGGTCCAGCGGTCAGGGAGTCCGATGAGGCGCCGAACGGTCGCGTTGCCATACTTCCCAGCTCGGTACCCTTCAATAACGAGCGCCTCCAGGGCTGCCCGATCGAGCTTTTCGCCCCAGGTTCGGAGCAGAAACTCCTTGGCATCGTCCGAAATGTTGAGGGTTAGCGACATATCCAATGTTAGACCTGCTCGTCCACCCACCCCATAACCCTGAACAACGCGCGCGTCGCGGCGATGATCTCGCCGGCGTTGGCCTGTTCGAAGATGGCGATGGTGTCCAAGGGGAGCCAGAGCACCTCGGTGTACTCCCAGTTGGCGGGGGCGGAGGCGCCGAGGGCCTCGAGGGGGCCCAGGTCGCACTGGATGCAGACATCGTCGGAGAAGGCCACGTGGTCGCGGATGTAGGCGACAGCGCGGCCGGTGGTGACCTCGAGGCCGGCTTCTTCGGAGACCTCGTCGGCGAGGTGGTGGAGCAGGGCGTCCACAGGAAGGGCTTCGATGTTGGCCGGAGGGGGTGGGACACCGCCGGAGGGGCCCACCTCCCACATCCCGCCGAAGATCCGGGTCTGTGCAGCGCGGCGGCCCAGGAGGATGTGCATGCGGCCGGACGGGTCGTGGGCGGTGAGCACGGCGGTGACGGAGAGCTGCTGCACGCCGGTTGGGATGTGGGGCTGGACGGCAAGGCGCGCGTAGCGGTCGCGCCGGCACATGAGCTCGTTGGCGTCGGGATCAAATGTGACGACGGACAGGATCGGCCCGTCAAAGTGACGCGGGTTGGCGGCGACCAGATCGGCCCAACGCTTCGCCGCGGAGAGTGAGACTTCCGGCGGTCCGGGCGGGCGCGTGAGCGTGACGCGGGGAAGCTGCTCCAGCGGCCATGCCGTGATGCCCTCGATGGAGCGGAGGGGGATCACTGCCCCAGCAACCCGCTAATCCCACTCGGCAACCCGCCCTCGAAGCCCAGGGCCTTGGCCTCGATGTCGATGGCTTCCTTCATCTTGAGCTGGGCCTTCTGGAGGCCGTCGTTGGTGGCCTCGGCGATGAGCTGGCCGGCGAGGCCGCGGGTCTTGTCGTCGGCGTTCATGCCGACCACCAGTCCGGGGGTGAGCTCGACGCTCAGGACCTTCAAGGAGCCGCTGACGACCACGCGGACCGCGCCCATGCCGGCCTCGCCGGTGACGCGGGTGGCCTCGGCCTTGTCCTTGATCCGCTGGCCGGCCTCGCGGAGCTTGTCCTTGTTCTTCATCAGGCCGGCGAGGGCGCCCATCATCTTCATGTTGTCGAACATGTCGCTTCCTTGTCAGGGCAGCAGCGTCAATGCCGCGGCCAGCACCAGCAACGTTATCAGCGTGGCCGCCGCGAGCGCCGCGGGCTTGCTCAGCGTCGCCGGTGTGTTCTTGAGATGTGGGAGCACGAACACCCAGCCGATGCAGACGGCTAGGAGCCACAGCCCACCCCGCTTGCCATTGGCGTAAAACAGGAAGCTGGCGAGCACGCCGGGCGGGTTCTTTGCGTGCGGGAGCACCATCAGGGCCGTGCACACCTGTGCCGCGACCAGCACCACGCACCATCCCACGTACATGAAGTGCCTGCGCACATCCCACCGGACGGCCTCTGCCCGCAGCAGCGACAGGATGAGCGTGTCCCCGCACTCAGGGCACTCGTTTGTCTCAAGCCCGCGAAGGTTGTAGCGGCACCGTGGACACTTCACGTCGTGCTCGCGCAGGTACTCGATGAGGTTCGGGTCCGGTGACGACCGCAGCCTCCAGCCCATCGCAGCCCCCTCCATTGTCACCCCAACGCACACGTATCACGCCGTGAGCACCTCAATGGGGGCGTCGTCCAGGAACACCACGCGGCGAGTGTACCTTCATGCGTCTGAGGGAAAGGCTTCGCTCGCAATGGCCGCCACAGAAACACGGGGTGACCCCAATTTCCAGCTCTTTCCCGCCTCCCTGGCGCCCATAGCGCTTTAGCCAGTGCCGTCTTTTCCGCCCGGCTTGACTCCAGTGCCGATGGATATGATCCGGCCCGAAAAGAAGCCCAGGACCCTCTCATGCCCCACATCATCACCGAGCCGTGCATCGGGACCAAGGACACGTCCTGCGTGGGCGTCTGCCCCGTGGACTGCATCCATCCCAGCAAGAACGAGCCGGACTTCGCGACCGCCGAGCAGCTCTA
>JAEYTB010000129.1 GCA_023434205.1 Planctomycetota bacterium | reverse complement strand
GTCCTCGCCGTCGCCCACGCCGCGATGCTCAGCGCCCGCACGCGGCACGCCGAGAACCCCGCCATGATCCGCCGCATGATGTCCGTGCAGGAAGGCCTCTGAGCCTCACACCGACGCCGGGTGCCACACCGTCTTCATCTCGACGAACGGCTCGATCCACCACGGCGACTGGCACTGGTGGTTGTCGAACCAGTCCACGCCCTCGCGCGTCGTCACCCGCTTCACGTTCTCCGCCGCGCCCTCGCGCAGCGCCGTGGCCTGGGCCGCGTCCAGGTTCGCCGCGTGAACGGCGTCGATGTCCCGGTGCCCCGCGATAAAGGGGATCAGCTCCGCCCGGTCGCCGGTCAGGATATTGATGACCCCCGCCGGCACGTCGCTCGTGGCGAACACCTCGCCCAGGATCGCGCCCGGGATCGGGTTGCCCGCGCTCGCCACCGCGACCACTGTGTTCCCCGCGCACACCGCCGGCGCCAGCAGCGACACTAGCGCCAGCAGCGGCGACTCGCCCGGCGCGACTACCGCCACCACCCCCGTCGGCTCCGTGATCGTGAAGTTGTAGTAGGGGCCCGCCACCGGGTTGTTGCACCCAAGCACCTGCGCGTACTTGTCCGCCCACCCCGCGTAGTGAACCAGCCGGTCGATCGCCGCGGAGACCTCGTCCGGCCCGCCGCTCCTGGGTGACTTCGCACGCCCCTTCGCGGCCTTCCCGCCCACCGCCGCCAGCGCGGCCCCAAACTCCGCGCGCTTGCCCTCCATCATCTCCGCCATGCGGTACATGATCTGGGCCCGCAGGTACGGCGTCGCGCCCGCCCACCCCGGCTGAGCCTTGCGGGCCGCCTCCACCGCGTCGCGCAGGTCCTTCCGCGAGGCCCGCGCCACGTGCGCCAGCGTTCCCCCCTTGGAGTCCTGCACCGCCAGCGTCCGCCCCGACTCGCTCCGCGGGAACTGCCCGTCGATATACAGCTTGTACGTCTTCAGCACATCCAGCCGCGTCTCACCGGCCATCACGGCACCCCTTCCTTCGGCTCTTCCAGCCACACTTCCAGCTCCAGCTCGTCCCGTAGTGGTATGCCGTTGAGCCCCACCCGGGGAATGAAAGGCCTGCGGCGGCGTGCCTCGTCCACCTGCCCCTTGTGCAGCACGCACAGCTTCCATCCCCGCTTCTGGTAGAAGCGCAGGGCCCGCATGTTGTCGTTGGTCGTCGTGAGGAACGCCCGCGAGCACCCCCGCCGCGACGCCTCGTGCAGCGCGTGGTCCAGCAGCTTCTCCCCGACGCCCGCCCCCTCCAGCGTCGCGCTGAGCGTTACCACCTCAAACTGGTACCCGCCCGGCAGCACGCTCCACGTCACCAGCCCCACCGCCCGCCCGTCCACCTCGGCGATCAGCCCGTCCAACTCCAGCCCCTCGTACATCTCGCCGCGGGACCAGATCTGCGTGCCCCCCCAGTTCCGCGACATCTCGCGCGTGACGAACGCCCGGTCCTCGGCGTTCGCGCGGTCGATCCCGCGGAGCGCCACGCGCGCGCGGGCCTCGAGCCACGCCAGCACCTCCGCGCCGTTGTGGTCCGGCGGGAACACCGGGTACCACACCTTCACGACCCGCCCCTCCTCGCAGTACCACGCCATCCGCTGGACCATCGTGTCCGGCCCGCCGCTCTCCACCGGGAAGCGGAAGTGGGGGAGCCTCATGGCGCGCACCAGCTCCAGCCCCTCATCGCTCAGGAGCTCGAACGGCAGGTGGACCCGCTGCTTGAACTCGAGCTGGTGGGCGCTGCTGTTCGTGGACACCCCCAGCACCTTCACACCCATCGCCGCGAACCGCTCGTGCAGGTCGCGGAACCCGCACGACTGCGGCGTACACCCCCGCGCCCCCGGAATCGAGTCCCACTCCTCACCCTGAAACCCCAGCCCCGGCGGCTGCCCCGGAATCCCCGTCCGCGGGTAGAAGAACAGCACCGTCGGCCCCCGCAGCCCGCTCAGCACGTGCCCCGCCCCGTCCGTCCCCCGCAGCGTCACCCCCGCCAACGCCGCCTGCACCAAATGGTGCGCAAGCCCATCATCCGCCGGGACCGGCAGCCCCTCGGGCACGATGTACGGGCTGTCCTGCGGCGCGGCGGGCATGGCTGAAAGGGTAAGGGCCTCACGCCCGCTCCGCCGTGACCACGCTGTACATCCCCGTCCGCCACACCAGGTCGCACTTGTCAAACCCCGCCGCGGTCATCATCGCGAAGTGCTCCGCCACCGGCACGTAATGATCGTGCGCCCGCGAGTGCTCCGTCAGGCTCGCGATCTCCTCTTCTGTGCAGTTTCCCGGCTCGCGGCAGAACCTCTCCCACAACTCCCAATGCGCCCGGTGCCCAAACTCCGTCGCCCCCGCGAGCTGGTCCGCGAACGCAAGCTGCCCGCCCTTACGCAGCCACCGCGCCATCGCCCGGTACAGCGGCTGCTTCTCGCGAACATGGTGCAAACTCATCGACGACGCCACCAGGTCGAACGCCCCCACCCCACGCTCCAGGTCCTCAAACCGGGCCGTCACGACGCTCAGCCTGTCCGCAAGCCCCCGCTCCCCCGCCCGACGCCGCGTCAGCTCCGTCATCTCCGGCGAGGCATCCACCGCCGTCACCCGCGCCCCCGTGAACCGCCCCAGAAGCGCCAGCGTCAGGTTCCCGGTCCCGCACCCGAGTTCCAGAACCTCCCCCGCCCCCGGTCGGATGTGCTCCAGCAGCCGCAGCACCATCTCGTCGTACCGCGGGATCGCCCGCCGAATCAGCGAGTCGTACGAGTCCGCCATCGCGCCAAAGTACCCCTGGGCGGTCGTGCTGGACGCCGGCACTAGGTGGTCAGAACCCATCACGCAACGGTAGCCGACCCCTTGCCCCACGCGTGTCTGCCAGGAGCTTGCAAGCCGGCGGCCTTACGGCGACATCCGGCTCTGGGCCCACCCGGGCCGCCAAAAGGAGAGAACGTCATGACCATGCGAGCGGGTGTGATCGGCGTCGTGCTGGCGACTTCGGCGGGCGCCGCCTGGGCCCAGCCCCACCTCCACGAAGAAGTCCAGGTCGGCCGCGATTCCCTCGGCCGGCTCCACATGCACACCCACGCCCACATGCCCTTCATACTGCCCGAGTCGCCCTTCCCCGGCATCCACGGCTACGCCCACGCCGAGGTCGCCCTCGCCTCCCTCCCGTCCGACCACCCCCACATCGACCTCTTCATGCTTCCTCAGACCGTCGACATCCGCGCCGTGCTGGTCGCACAAAGCCCCGGCATGCAGGTGTACGGCGGCCTCGACCCCCTGCCCATCGGCAGCGAGCTCGTCCTGGGCGCCCCCGTCATCCACTACATGCCCATCTGGAACATCACCGCCACCACGCCCGG
>JAEYTB010000091.1 GCA_023434205.1 Planctomycetota bacterium | reverse complement strand
GAGATCGAGGTGATCGCGCCCACGCCGTCGACGTTCAGCGCCGTGGCGAGGGTCTGGCCGGCCTCATCGACGTTGATGGTGCCGCTGCCGTTGCTGGAGCGGGCCTCCCCGTCGGAGACCACCATCGGCACCGCGTACGCGCCCGCGGCCTGGGCCCCGGGGATGGACACGACCAGCGAGAAGACGTTGTCACCGCCGGTGGCGTCACCGTTGGTGCCGTCGTCGTACATCGCGTTGGTGGCCGAGCCGCCAACAGCCGTGAGGTCGGCGTTGACCGCCAGGTTGGTGCTGGTGGGCAGGGCGCCCGGGGTCACCGTCGCGGTCAGCAGCGCCGTGCCGCCGGCCAGGCCGCTGGCCGTGCCGCCGACCACGGTCGGAGCGCTGGGGGCCGGGCCGAGGAAGAGCGTGCCCCCCACCGAACCCGCGGAGTTCGACGTGGGGTTGAGCACGAAGTTGGGCGAGAAGCCGCAGTTGTAGCCCGAGATCACCAGGTAGTAGGTGCCCGCGGCGAGCGTGCCGTCACGCCCGTTGTGGGCCACGCCGGTGCCGTTGGGGCGGGTCGGCGTGGTCTGGCCGAAGCTCAGGGTGCTGAAGGAGCCGGGGCCGTCGTCATCGTCGCTGGCCCGCACGGTGCCGTCGGCGTTGTAGAGGGCCATGATGGTGTCGTTGGTGAACGTGCCGCCGCTGAGGGCGCCGTCGCTCACGATGTCCAGCCAGTTGGCGTTGGCCGCGCTGACCTCGGAGGGCAGCACGAACTTGTACCACTGCACCTCGGCCAGGCCCACGGGCAGGGTCGGGGCGGTGTTGCTGCCGTTGGCGAGCGTCCCGAGGTCCGTCGCGGTCGGCGGGGCGAACACGGTCAGGTTGATGTTGCCGCCGCTGGAGCGGGCCTCGCCGTCGGAGACGGTGAAGGGCATGGAGTAGCCGCCGACCGTGCCGGGGGCCGTGACGGCGTAGGAGAAGATGTTGTCGCCGCCGGTGACGTCGCCGTTGGTGCCGTCATCGAAGAACGCCTGGCTGGCGGAGCCGCCGATGGAGCTGAGGTCGGCCACCACCGCGATGTTCGTGCTCGGGGGGTTGGTGCCCGGGGTGACCGTCACGCGCAGGAGCGCGTTGTCATTGATCTGGGCGGAGGCCGGGACGCTGCTGCCCACGCCGCTGGGCGGGGTGGTGACGTTCGCGACCGTGAACTGGTAGAGCTGCACGTCGAAGGCCGCGGCCTTGGAGCCCGCGACCGTCTGCGAGCCCAGGCCGTCCACGATGTTCATGGCCAGGTTCGCCACCGTCGTGGTGGACGTGTTGGCCAGCACGTTGGGCATGTTGGTGACCGCGTTCGTGCGGGTCGTGGAGTCCGCCGAGCTGGCGCCGTTGTCCGCCGTGGTGGCGTTGGAGACCACCATGTAGTACGTGCCGGGGGTGAGGTTCCGGGTCATCGCGCCCGTCGTCATCCCGTGCCAGCTTGCGACGGTGTTGTAGTTGCTGTCGAGCAGGAGCACATCCACCGTGTTGGTGTGGCCGGAGCGGGAGAAGCTCACGTTGCCCGCGGCGACGGTGCTGCCGGCGACCACCGGGCTGACCGTCGTGCGGCTCAGCGTGGCGGTGTAGTCGCTCGTCGTGGACGCGGTGCCGGCGACGCGGTAGTGGACCGCCTCGCCCTTGCCGAAGCCGTACCACTGGCTGACACGGGTGGAACCGACCGTCTGGCCGGTCTGGAAGAGGCCGTCAGCGCCGATCCGGACGGCGCCGGGGTTGCCGGTGCCCAGGTTCGTGCTCTGCGAGGCGCCGCGGATCGTCGCGGTGTGGCCCGTGACCGCCGAGCTCAGGGTGAGCTGGTAGCGGTACAGCGCCGGGGCGTCAGCCGCCGTCTGGATGAGGAAGTTGTCCACCGACGCCGCGACGCCCGGGTTGGTCGTCGCCGAACCCTGCGCGTTGCCCGTGATGGAGTCGCCCACAGCCATCGTGAGCGTGTTGGCAGCGCCGAAGGCCGAGGCGAGGGGGAACGCCGCGTTCTGCATGTTGAAGAACGTGGCGTCGTTGGGCTCGACCTCGGAGAAGGTGCCGGCGCCCGTTGCAGCGGCGCCGCCGACGGGCAGCGCATCGTCCAGCGTGATGGTGATCGAGGTCCAGTTCGCGTCGACGGTGCTCGTGCCGCCGTCGTCAAAGCTCTCGAAGAAGCGGAAGCTCCAGGTACCGGCCGCGTCCGCCAGGCTGGTGGGGATCGGCAGCGTCACATCGACGGTCGAGGTGCCCACAAAGGCCGGGGAGCCGCGGAGGGAGGTCTGGACCTCGAAGGGGACGCCGCTGGGCGGCGTCACGAGGATCATGGCCTCGGACTGGAAGCTGCCCCCGGCGACCTGAGCGATGTCGCCCTGGAGACGGAAGGACTTGGGCGAGTACCCGCCCGTAAAGGCGTGGGTGTGGATCACGTTCACGGCGTTGTTCGCGCCGCCGTTGCTGTCCACGCCGTTAAACGTGACGCTCTCCTGCGGGGCCGCGACGGCCGCCGCCGCGAGCCAGGCCGCCGAAACAGCCGTGATGCCCGCAACAGACTTCCTCATCTTCTTCATAGAGCAATCTCCCCAAAAAAGTGTGCACACCGAGCGCCGCGCGCGGCCGAATGACCGGCGCAGAGCCCGTCTCAACCCATACAGATACCACCACCTGCCCGGTACTGTCAAAGGAAAACGAGGAATCCTTAACCAATCTCGCGCTGGAACTGCGCCCGGGCCCCATTCTCGTCCCAAAAAGCCGCGCCATATCCGCACGAGGGCCAAACGACAGGTGAAAGCCCCGACCGGCAGTCAGGTTGGTGTGCGGGTGCCAATGAAAAGCCCCCGGGCCGTCGGGGCCCGGGGGCGGGGTGATCTCAGAACGCTACCGACCGACCAGCCGCGGCGGAATCAGCAGGGGCCGCCGGCCAGGACGCGGAAGAACGACTCGATGTCGGCGTCCGTGCCCACGTCGCCGTCGGCGTTGAAGTCGGCGCCGAGCTCGAAGCAGGTTGCGCAGCAGTTGCCGGCAAGGCAGGCGAAGAAGGCCTCGATGTCGGCGTCGGTGCCGGTGTCGCCGTCGCCGTCAAAGTCCGCCGTGCCGCAGACCGGGGCACAGGGGTTGGCGTTGGAGTAGGTGATGGTCTGCGTGGTGCCGGTGAAGCCGTTGCTGGGGATGCTCACGGCGCTGGTGCCCGCGGCGTTCTCGATGCCGATGGTGGCGTCGCCGCCGCTGGCATCGATGCCCGTGCCCTGGCCCGTGTTGGTGGTATTGATGGGCGAGATCACGCCGTAGCGGAACTCGACGTTGTTGGTGCCCTCGAACAGCACGACCTGGAAGTTCTCGCTGGTGGCGTTGAACGTGCCGCCCTGGCGGTACTGGGTGACGTTGTTCCACTCGATGATGAACTGGCGGTTGGGCGCCGTTCCCACTTCCTGGGTGTAGATGTCACCCTGGCCGAAGCCGGTGGTGTCGCTGGTGTCGTAGTCGTCCCACAGCGGGTAGAGCGCGTTGTTGGGCGTCGCGGTGCTGGGGATCGCGGAGTTGCTGAAGGTCGTCGAGTTCGACGTGCCGAACTGCACGTTGCCGTTGGAGATCACGCGGCACTCGGTGTAGGCGTTCTCGTAGATGTTGAAAGTGAAGGGCAGCGTGATGAGCTGGCTGCAGTCATCGCAGTTCGAGACCGTGGTCAGCAGCGTGCCCGTGCCGGCGATGCTGGAGAAGGTCCCGCCGCCGTCGGACATTGAGTAGTTGACGGCGCCGCAGTCGGTGCCGTTGCCGTTGTAGGTGCCGCCGCCGGTGACGCAGCTGTACTGCGAGGTGACCGAGCAGGCGCCGGCGATGCAGCAGCCGCCGGTGGGGGCTGCGGTAAGGGTGAAGTTGATGGCCCCGTTGCTGCTGCGTGCCTCGCCGTCGGCGACGGTGAAGGGAACGCTGGCCGGGCCCGCCGAGAGCGGCTCATTGAGCGCGGTGGAGAAGCTGAAGATGTTGTCGCCGGGCGTCACATCGCCGTTGGTGCCGTCGTCGTAGAAGGTCTGAGACGAGGCCCCGTTGATGGAGCTGAGGTCGCCCACCACGGTGATGTTGGTGCTGGGCGGGTTCAGGCCCGGGGAGACGCTGACGGTCAGCAGCACGTTGCCCGTGATCTGAGCCGAAGCGGGGGAAGCCGAGCCGGAGCCCACGGGGTTGGTCGGCGTGGTGAGCGGCACCACATCGAACCGGACCCAGGTCACCTCGAAGAAGCCGGGCCGGGCCGCCGCGACGGTGACCGGGGCCGCGGTGAGGTCCGTGAAGCGGATGCCCATGTTGGCCACGTTTGCGGTGCTGCTGTTGGCCACCACGTTGGGGAAGTCCATCAGGTTGCCGGTCTGCCAGGTGTCGTCCGACGGAGCGGGCTGGTCGTTGCAGGTGTTGAAGTTGGACCACGCGACGTAGTACGTGCCGATCGGATAGTTCCGGGTGAGCGCGTTGGGCTCGTCGTTGGAGTAGGTGGGGACCGGGTCGAAGTTCGAGTCGTACACGATGAAGTCGACGTCGGTGGTGTGGCCGCCGCGGTCGATGGTGATGCTGCCCTCGAAGAAGTCGCCCGCGTCGATCGGGGAGACCGGGGTCACCGAGTAGCTGGCGACGTAGTTCGCGGTGGTTGCGGTGGTGCCGGTCACGCGGTAGAAGATCTCTTCGGACTTGCCGAAGCCGTACCACTTGTTGGTGCGGGCTGGGCTCGTGGCCGTCGAAGAGGTCTGGATCACCGCGTCGCTGCCCGCGTTGGGCACGCGAGCGGTCTGGGTCAGGCCGCGGATCGTGCCGGTGTGCGAGTTGGTCGCGCTGTCGAGGGAGAGCTGGTGCTGGTAGATGCCCAGGGCCGCGGGGGCGGTCTTGATGCGGAAGTTGTCGGCGCTGGCGTTGCCGGCGGTGATCGTGCTGGTGCCGGTCGAGGTGCCGGTGATGGACTGTCCGTTCACCATCGTCGTGATGATGTTCGCGCGGCTCTTGTTGTCGTTGTCCTCGATCTCGGTGTACACGCCGCCGCCGTCGGGGGTGAGCACCGCGGGGGGGCCAATGACGTTCATCGCGATGTCGCGGTTGCCCACGAGCGAGTCGCCGTTGGTGCCGGTCACGGTCAGGTTGTAGGCGCCGGTCGCGGTGGCGCCGGGCACCGCGTACGCGAGCGACCACACGTTGTTGCCCGGGGTCACGTCGCCGTTGGTGCCGTCATCGAACATCTGAGCGTTCGAGGGGCCGCCGATGGGGGACAGGTCGATGGTCGTGACCAGGCCGGCTGCGCCGCAGGGCGCCACCGTCGCGGTCAGCAGCACGTTGGAGCCCGCGGGCACGCCCGAGGGGCTCGCGGCGCCGGCCGTGAAGTTGGGGGCCGGCTGGGGGCCGGAGGTGCCGTAGTCCACGTCGAGCTGCATCGCGCCGGTGGTTCCCGTCGTGGGAGGGGTGGGGGCCCAGGGGGTCGCGAACGTGGAGTTGAAGCGCACCACGGCGAGGTAGTAGTCGCCGGCCGCCAGGCCACCGTCACGCCCGTTGCCGTCCACGCCCGCGGCGTTGGGAGCGTCGAGGTTCGGCCGCACCGCGCACACGGCGCCGTAGCTCAGCGCGCTGGCAAGGCCGGGGCCGTCGTCGTCGTCCGTGCTCGTGGCGGACGACCCGCTGGCGAAGTTGCCGACCGAGTCATACAGGGCGATCTCGGTGTCGGTGATGGTCAGGCCCGCGCCGTGGGTGCGGATGTCGAGGTACTCCGCCGCCGTGGCGCCGGCCGGCAGGGCCACGGGGAGGGTCAGCTTGTACCAGAGGATCTGGTTCGGAGCCACGCTGATGGAGCGGGTCACCGGGACGCCGTTGGTCAGCGTGCCGAAGTCCTCGGTCAAGGTAGGTTGTGCGTAGGCCATGGACGCCAGCAGCAGCGCCGTCGACACTGACGTATTCCGAACGATCTTGCGCGACATGGTGATCTCCCTCGAGGTCTTGTTGAAAAAAGCGGCCAGCCCGTAGATGAACACCGCGGCACACTTCCGCGGGGCCGAACGCCGGTCTACCAGAGTGCGGCCTTCCCGTCAAAGAAAAAATCCCAAGCTCACGATTTTTTGGGAACCGTCCGGGCGCCTAGCGCACGGGCCAGGCGCTCACGTCCAAGGCCGCCCGGCCCGGGTGTGTCTGCCAGGGCAGCAGTGCCCGCGGCCACGCCGACCTCCGCCCTAACGCGTCGGTCCGCGCGATTCCCAGGCGCACCGTCCCATCACGCTCGATCGAGCCCGGCGGCAGCGTGAGTCTGAACGACCAGCGGTCCGCCCCGCGCGTGATATCCACGCGCCCCGCCGGCGGGGCGAGCTCTGGCGGCGCGTCCGGGTCCACAGGCAGCTCGCTAGTTACGGTTCCCGTCAGGTCGACCCGAAGGATGGCGGTGGGGCGGTCCGAGGGCCCAAAGTACACCCGCACGGCTTCCCGCCGCAGCGAATCTACTTCAAGGATGCCCGGCGCCATCCGGCACTCAACGAGCAGCTCCCACCGGCGTGATTCCACGCTCGAGATCGGGGCCGTGGGCTCCGGCGGGGGCCGGTGGAGCAGCACCGCCGTGGCCCATTCGGGCTCGGGCGTCAGCGCAGCCCCTCCCTGCGGGGAGAACCAAGTTTGCATTGCGTAGTCCCGGGCGAGCGGGCCGATGCTCAGCCCCGGTGGTTCCACTGGTAGCCGCGCGCACAACACCGGCAGCAACGACGAACTGGTCCCCACGTGGGCCGTCAGCCCCGACGTCAGCACCGGCTGCCCTGCACACGGCGGCACGGGCACCAGCAGCTTGAGCGTGGTCAGCGACAGCATCGGGCGGAACTCGGCGTCCGCCTGCGCCGAGGTATCCACCCACGCCCGCGTGGTGTTGCCGGCGAGGTTGGTGAAGCCCACCGCCGCGATGATCGACTCCCGTCGATCATCCAGCACGCCGCCGTCATCCATGATCCATGCGATGCCAGACGGCTGGTCCCGCAACCACGCCTCGGCCAGGTCGCGCCGCCGCTCGGGGCTGTGCGCGGGGTTCAGCAGGTCCTCCAGGAGCCGGTCCAGCGAGGTGTGATCCACGGACCAGGCCGGTGCGAGTACGCCGCCGCCGAAGTCGACCACCGCCGCGAGACGCTGCTTCAGCCGCCACGCAAGCTCCGGGCTGGCCGACCACAGCCAGGCCAGCGCGACGCGCCAGCGGTCCTCGTTCTGGCGCGCGATCGCCTCAATCACCGGGTCCGCGAACCGCTCCGCGGCGGGATGCGCGTCGAGCGTTGTCAGCCCATCGAGGAGCAGCCGGAACCGCCAGCGCGTGAGCGGGCTTGCCGCTTCATCGAGCACCCGGCCAAGCAGCCCGGTGTCCGACGCCAGCGGTTCTTCGATGACCGGCCGCCACGGGTTCAACAGCGGCTCGCTGATCTCCATCCGGGGCGATGGCAGCAGCGCGGTCGAAGGCAGCCAGTTGACCTGGTAGCTGCGGCCGGCGACGGACAGCACCCGGGCATCGGAGAACTCCGGCGTCTCTACGACAACCACCCACACGCCCAGCGCCCGCCGTTCCTTCGCTGGGAAACTCAACCACGTCCCGGGCTCCGGCAGCCACGCCTGGCGCGGCCCGCCGGTCAGCGTGGATCGAACCCGGTACGCCGCGGCACGGACGGGCACTCCATCGAGGGTCGCCTCAGCGGCGGGCGGTTCCTGCGAGGGCGGGAGCGTGATGACCAGGCGCGAGGCGTGGAAGGCGTCGATGCGTGCGAGCACCGCCGGGTTGGCCGGTGGTTCGGGCGTACGGCGCCCGGCGCACGCGCCCAGCACCACGACCAGCAGCACAACCGCACACCGGACCAGCTTCACGGCGCCTCCAGCGGCAGCGTCGAGACCATGTTCGTCACGATGGTGTCGGGCGTGAGGCCCTCCGCGTGGCTCTCGAAGTTCAGGATCAGCCGGTGCCGCAGCGCGGGCACCGCGACCGCCCGCAGGTCATCGGTCGAGACCACGCTCCGCCCGTCGAGCAGCGCACGGCACTTGCCCGCCAGCACCAGCGCCTGCGCGGCGCGGGGCGACGCCCCCAGCCGCACGTACTTATTGACCATCGGCGTCGCGTACGCCCCGCCCAGCGAGGCGGGGTGCGTCGCCAGCACCATTCTCACGGCGTAGTCCTGCACGTGCGGTGCGATCGCCACACGCCGCAGCAGGCGTGAGTGCGCCATGATGGTGGGGCCGTCGAGCACCGGCTTGAGGTCCGCGTCCGAGCCCGTGGTGGTTCGGTTCAGGATCTCGGAAAGGTCGGCGCGGCTGGGTGTCGTGGACAGCAGCTTGAAGAAGAAGCGGTCGAGCTGCGCCTCGGGCAGGGGGTAGGTGCCCTCCTGCTCGATGGGGTTCTGCGTGGCGAGCACCATGAACGGCTCGGGCAGGCGGTGCGTGGCGCCGCCGACCGTGACGCTCCGCTCCTGCATGGCCTCCAGCAGGGCGGCCTGGGTCTTGGGCGTGGCGCGGTTGATCTCGTCGGCGAGCACGATCTGGCCGAAGATGGGGCCGGGCTGGAAGGTGAAGCGGCGTTCTCGCCCGCCGCGGCCGTCGTCAAACTCCGCGACGATGGTGGTGCCGGAGATGTCCGCGGGCATGAGGTCGGGGGTGAACTGGATGCGGGAGAAGGACAGGTTGACGCATCGGGCGAGGGTCCGCACCAGCAAGGTCTTGCCGATCCCCGGCACGCCCTCAAGCAGCACGTGGCCGCCCACAAAGAGGCAGGTGAGCACCCCGTCCACAATGTCGGACTGGCCGACGACGGCGCGGCCGACCTCGGCCTTCACCGCGGCGTAGTCCTTGCGGAACCGCTCCGCCGCGGCCTGGACGTCCTGGGGGGTCTGTGGGTCTGCGTACGCCTGGGTCGGGGTGGTCATTCGGGCGGATGTTACCCGCGCGGGCGCAACAAAAACCGAGACCTGCGCAGGTCTCGGTCGGTTGTTGACGGCTGGGGTGTGGGCCTACTTGTCGGCGACGTTCAGCGAGCGGCCCGCGGCACGCTTGCGGTTCATCATCTTGCGGCCATTCTTGGTCTGCATGCGGGCACGGAACCCGATGGCACGCTTGCGCTTGATACGGCTGGTCCGGTGTGGGTAATGCATGGAATCCTCTTCAGAAACAGGGCCACAACAATAGACACCCGCCCCGCCCGCGGCTACCCCTCCGTGTCCCCAACCCCCCGAACGGGCCTGGGGCAGGGCCGATTTTACGCCCGGGCCTTGGCGCGTGGGGTACGCTTTGCCCGGTCCCCCCGCCGTTCGGGCGGTCTTGGGCGGGTCCACTGCTCCTGCTTTCATGCCGCCGTGCCCACTCGTAGGGGGCAGCGCCGGCGTGCAAGCGGCAGCACTGGCGCCCCGTCAGGTGCTCTTCATGGACGAGTCTGTTCGCGCGCAGTGCGAGGCCATCCTCGCCTATCAGTTCAAAGACCCAGCACTGCTGAAGTTGGCGCTGCGCCACGCCAGCACCGCCGATACCCCGCTCTCTTCGAACGAGCGCCTCGAGTTCCTGGGCGACGCCGTCCTCGGGATGGTGGTGTGCGACCTGGTGTTCCGCCGCTACCCGGCCCTCCGCGAGGGCGACATGACGAAGATCAAGTCGCACGCCGTGAGCCGGGAGATGTGCGCGGTCATCGCCAAGAACCTTGGGCTCGACCGCTGCCTCATTTTGGGCAAGGGGATGCAGAGCGGGGACAGCATGCCGGCCTCGCTCGCCGCCGCGGCGTTGGAGTCGGTCATCGGGGCGCTGTACCTGGATGCGGGGTACGAGAAGGCGGCGGAGTTTGTGCGGCCGCTGGTGATCCCGATCATCGAGAAAGCGGCCAGCAGCGGGCACCAGCAGAACTTCAAGAGCGTGCTCCAGCAGCACGCGCAGCAGGCGTTCGGCTCGACGCCGGCGTACCGCACGCTGGATGAGCAGGGGCCCGACCACAGCAAGTGCTTCAAGATCTGCGTGGACATCGCCGGCAAGCGGTTCGAGGGCTGCTGGGGGCAGACCAAGAAGAAGGCGGAGCAGGAGGCGGCGCTCGCGGCTTTGAAGGAGCTCGGGATCGTCCGGGAAGGGCCCAAGGGCGAGCTGCGGATTGTGCCGCAGGTGGCGGATGAGTAGGTGGAGGGCGGGAGGGCCCTGAGGCAGGTGTGTGCGCGGCCGACAGGGGGCTTGCGCATCAGCGGCGGCGTCGGAACGTCGCGGCGGCGCCCATGGCGAGCATGATCATCCCTGCCGGGGCGGGGATGGGGCCGCCGTCGGCGCCGACGTACACGCCGAACGCGGATGACCCCGGGAGCGGGGAAAAGGTTGCAAGGTCGGAGCCGTCAAGGCCGCTCATGATGCGGACCAGGGAGCCGCCCTCGCCCATGCCCATGATGATGTCGGCGCGGCCGTCGCCGTTGATGTCGCCGGCGGCGACACGGACGCCGCCGCTGAAGCCGGGAAAGGCGAAGAAGGACTGGAGCTCGGCGCCGGTGGCGCCGCTGAAGACCTTGACGTGGGAGCTGCCCTCGGCGCCGACGATGATGTCGGCGCGGCCGTCACCGTTGATATCGCCGGCGGCGACATGGACGCCGCCGGTGAAGGTGGGGCCAAACGCGAAGAACGAGCTGAGCGGGGCGCCGGTGACGGCGTGGAAGGCGGTCACGTGGCCGTTGCCACCCGGGCCGGCGCCGGCGATGATGTCGCGCACTCCGTCCCCGTCGATGTCCCCTACGGCGACGCGGACGCCGCCCTGGAAGCTCGGGGTGTAGGGGAAGAAGCTGTTGAGCTCGGCGCCGCTCTGGCCGCTGAACACCTTGACGTGCGGGCCGCCGCCGGGGCCCGCGCCGGTGACGATGTCGGCGAAGCCGTCGCCGTCGAGATCGCCCGCGGCGACGTATACACCGCCTGTGAACCCGCCGTAGGAGAAGAAGCTGCGCGTGGCGATCCCGGAGACGCCGTCAAAGACCTTGACGTGGGTGCTGCCCAGGCCCGTGCCGGTGATGAGGTCGGGGGTGCCATCGCCGGTGACATCGCCCACGGCGACGCGGACGCCGCCGGTGAAGGCGGGGTCGTAGGCCGTGCCGCTGCCCACGGGCAGGGGTGGGATGCCCGCGTGGAGGGCGTACGAGGGCGTTCCACCGCCGGCGCCGGTCGCGACGATGGAGCCTTGAGTGGAGGCCGCGAGGGTCGCGGCGAGGCCGACGGAAACTGCCAGCGCGGAAGCCTTGGTCATGTCTCTCCTCCTGGGGGTCTCTCTGGCTGTGCAAGCTAGCAGGGACCGCTCCCCCGTTCCAGTGGAATCTGGGAGTTCGGACCTTGATCGCACGGTCTAGAGCAGGCCGGAGGCCAGTGCCGCGGCGGCGAGGAAGAGGAGCGCGACGACGATCGTGCGAATGGCGCGGATGGTGACTTTCTTGAGCAGGCGCGCGCCGACGAGGGAGCCGAGGATGCCGGCGGTGCAGGCGGCGGCGACGAGCCAGAGGGTGCGGGGTTCGGAGAGCACGGTGTAGTCGCGCTTCTGGGCGAGCCAGCTGAAGCCTGCGGCGTACACGGCGAGGCGCGCGAGGTCGACGATGGTGGAAATGACGTTGGCGGTGCCGACGTACTGGTCGCGGTCGAGGCCGGCGCGGAGGAGGAAGGGGGCACGGAGCGCGCCCTGCATGCCGGAGATGCCGCCGACGAAGCCGGAGAGGAGGCCGCCGACGGGGAGGGCGGAGGCGGGGAAGGAGAGGTTGTGGTAGCGCGGCCAGGCTTCGAGGGCGGCGAGGGCGGCGAGGAGCGCGGCGATGGCGAGCTTGAGCCAGGTTATCTGCGCGGTGAGGGCGCCCAGCGTGTACTCGTGGATCGGGCGGCTCTCCGCGAGGCGGGTCATGAGGGCGGCGCCGGCGAGCGCGGCGAGGATGGCGGGGATGCCGAAGCGGAGCACGACGGCTCGGCGCGCGAAGCGGCCTACGAGCGCAAGTTTGAAGAGGTTGTTGGTGAAGTGGACGACCCCGGTGGCGGCGATGGCGACCTCGATGGGGAAGAAGAACGCGAACGCGGGCATGAGGAGCGTGCCCAGGCCGAAGCCCGAGACCAGGGTCAGGGCGGCGACGAGGGCGCTGACGATGAGGATGACCGCGAAGTCCATGGGAGCGGCAGGTTAGTGCAAGCGGCGGAATCCGGGGCCGTTGGGCTTGGGCGCGCGGCGGGTTGTCGGTAGACTCTCGGCCCAACCTCGTAGCACGGAGACCTTTGAGTGACCCACACGGCCCCCGCGTCTACCTCCATCGCCAGTTCTGTTGCGCCCGGCCCGGCCCCGTCCGAGCCGCCGGTGGGGGGGCCGCCGACGCCCCAGCCGATGCCGGTGGACTTTGCGGCGCCGCAGCTTACGTGGCGGTCGATCCTGACGAGCGTGGTGCTGGGCGGGACGCTGTCGATCTGCAACGTGTACACGGGGCTGAAGATCGGCTGGGGCCTGAACATGTCGATCACGGGGATTCTGCTGGCGTTCGCGGCGTGGTACGCCGTGACGAAGGTCAGCAATATCCGGATGTACGGCCGGTTGGAGAACAACGTGAGCCAGTCGGCGATCTCCGCCGCGGGCTCGGTGAGCAGCGCGGGGCTGGTGTCGGCGATTCCTGCGCTGACGCTGGTGGACGGGACGGTGCTGCCCTGGTGGCAGTTGACGGTGTGGGTGCTGTCGGTGTGCTTCGTGGGGATCGCGGTGGCGATGGGTCTGCGTCGGCAGATGATCATCGTGGACAAGCTGCCCTTCCCCGGCGGGCTGGCGTGCGCGGAGACGCTGAAGGAGATCTACAACACGGGGAGCGAGGCGCTGAAGCGGGTGGGGATGCTGGGCGCCGGGGCGCTGGTGGGCGGCGGGCTGAAGCTGGTGGATATTTTGCGGGCGGTGGCGGCCAAGAAGGCGGGGACGACGGTTCCGCTCAACGACTTCGGGGTGACGCTGTTCGGGAAGCCCGCCGGGGCGACGTTCGGGTTTGCGCTGGAGAACACGGGGCTGATGATGGCGGTGGGCGGGCTGGTGGGGATCCGCGCGGGCGTTTCGATTTTGCTGGGGGCGGCGCTGGGTTGGGTGGTGATCGGCAGCGAGCTGATCGACCGCGGGCTGGCGACGAACCGGGCCTCGATCGGGGCGTGGATTTTGTGGCCGGGGGTGACGCTGATGGTGGTTGCGTCGCTGACGAGCTTCGCGTTCTCGGCGCCGGCGATCATGCGGTCGTTCAAGCGGACGCCGGGGCGCGAGCCGGGCGGCGCGGGGGACGAGGGCGAGGTGTCAAGGGCGTGGTTTGTGCGGTCGCTGGTGATCGCGCTGGTGATCGCGGTGGTCTTGCAGACGTGGTTCTTCGGGATCGCGTGGTGGGCCGCGGGGATCGCGGTCTTGCTGAGCTTCGCGCTGGCGGTGGTGGCGTCGCGGGTGAGCGGCGAGACCAACGTGACGCCGGTTGGCCCGATGGGGAAGGTGACGCAGCTGCTGTTCGCGGGGATCATCCCCGCGAGCCCCGCGGCGAACCTGATGACGGCGAACGTCACCGCAGGCGCGGCGTCGCAGTGCGCGGACCTGATGCACGACCTCAAGTGCGGGTACCTGCTGGGGGGCGTGGCCCGCAAGCAGGTGATCGCGCAGATCCTGGGGGCGACGGTGGGGTCGCTGGTGGCGTGCGCGTTCTACCAGATCCTGATCACCGACCCCAAGGAGCAGCTCATCACGGCGGAGTGGCCGGCGCCGGCGGTGGTGCAGTGGAAGGCGGTTGCGGACGTGTTCGCGAAGGGGTTTGATGCGCTGCCCTCGGGGGCGGTGCAGGCGATCATCATCGCGGGGATCGTCGGCGTGATCCTGCCGGTTCTGGAGAAGGTGCTGCCGAAGAAGGCGCGGGTGTTCGTGCCCAGCGCGGCGTCGGTGGGGCTGGCGTTCGTGATCCCGGCGTGGAACGGGATCTCGATGTTCATCGGCGCGATGATCGGCGTGGGGCTCAAGGCGATGTTCCCGCGGTGGACGGACCGGTTCTTCATCACCATCTGCGCGGGCGTGATCGCGGGTGAGAGCCTGGTGGGGGCGGGGGACGCCATCCGGCTGGTCTTGATG
>JAEYTB010000067.1 GCA_023434205.1 Planctomycetota bacterium | reverse complement strand
TGCAGGGCGAGCCCCACGGGGATCTTCCACAGCGCCTCGGTCTGCGTGATGAACCAGTGGTTGTCGTCGTGCGCGATCCCCTGAGTGTCGTTGCTCCAGCTCGTCTCGGCCTGCGGGTAGCCCCCGATGTACATCTGGAACACGGGCTGGGCTGATGTGGGGGAGGCGGAGATTGCGGGGGCGAAAGCGGCAACGCCGAGCGATACGCGTGATGCGAAGAGAAGGCGGAACTTCATGGTGGGTGCTCCGGTGTGGTGCTGTCCTAGATGGTCGAGACCCGGGCCGTTCCCCCCTGAGATTGGAGAACCACTGGCCGGCTGAGCCGCGTGCCCGAGGGCACGAGGTACTGCCCGGCGTCGAGCCGCACCGGCACGCGCGCCGATGCCCGCTGCACCGCCTGCACCAACCCCGACCCCTGGCGGAACGGGAACCCCAGCGTGCCGAACGCCGTGCCCGTCCCCGCGCTGGTGACGCGCACCGGGGACGCCGAGTGCGTGGTGGGTGTCATTGTGTAGTTACGGTCGATGCAGTTGGTCGCCACGAACGTGTAGCCATTCGCCACGGCGTCGTCGAAGTAGTCCTCGTTGTCGCCCAGGTCGCAGCGTGGCGTGGGGTAGGCGCGGAACATCCAGCGGTCGGGCTGCGAGCCGCGGTTGGGAACCAGGTCGTCGTTGCCGCTGTTGATGAGGACGCTGTTGGGCTCAAAGGCCGTGGCCGGGTTGCCGCGGGCCATGCCAAAGAAGTAGTTGTCATCCGCAAAGCCGGTCTCCTCCTCATCGAGGATGATGACCCAGCGGTAGCCCCGCCGGAGGAGCTCCTGGTACGAGGGCCAGCGGTGCTGGTCGAGCACCTTGAACTCTTGCGACTGATAGACGGCGTTGCCGAGCTCCGTGATGATGGCCGAACGGATCGCCTCCCGGTAGATGGTTCGGGCGGGCCAGCTGCTGCAGGCGGGCTTCAGCTCCAGGTAGATGACCGTCACGCGGTCCGCGGACTCGACGGACTGGTTGACCGCGTTGAGGTGCGCAGACAGGAGCGGAGCGAACGGGTCGCCGCAGCCGTGCTGGACGCGGACGGTGTTGTCCTGGTGCCACACCAGGTCGAACTCCAGGCACCAGCAGTTCCAGTGGTCGATCTGGGATGCGCTGGTCTCGTTCCGCTCGTAAGTGTTGTGCGAAGCCTTGTAGATGCCGGCGTTGAAGCGCTGCTCGTTGGGACCCACATTCTCCTGTGCAAGGGCCGCACCGCCCGCGCCACCCAGAACCAACAGCCCCGCAGAACAGCAGCTCAGGAAGACTCCAACCGGAGAGTTCATGGTCATACTCCTTGCCACGATGCGGATGCCCTACTGAAGGTTGACCAGCACCAGCACCAGCCCGCGCCCCGACTCCAGCCGCTCCATCGCCTTCCCGATCACCGCGCCGTGCGAGCGAGACTGATCAGAGGCCTTCATCGCGTGCCCCGCGGTCCCGGACGTTGTCAGCAGGTCCCCCGGCTCGATCGCGCCGAGCGACGCATCGCACCACACGTACACGCGCCCGCTCAGCGCCACCGCCGGCGCATCCTCATGCCCGGGGAGGTTCCCCAGGATCGCCCCCGCCGCGAAGTCGTTTGCCCCGCTCACGACCCCCGCGACGCACCGGTTGTACTCGCCCCGCGCCACGCACAGCTTCCCCGGGTTTGTCGGGTCGATCGCCGCGACCATGCCGGGCTCGAGCCTCTCGCTCGCGGGGAACTTCTCCGCCAGGTCCGCGCCGGTGATCTCCAGCACCTGCGTCCGCGTGGTCCCGTTCACATCCAGCTTCGCCTGCGGGTTGAGCGTGCCGATGCCCACGAACCCCGCGGTGTCGATCAAGAAGTTCTTGTTGCCGCCGCCGCCCATGCTCTGCAGCGCCAGGGCCGCGGTGGCGCCTGTCCCCTCCTGCCGGAAGACCCAGCTCCGCTCGGTCGCCAGCCACAGCAGGTCCGCCTGGTGCCCGGTGTTCTCGACCAGCATCGCCCCGCCGCGGACGTCAAGCTTGGCCGTGGGCGTCGTCGTGCCCACGCCCACGTTCCCGTTCGGGGCGACCGTCAGGTGCATCCCCGCGATCGTCCCGATCATCGTCGCACCGTCGGCGTGCAGGTTCCGCATCATGAGGTGGCTGTCCACCTGGGAGCCGAACCCGACAAACCCGCGCTCCGCGTTCGTGCTGTCCGCGAACCGCACGTAGCCCGACTGCGCCGCCCCCACGCTGTCCGAGTCCTGCACGTTGAGGATCGGGATGATTGCCCGCACGTGCAGCGGGTGCGTCGGCGCGTTCGTCCCCACGCCCACGTTCCCCGTGTTCGTGTTGAACACGTTGTTCCCGCTCACCGACCACGGCCCGCCGCTGCCCGGACCCGACAGCGCGTAGAGCGCGTACGGCGCCGCCGTGAGCGGCTGGCGAGGCGAGAGCACCGTGAACCCCGCGCTGTTCTGGCACGTCGCGCCGGTATCCGCCCGCACCTCCACCTCCAGGAACCTCTGCGCCCCCGCGAACACCCCTCCAAAGTCCAGCTCGAGCGTGACCTGCCCGTTGACCACCGTCACGTTGTCAAAGCACCGCGGCGCAACCCCCAGCGAGGTCCCGCCCACGGCGGCGTCAAAGACCCTGAACCGCAGGTCGTACACCCCGTTCGCCGGCCCCCCGGCGTCCTGCAGCATGCCCTGGTACGTGAACGCAGAGGTCAGCGGCTGGGCATGGGCCAGGGACGCGCCGAAGAGCATCAGTGCGGGTGCGATGAAGCGGTTCATTCCAATCTCCTTGTTTCGCGGTTCAGGCCCGGCGCGCTCGCTGGGACGTGAAAGGGAGCGCCCACGCCGCGTGCCACCCCTCAAAGCGGCGGCGGCCCCGCGCGAGCGACACGATTGAGGTTGAATGTCGCAGCCCTGGGCGCCGGGCGGCAGCCACCCGCTCACGGGGTGCCGCTGAACTCGGCCAGGAACTCAGCCCGCCGGCTCTTCCAGTGGGCCACCGCCCGGTCCCGTTCCGGCCCGGGCGCCAGCCGTGCCGCGGTCTCGCAGGCGGCGACGACCTGATCCAACGACCTTCCCACCACGATGCGCCTTGTCCGCTGCCCCAGACCTTCCCTGACCCGTACCAGCCGGTCCGCGTACGCGTCGATGAGCGCCCCCGACTCGCGGAGCCGCGCCTCGCGCTCCTCGGGCCCGACCGCTCCCTCGGCCCCGGCCGCCACGGCGCCCGCGAGCAGGCACGCGGTCGCCCCGCGCATCCACCACAGCCTCGACCCGTCCTTCAGCGTCGCTTCCGAGTCGGGCAGCGCACCGCGGAGGATCGCCTCCGCCTCACCGACCTTCCCGAGGTGGACCAGCGCCACCCCGTGCTGGTACCGCGCGAACACAAAATCCGGTTCACCCGCCGGCACCAGCCGCGCCGCGGCCGCGCATGCTTCCCTCAGGATCGGTTCCGCCTCCGCGTACTCCCCCGCGTCGATGAGAACGCCTCCAAACTTCCGGAGGCTCGTGGCCAGCGCTTCGTGCCCCGGCTTCAGCAGCGCCCGCCGGATCTCCACAACTTCGCGGCCCGCTGCGATCGCCTCCCGCGGCTTCTCCTGCGCCATCAGGATCATCGCGTACGAGTCAAGCGACCGGGCAAGGGTCAGGTGCCGGTCGCCGTACAACTGTCGCACCAG
The DNA here is from genome assembly GCA_023434205.1 of Planctomycetota bacterium. Taxonomy (GTDB): domain Bacteria; phylum Planctomycetota; class Phycisphaerae; order Phycisphaerales; family UBA1924; genus JAEYTB01. The sequence continues at coordinate 5,841 of JAEYTB010000067.1, read as the reverse complement.
GGCCACCTGCTCCTCGGAGGTGCGCTCCGCCCCTTCAAAGTCACGCTGGGAGTGCTGAATCGCCGCGAGATTGGCCAGCATCTCCACGCGGCTTGGCTGCACTCCCCGCTCCCGCAGCAGCCGCAGGGAACGCTCGTAGACCTCCTGCGCTTCCTTGCGTTTCCCCGACGTCCACAGCATGGCGGCCAGGTTGTTCGTCGCCGTCACCGCCGTCGGGCACGCACCCAGCCCCTTGCGCTCCAGCAACGCCAGCACCGCCCGCAGGTCCGCCTCCGCCTTCGTCACGTCGCCCAGGCGATAGTCCAGTTCTGCCTCGCCGACTGATGCGCCCGCGCCGATCTCGACCCCGCGATCACCAAGCTCCGCCGCGATTCCGCGGACCGACGCGTACAGCCCGCGGGCCTCATCGGTGCTCCCACGCTTGCGGAGCAGGTCCGCCAGCGCCAACGCACCTGACGCCCGCTCCATCGTCCGTTCCCCGAACAGCGTCCCCGTCAGCCCGTGGTGCAGCCGCAGCATCTTCTCCGCCGGCTCCAGCAGGCTCAACTCCGCGTACGTCGCCCCGATCGTCCGTGCGAGCATCGACGCCACCCGCGCCTCTCCTGTCGCAACCCCCGCCTCCAGGTCCGCCGCCGCGGCGTCCATCACTTCCCGCACGGTTACGTCCGTCCGTCCCTGCTCCTTCGCACGATCCGCCCGACCGATCATCGTTGCCATGAGCTCGTTCACGCCCTCCGCCACGCGAGCACTCGTGCGGGCTTCCGCGGCCTGCGCGTCAGCCCGTGCGGCCTCGCGGCGTGCCTGCTCCGCGTTTGCGGCGGCCTGGCGCGCGTTCTCCACCGCCTCCCCGCGTGCCCGCACCGCCAGCGCCAGGCCGATGCTCGTTCCAGCGACCCCGAGCACCAGTGTGAGGGCCACCACCGCGCTCGCCACCGTCGCGGCCCGATGCCTGGACACGAACTTTCGCAGCCGGTAGGCCCTGCTCGGCGGCACCGCCATCACTGGCTCGCCCGCCAAGTGCCGGCCAATGTCCGCCGCGAGCGCCTCGGCGGTGTCGTAACGCCGCCCGCGGTCCTTCTCCAGGCACCGCATCACGATCCAGTCCAGGTCCCCCGCCACGATCGCGCCCAGCCGCGCGGGCGCGGTGCCACGCAGGGCCGCCACGTTCGCCAGCGCCGCCATCCGAGAGAGCCGGGTTGACGGCTTGGGCGGCTCCACCTCGCGGATAATCCGTTGAATTTCACCGTACGCCGCGGACCGCAGCTCCTTGGCGTCAAACGGCGTCGCCCCCGTCAGCAGCTCGTACAGCAGCACGCCCAGGCTATAGACATCCGAACGCGTGTCCACGTCCGGCGCGCCCCCCGCCTGCTCGGGCGACATGTACTCGGGCGTCCCGATGAGCTGCCGGAACTCAGTGAACACCGTCTTCTCGGTCAGCCTGTGGTCCGTCGCCTTGGCGATTCCAAAGTCAATGACCTTCGCGTGGGGCTTGCCGTCCTGGGTCGCCACCAGCACGTTCCCCGGCTTGAGGTCACGGTGGATGACGCCCTTGGTGTGCGCGTGCTGCACGGCCTGGCACACCTGCACGAACAGCTCGAGCCGCTCCGAAATGCCCAGGTTCGCCCGGTCGGCGTACGCCGTGATCGGCTCGCCCTGCACAAGCTCCATCACGAAGTACGGCCGGCCCGATTCCGTCGCCCCCGCGTCGAACACCCGGGCGATGTGCGGGTGGTCCATCATCGCCAGCGCCTGACGCTCCGCCTCGAAGCGGGCGATCACCGCACGCGTGTCCATCCCGAGCTTGATGATCTTGAGCGCCACCCGCCGACGCACCGGCGCTTCCTGCTCCGCCATGTACACCGAGCCGAACCCGCCCTGCCCGATTTCCTCCAGCAGCTTGTAGGGGCCGATCCGCGTGCCCAGCGCCTCGCGCCCCTCGCCGGCCGCCCCGAGCCCCACGGTCGGCTCAGCCAGGAACCCCGGCCTGCGCTCCGCTGCCTCCAGCAGCGATTCAACCTCCGCCCGCAGCGCCGCATCCCCCGCGCACGCGACGTCCAGGTACGCCGCGCGCTCCGCCCCCGCCAACGCCGCGGCCTCCGCGTAAACCTCCCGTACTCGCCCGCGGTCAACCATAACGCTCAGCCCGACATCTCACGCAGCAGCCACGCCCGCGCGTACGCCCACACCCGGTCCACCTGCCGCGCGGATATCCCCAGCGCCTCCGCCGCCTCTTCCCCGCTCAGCCCGGCATAGAACCGCAGGCGGACCACGGCCGCGGCGTCCGGCTCCGCCTTCTCCAAGCGTGCCAACGCTTCATCCAGCGCCAGCACTTCCGCCGGATCGCTCTCGCTTGCCAGGTCGACCACCGACAGCGGCGCCCGCGACGCGTTCCCGCCCCGCTTCAGCGATCCCTTCGCCCGCGCGTGGTCGATCAAAATCCGCCGCATCGCCTCCGCCGCGGTCGCGTAAAAGTGTGCCCGGTTCTGGAACGCCACCTGCCGGTCGCGCCCGATCCGCAGAAACGCCTCGTGGACCAGCGCGGTCGCCTGGAGCGTGTGCCCCGCGTTCTCCGCTTTCAGCCGTTCCTGCGCCACCGCCCGGAGCTGCTCATACACCGCCTCGAGCAGGGCGTCGCTGCCGGGGGGACCGGAGGGGGCTGGCGGGCTCTCGTCCGTCACGCCCCCAGCTTACACCGGCCCGCCACCCCCTCCCCGTCCGGGTGGCAGGCCCTCCAAAGCGCCCGCAGAGTGCCCCAAAAAGCAAAAACCCCGGGATCGCCGGGGCTTCATGCGGGGCCTGTTGTCCAGGAACACGGGCGAAGGGAGTCGAACCCCTAACCTCCTGATCCGTAGTCAGGTGCTCTATCCAATTGAGCTACGCCCGCACGGCTCCCCCGATCGTCTCGGGGGACGGGGGGGAGTGTAGGCGGGCAACCCCGGAGTGGGAAGCTCCCAACCGGGCCTTCCGTTCGCCAGACTTCCCGCTCCCCACTTGAATTCCGCCCCCAGCCTGCCAAGATTCCCTCCCCGCCGGCCCGTGCCGGTCGGTCTGCTTTGCACCCGGAAGGAAGGTCGATGGCTCACTCTCGTACTGCCAAGAAGCGCGTCCGCCAGAATGCTACCAGCCGCGCACTCAACCGCTGGCGCCTCCGCGAGATGCGCGAGGCCATGAAGAGCTTCACCGAAAAGCTCCTCCACGGCACGCCCGCCGAAGCCACCGAGACGTTCCGCAAGGTCGTCCGCGTCATCGACCGCTCCGCCCAGAAGGGCGTCATCCATAAGAACCAGGCGGCCCGGCGCAAGAGCCGGCTCAACGCCCGCCTCAAGGCCAAGGCCGCCGCGAAGGCCTAACCCCTCTCCACAACACGCTTCATGACCCAACGCCCGTGCCTCGCACGGGCGTCTTTCTTTTTGTTCGGCTACATTGCATCCCCATGTCCGCCGCGAGAGGCACAACCCGCATGTCCGAGCTCTTCAAAAAGCCGGACAAACGCCAGAAGGAGACGTACGGCCGCCTCTCGACGCGTCCCCTCCACGTCCTCGTGTTCCTCCTGCCGCTGATGGTGCTCTACGAGGTCGGCTCGATCCTGTACCTCTCCAACCCCGGCGAGGGCGTGATGGAAACCATCGGCGCCCGCAGCATCCTGGGCAGCTTCTTCGACCTCTTCGGCGCCGCCTCGTTCCACCTGCCCCCGATCCTCCTCGCCGTCGTGCTGCTCGTCTGGCACACCCTCGAGCGCGACGCCTGGCGCGTCCGGCCCCATGTGCTGCTGGGCATGACCCTGGAGTCCTGCGTGTGGATGCTCCCGGTGCTCGTCTTCAGCCACCTCATGGGCTCGCGCATGGCCGGCATGCAGGCCGTCGGCCCGCTCGCGGAGCACACCTGGCAGGCCAAACTGACCCTGTCCGTGGGGGCCGGCATCTACGAAGAACTGCTGTTCCGACTCATCCTGGTCACCCTCGTCCACCTCGTATTGGTGGACCTGATGAAGCTCTCCCAGGGCGTCGGGTTCGTCGTCGCCGTGGTTGTCTCTGCGCTGGCGTTCGCGCTCTACCACGACGTCGCCCGCCACGACACCATCAAGTTCCTGTTCCTGGCCGGCGCCGGGGCCTACTTCGCTGTGCTCTACATCATGCGGGGCTTCGGCATCGCCGTGGTCGCCCACGCCCTGTACGACGTGGTCGTCCTCATCTTGTAGAGCCCAACCCCTTCCGTGACCGCCACTTGGGTTCGGCGGGTCCGAAAACACGCTGGAATCCCCCGGCCCCCTTGTGCTACCCTAAGAGCCGCCAGGAGCTGAAAGGGGACTGCCATGGGCCTGAACTTCGCCATCGACGCGCTGTACGCCACCGGCTGGACCCCCGATGACCCCGCCCGCTGCAAGCGGCACGCCGACGGCCGCAGCTACCCCGATGAGCAGGCCGTCCGGCGCGTCTTCGCCGACCAGGGCTGCGACCTCACCATCCGCCACGTCCAGCTCTTCGACTGCTACCGCGCCGAGTGGCGCGACCCCGCCGCGGCAGTGGCCGGCGCCGTCGTCGGCCAGACCGCCGAAGAGGCCTGCGTCTACGCCATGTCCCAGCTACGCCGCCAACTCCTGGCCACCACCGAAGCCCGCGCCTGAGCCCCCGGCGGGCCTGTCCCCGCCCCCGCGGGTTGTCACCCCGCCCCTCCCGCCCTATCGTTCCCTCACTGGACCACGAAGCAGTTCGTGAAAGCTGGCCCCATCGTCTAGCCTGGTCCAGGACGTCAGGTTCTCATCCTGAAAACAGGGGTTCGAATCCCCTTGGGGTCACTTCCAACGCCCCGCGAGCAATCGCGGGGCGTTTGCGTTGAGGGATGATCTTCGGGGTCACTTCACCCCCGTGATGTTCGCGCTGGTCACGTAGTCCCCGATCCGTTCCCCCGGCCCCAGCGCCGCGATGATCTTCTGGTACAGCGGGTCCTGCCAGTCCGTCATCGCGTCCACGTAGCCGCCCTTGCGCTCCAGCCGCACATCCTTGAGCCCGGCACGCTGCGCCAAGCCCTCGACGATCGACGCGAGCGTCGCGCCCGCCACGCACCCCACCAGCGCCTCCACATCGGTGCGTACCTGCTCCGGCAGCGGCCGCAGCAGCACCAGGTCCGAGATCGCCACGCGCCCGCCGGGCTTCAGCACCCGCGCGATCTCCCTCCACACCTTCTCCTGGTCCGGCGAGAGGTTCAGCACGCAGTTGGAGATCACTACATCTACCGAGTTGTCCGCCAACGGCAGGTTCTCGATCTCGCCCAGCCGGAACTCCACGTTGTCCAGGCTCGTCTGTGCGCGGTAGGTCCCCAGGTTGGCTCGGGCCTTGTCCAGCATTGCGGGCGTCATGTCTACGCCGATCACCCGCCCTTGTGCCCCGACCTTGGGCCCCGCGATGAACGCGTCAAACCCGGCCCCGCTCCCCAGGTCCAGCACTACCTCCCCGGGCCGCAATGACGCCAGCGCCGTCGGGTTCCCGCACGAGAGGCCCAGGTTCGCATCCTCCGCCGCGGCGTTCAGCTCATCCTTCGAATACCCGATCGCCTTCGCCAGCTCATCGCCCGTGAAGGACGTGGGTCCGCAGCAACCGCCGCCCGACCTGCCCGCCGGCGCCGCGGTGCCACAGCAGCCTGCCGGCGCGCCCGCCGCCTGCTTGGTCGCGCTCCACGATCCCGCTTCGGCGATCGCTGAGTACCCCGCACGCACTTGCTCGCGGACGATGTCCGCGGCCGAGCGGCTGGCGCTCGTCGCCGCGGCTTCACCCGAGCAGCACGCCGGGCCGCAGCAGGACGCCTTCTTCTCACCGGTGTTCGCACTGGTCATGTCATCTTCCT
>JAEYTB010000060.1 GCA_023434205.1 Planctomycetota bacterium | reverse complement strand
CTGCCCGGGCTGGACGCCTTCGGGCTGTCGATCGTCGAGCGTGTGCCGGTGTCGGTCACCGCCGCTCGATGATCACATCCGGGTTGCGGTCCTCGATGATCGTGGTGTTCGTGGGCCGCCGCTCGATGACGGTGGGCTGCCGCTCGATCACCCGCTCGCGCTCGTGGATCACGGGCTGCTCACGCTCGATCACGGTCGTCTTCCGGCACGCGCCGGTGGCCAGCAGGGTGCCGGCCAGCACAACAAACAACGCTGCTTTCATGGTCGGGTACTCCAGGCGGGCACCATCGCCCGCCGCACACCAAGCGGGCCCGTGCCGGGTATGCACCCGGTGAGCGGTGCCTGAATCGCCCCACGGGCTGTGCTACCCTGCCCTCGTGCAAGGCCCGCCCAAAAAGCCGCTCATGCGAAACCTCGGCGAGTTCTTCGGACACATCGCCAAGGGCCTGCGCACCGACCCTTCCAAGCCCGCCGCCCCGCCCCAGAAGGTCGTCACCCGCCAAACCGTCGAGGAAGAGACCCGCGAGACCCCCCATGGCCCCGTCGTCCTGCGGCGCACGGTCATCGAAGAAGTCCAGCTTCCCCAAACGAAGAACACGCCGCCGGGGGCCTGACGCCCCCGCGGCGTGGTCTCTGCGCCGGAACGGCTCAGCGGCGGCTGCTGCGCTTCGTGCGGCTGGAGGTGCGCCCGCGCGACCGTGAGGTCGACCGCCCGCTCCGCGCCGAGGTGTTGCGCACCGAACTCCGCGACCCGCGCCCGCGCGAGGCGGACCCGGACCGCGACCCGGCGCGGGAGGAACCGGAACGGGAGGACGTGGCCCGGCCCGAGGCGCTGCGCCCGCCCGAGCGCTGGCCGGTGCGCGATGAGCCGCCCCGCGAGCCCCCGCCGCGCGACGAACCGGCGCGTGACGACGTGCCCCGCGAGGTGCTGCTCTTGGAAGACCCGCGCCGCGATGAGGATGAGCCGGTCCCCGTGCGGGCCGTGCTGCGAGAGCCGGCGGAACGGGAAGAAGCTGACCGGGAGGTGCCAGCGCGCGAGCCAGAACGTGAACCCGTACGCGAACCAGTCCGCGACGACGACCGCGATGAAGCGCGCGAACCGCCGCGGCGCTTGGCGCCGCTGGTGCGCCGCCCGGCGCTGTCGCCCGAGCCCGACCCGCCGCGGTTGCCGCCGCCGTAGATCTTGTTCACGGTGGCCCAGGCGCGGCGCTCGGCCTCATCGCCGCCGACGCCCTGGTCCTCGTAGCCCTCTTCGATGTGCTCGGCCTGTCTGCGTTGCTTGCTCGAATAGCTCGACTTGTCGCCGCGTGGCATGCTGTGTTCCTTTGTGTTGGGCCCAACGGGAAGCCCCCCGGTTCCGGGTGAGCGACCACCACCCTGCCCCGCGCGTGTGTGCCCCAGGTGAACGGGCCCTGAAATACAGGCGCGTGCGCGACAGAAAAGCCGCGGCCCGCAACACTGCCGACCGCGGCTGCTCACACTCACCGGCGCTGCCTCAGCCCTCGCGCCCCGGCGCGCCGGGCGCGGCCTGGGCGCGCTCGGGCGGCTTGCCCTCGCTGCGCCCCGCGAACTGGCCGAAGCTGTCCCGGCGCTGAACCTGCGATGACACTTCGCCGCCCTTGTGCCCCGCCAGCGAGCGCTGCCGGCGCGCCGCCTCTTCGCCCTGCGGCGGCGGGATGGTGGACCTCCGCACCTCGTTCTTCTGGTTCCCGGTCATGGTGTTGCTCCTTGGTTTCTCCCCGATCGGGCCCTCGCCCCCCGGAGGTCCCCTCACCATTGACCGGTGCGCCAAATCACCCCTGAGCGGTCCGTAAAAGGTTGGTTATGAACGTCCACTCACCGGCACGGACCCGGTAGACTCGGGGCACTGGAGGCCCCAGCCATGATCGAGCAGCCCTCTCGCCGTGATCTCATGAAGCTCGCCGGGTTCGCCGCCGCAGGGCTCTGCCTGCCCGGCTCACCCGTCCAGGCCCGCCCGGCAGCGGCCCGCAAGCCGCTCCGGATCGCGCACCTGACCGACATCCACGTGCAGCCCGAGCTCCGCGCCAACGAGGGCATGTCGGCCTGCCTGCGGCACGTCAACGGGCTCAAGGACCGCCCGGACCTGATCGTCACGGGCGGCGACCAGATCATGGACTCGTTCGATCAGGGCCGCGACCGCAGCCAGGTGCTCTGGGACCTGTGGAACTCCTGCCTCAAGAGCGACAACTCCATCCCCGCGCGGCACGTGCTGGGCAACCACGACATCTGGGGCTGGAACAAGAAGAAGAGCAAGTGTACCGGCGACGAGCCCGGCTACGGCAAGGCGTGGGCGTGCGAGCAGTTCGCCCGCTCCACCCCCTACACCAGCTTCGACCAGCAGGGCTGGCACATCATCCTGCTGGATTCCGTGCAGCCCAAGGGCGACGGCTATGTCGGCCGCCTCGACGACGAGCAGTTCGCGTGGCTCGAGGCCGACCTCAAAGCCGCGGGCGCCGCGCCCGTCGCCGTCTTCTCCCATATCCCGATCTTCGCTGTGTGCGTCTACAGCGACAGCGCGAAGAAGAAAGACGACCCCGACAACTGGTACGTCTCCGGCGGGCTGATGCACAGCGATGCGCACCGCATCCGCAAGCTCTTCATGAAGCACCCCAACGTCAAGCTCTGCGTCAGCGGGCATATCCACCAGGTCGACCGCGTCGAGTACTGCGGCGTCACCTATATCTGCGACGGCGCGGTTTCCGGCCGCTGGTGGAAGGGCCGCCACGCCGAGTGCGATGAGGGCTACGGCCTCTTCGAACTGCACCCCGACGGCACCTTCACCCACCAGTACCAGACCTGCGGCTGGAAGGCCTCGACCTGACCGGGTCAGCCGCAGCCGCGGAACAGCAGCACGAGCAGCACGATCGGGATGGGAACGCCCAAGGCCCACAGCAGCAGTGCGGGTTTGACGCGTCCGGCGCGGCGGATCATGTCCATCACTAAACCCTCCGTGCCGGCCCTCCCGACCCTTTGTCCTGGGGGTTCCCGGCGCTAACCGCCCGAGCAGAGCCCAGCGCCATGCACCGCCGGTGAGCCACCCCTGAAGCCGCGTTCCCCCGCCCCCGCCGGCCCAAAAAGCCCCCAAATGCATCAAACACGCCTTCAACCCGCGAAGTTGGTGGCCGCGCCGGCTTTGTCGGGGTAGGTTCGGCCTGACAAGGGAGCACGCGATGGAACGACGGTGGTACTGCTACGCGCTGACCGGCCTCACCCTGGCCGCCGGCGCGCACGCCCAGCCCGTGCCCCGCGCCGCGATCCCCCCGCAGCTCGCCCACGCCATCGTGTACGGGAACACCCGTGTGGTCGTTGTCGGCGACAGCATCTCCGTCAACAGCGGCGGCGACCCGGGGCAGGCCGGACACTCCCCCATCGTCGTCGGCATCGCCCGCCAGTGGCAGCCCGCCGCGTGGCACGGCCTCTACGCCTCCACCACCGGGAACGTCCCCGGGGGCTACCAGACCTCACGCGGCGTGGGCGCTTCCACCTACGACTGGCCCGACGCGACGGAATCCAACACCGGCATGACCCCCGCCACGCCGTGGCCCGGCGGCCTGCAGGGCTTCGGGAGCGAGATCGGCGTGCGCGTGCAGTTCAACGGCTCGGGGGAAGAGTGGTGGCGGCCCCGCGCCAGCTTCCGGCTCTACAACTCGGCGTGGCAGGGCGCGAGCCCCGTCTCGCGCGCGCTCCTCCAGCGGCCCGGCCTGCACGCGCGGAACATCGTCTACACCCACCCGGCGATGGTCGGCATGAACGATGTCGTCATCAGCCTTTACAACGAGACCGGCGCGGCCATCCACTTGGGCGACCTGACCTCGGCCCCGCTCGACAACACCCGCTCCGGCTGGGCCGGGGCGGACTTCCCCGTCGGCGCAGCCCTGCCGCCGCACTTCAACCGCGCGGTCGATGACCTGCGCATTGATGTGCTCCCCCGCCCCGCCGCGGACCAGGGCACGTACATCACCAACGGCATCCTCTTCTATGACCCGCAGACGCCTGGCCTGCAGGTCCACTCCATCGCGCAGGGCGGCTGGAACGCGCTCGACCACGTCAACACGCAGGGCGACGACCGCGGCTATTCCGACCTTGCCATCCGCGAGAACCTCCGCGTGATGGGCTTTGCCGACCCCGGCGTCACGCCCGTGGTCATGCTGACCATCGGCTCCAACATCGGCCCGGGCGAGGCGGACGGCAACGGCGCGACCGAGCTCTTCAGCAGCCGCGTGCGCACGATCATCGCCCGGTACGAGGCGGCGCTGGACTCCATCGGGGCCCGCGACCCCTTCATCCTGCTGGTGGGCATGTACTCGCTGGACCTGCCGCCCGACACCTACGGGCGCGACCGGGCCCGCCGGCTCTACGAGATCAGCCAGGAGGCGCCGCGCCGGGGCTTTATCAACCTCAACCAGATCCTGGGCATCAAGGGCGTCGACTTCGACGCCGCGTGGTACTTCCGCCAGGCGGAGACCACGGTGACCCAGGCTGCAGCGCCGGGAACGACCACACTCACCATTGCGTCCACGGCAAACTTCATCCGGCTCAACGACGCGTTCTACGTCACCGACGGGACGACGGGGCAGCTCGGGACCTTCACGTCCTACAGCGCCACGCAGCTGTTCGGCGTGCAGTTCGCGCAGCCGATCCCCGCCGGGGCCCGCCTGACGCCCGGCGCGGGCGATGTCCACCTCTCGCGCGCCGGCTCCGACCGCGTGGCGCAAGCGATGTGGGAAGAGATCGCCGCCGCCCTGCCCGCGGGCTGCAGCGCCGACTATGACCTTGATGGCGACACCGCAACCGACGCCGACATTGAGGCCTTCTTCGCCTGCCTCGCCGGCGATTGCTGCGAGGGCTGCTCACCGGACTTCAACCGCGACGGCGACAGCGCCACCGACGCGGACATCGAGTCATTCTTCCGTGTGCTCTCCGGCCAGCCCTGTTAGCCACACTCGCCGGAGCGCCCCGCCACCATCACGATCCAGTTTTCTCCCAACGCCGAGGGCTCGACGGGCGTCGCCGGCTCACCCGGCGACGGGTTCAGGTCCTTGTACACCGCCGTGGACACGAAGCCCGCCTCCAGCATCGCGTCGCGCAGCTCGGCGATCGACCACAGCCGCCAGCGGTAGACGAAGGCGCGGGGCAGGTCGGCGACCACCTCGCCCTCCTCGATCACCCGGAACGAGATGGAGTTGGTCACCATCGCCGTAGTCGGGTCCGCCTCCTCGTGCTGCCACAGGTACTTGATCACCTCGCGCCCCGCCCCCATGTGCGTGCGCTCCAGGCTTCCCAGCGTCCACTGTCCCTCTCCGCCGTAGGTGTCGCACACGAACACGCCCTCGCCGCCCCCGCGCCGCAGCCGCGCCAGCGACCGCCGCAGGTACGCCACCAGTTCGCCGCGCGTGTGGCAGTACCCGACCGAAAAGTTCCCCACGAACACGATGTCCGCCGGGTCCTCATCCCCGCCCGTGATCGAGTCCGCACACCGCAGCGAGAGGCGGTCGGTCACACGCCCCTCTTCCGCCCAGCCCGCGGCACGGTCCAGCGCCGCCCGGTCCAGGTCCGTACACACCGCGCGCGAGCCGTCGCGCCGGGTCATGCCCTCCATCGCCCACCGGCGCGCCACCGCCGCGGAGCCGCAGAAGTCCTCCCGCAGCACCATGGGCTCGCCCCCGTGAACGGCGCGGAGCATCGAGACCACGTGCCTGGGCGACTGCACGCACAGCTCGTAGCACTCGAAACGGTCCAGGCTCACCGGATCACCTCCCGCGGGCGCGCCGCCCCCGGACCAGCCCCGGGCGTCGCACCAGCTTACCGCTCAGCGCGCATGCACGCCCGGTGAACGGTCCTCTCATACCGCCCCGCCACCATCCCACTACCTGCGCGCCCGCCGCGGGAGGAGGAGTGATGCCCGCCAGGCGACGATCAAACCAGCCGCCGGACAGCGCGAACGTGTTCTACGCCGACGTGCTGTCGACGCTGTGCGACTCGCGCGTGCCCTTCCTGGTGGGCGGGGGCTGGGCGGTGATCGCGTACACCCAGGTGGACCGGGCGACGAAGGACATCGACATCTTCTGCCGCGCCGGGGACTTCCCCAAGCTGCTGAACTTCTGCCGCGGCGCGGGGTACGACGTGATCGTCGAGGACGAGCGCTGGATCGCGAAGATCCGGCGCGGCCGCTACTTCTGCGACGTGATCTTTTCCTCCGCCAACGCCGTGGCCCCGGTGAACGACCACTGGTTCAGCCAGGTCTGCCGGGGCACGGTGCTGGGGATCCAGGTCCGGCTGCTCCCGCCCACAGAGCTGATCTGGAGCAAGGCCCTCATCATGGACCGCGCCCGCTACGACGGCAACGACGTGGCCCACGTGATCATGAAGCAGCACAGCCACATCAACTGGCGCCGGCTGCTCAGCCACATGAACCAGTACTGGGAGGTGCTGCTCGTCCACCTGCTGCTCTTCCGCTTCGTGTACCCGAGCCTGCGCCACGTGGTGCCCAACTGGCTGCTCGACGAACTGCTGGCCCGCCTCGACGCCCAGCGGCAGCTCCCCGACTCCGTCAAGCGGGCCTGCCGCGGACGCATCTTCTCCCGCGAGGACTACAAGACCGACGTCGCCCGCTGGGGCTACGCCGACCTGATCGGAGACCACCGCACGTGACCGACGCCCCCGCCGCCCAGCCCGGCCAGCGCCCGCTCCGCATCGCCGCCATGGCCGACCTGCACGTCCACAAGGACCGCCACACCGAGAACCGCGGCCTGTTCACCGACATCGCGCACAACGCCGACCTCCTCGTCCTGTGCGGCGACCTCACCAACATCGGCGTCCCCGAAGAGGCCCAGCACCTCGCGTCCGACCTCGCCAGCCTCCGCATCCCCGTGCTCGCCGTGCTGGGCAACCACGACTACCACTCCGGCCGTGCCGACGACGTCCGCACCGCCCTGCGCAAGGCCAACGTCGTCTTCCTCGATGAGGACGAGACCTTCCAGCTCGGCGATGTCGGCTTTGCCGGCGTCAAAGGCTTCGGCGGGGGCTTCGCCTCCCACATGCTCTCCTCCTTCGGCGAGGACGCCACCAAGCTCTTTGTGAGCGAGGCCGTCAAGGAGTCCCTCGCCCTCGAGCACGCCATGCAGCGGCTCGACACCCCGCGCATGATCGTGATCATGCACTACGCGCCCGTCGCCGAGACCGCCGCGGGAGAGCCCCCCGAAATCCTCCCGTTCCTCGGCTGCTCGCGCCTCGCCGAAACCATCGACCGTTTCAACGTGGTCGCCGCGTTCCACGGCCACGCCCACCGGGGCACGCCGCGGGGCAGCACCCCCAAGGGCGTCCCGGTCTACAACGTTGCGATGGAGCTGATGATGAAGACCCACCAGCGGCCCTTCGCCCTGGTGGAGGTCTAACAGCCCGCGAACAGGGCGTCCCGGCCGCCGTCGCCCCGGCCGTCACCTCCCGGCCCCGGGTGCATCGAATAATGCACCGCACGCGAACCCTGCCCGTGGAGGCCCCACTGATGAAGCCGCTCCCCCTGGTGATGCTGTTCCTGGTGACCGTCGCGACCGTGATCGCCCTGGCCGGCCCGGTTTCCTGGGGCACGTTCCAACCCGAGAACAAGACCATGAAGACACCGCCCAAGGCCCCCGCGTATTCCAAGTCCGGGTACGACATCGCCCCGCTCCCCAAGGCCCGCATTGAAGAGCTCGCCAAGAAGCTGAAGCCCGAGGACGCCGACATCATCCTCGCCAAGGGCACCGAGCCCCCCTTCTGCGGCAACCTGCTCGACAACAAGAAGGACGGCGTGTACGTCTGCAAACTCTGCGGCCTGCCGCTCTTCTCCTCCGACGCCAAGTTCGACTCCGGCACCGGCTGGCCCAGCTTCTTCCAGCCCTTCGACAAGCACCATGTCGCCGTGCTTGAGGACCGTTCCCACGGCATGGTCCGCGAGGAAATCCTCTGCCAGCGCTGCGGCGGCCACCTCGGCCACGTGTTCAACGACGGGCCTAAGCCCACGGGCCTGCGGTTCTGCCTCAACTCCGCCTCACTCGACTTCATTGAGAAGAAGGAGGGCAAGGTCGACTTCCCGCCCGCCTCCCAACCCGTGAAGACCCAGACCGCGTACTTCGCCGCGGGCTGCTTCTGGGGCGTGGAGGACCGCTTCCAGCAGGTGCCGGGCGTCATCGACGCGGTGAGCGGCTACATGGGCGGCCGCACCAAGAACCCGACGTACAAGGAAGTGTGCTCCGACACGACCGGCCACGCCGAGACGGTCAAGGTCGTCTACGACCCGGCCCGGGTCTCGTACAACGAGCTGCTCACGTGGTTCTTCAAGCTCCACGACCCCACGCAGGTCAACCGCCAGGGCCCGGACATCGGCGAGAGCTACCGTAGCGCGGTCTTCGCCGCCGACGCCGCGCAGCTCGAGCAGGCGAAAAAATTCGTCGAGGAGCAGTCAAAGTCCGAGCGCTTCAAGGTCCGCAAGATCGCCACCCAGCTCGTGCCCCCCGGCCCGGAGTTCTACGAGGCCGAGGAGTACCACCAGGACTACCACCTCAAGCACGGCGGGAGCTGTGCGCTGCCGGGGGAGTGATGAGGCTTTCCCATTCATGCGAACAATGCCCCGTAGGGCTATCGGGTGATCGAGCTGGAGCCCCTCGTCCGCATCAAGCTCACCGCCTTCCGCGATAAGGATCGCGTACACCTGCGCGACCTCGCAAAAGTCGGCCTGATCGACGCGTCCTGGCCGCGCAGATTCCCCCAGGAACTCGCCGATCGCCTCCAGCTCATCCTCGACACGCCCAACGGCTAGTTGCCGCGCAGGCCCTCGGCCTTGGGCGTCACCGCCCACGCGGGCCAGCACACCTGCGCGATGGTCATAACCCGGTCCCACTTGCGGCAGTGGCCGTAGTCCTCGCCGTCCAGCACCGACAGCTGCAGCGCAAGGTCGGTGTAGTACTGCGGGTCCGCCGGGCGGCCGTCAACCTGCGTGTAGAACTGCGCGATGATGTCGGCCCGGGAGGCCAGCGCCGCCCGCACGTCCTCGCGGATGTCCCAGTTGTACCACGAGGGGTTGAGCGCCTCGTTCCAGTGGTCGCTCACGAATGCCCCGAACCACCCCGACTCGGGCCGCACGTGCTTGTTCACCCGGAAGAACTCCCCCTTGCGCACGATCATCGGCTCGCGCATCTCACCGTTGATGTACACCGGCTCGGTCACGTTGATGTTGAACTTCAGCCCGGCGAAGTTCGCCGCCAGGTCCGCGTTGCTGTACACCCCCGTCGCGATAAACCCCAGCAGCGCGTTCTCGCCCACGGCATTGCCGTTCGCGTACGACCGCACCACATACGCCGTGGCCTCCTCCCTGCTCATCCCGTTGACCAGCTGCTGGCGGTACTGGCTGTAGTAGATCTTGCCCATGTGGTGGAAGTGGCTCAGCTTGTCGGAGCCGAAGTACACCCCGTACGCCTTCAGGGTCGAGGACCGGAACATCAGCACGATCTGGCGCGGGTCGATCCAGTAGTGCGTGCGGCTGTAGATCCACTCCCGCGGGTTGTGGGCCGTAATCAGCCCCGGGTAGGCGCGCTTCGCCCACTCCCCGCGCAGCGCGTTCTCGATGTCCATGATCTCCGTGAACGCGTCGTTGAAGCTCTGGTACACCTTGTCCGCGGCGTTCTCCGGCCGCCGCGCCCAGTGCAGCGCCGCCGCCCGCTGCTGGGGGTCCTCGATCTCCAGCGCCGCGGCGACCTCCTCGTTCAGCTTCCGCACCGCCCGGTCCACCGCCCGGTAGTGAACCGTGTCCAGCCAGTCCCCCATGTCCGCGAAGGGCGTGCTCAGCGGCATCGTGTACTGGTCCGTCTCGTGCGCCCCCGCCGGCGCCGCCAGGAAGCACGCCGCCGCCGCCACCACCGCCGCACACACGCCTCGCGCCTTCATCACGCCCTCTCTTTCATCTTCACCCGCGTACACGAGCCTTGCGACCGGCTCATTCATGGAGTACGTACTAGACAGATACACCAAGTCTGCGAGGACCGAGGAACAAAATGATGGACACTCCCCTGCCGCTGGCCCGCCGTGCCCTCCTTCTGCTCGCCGTTCTATGTCTCGTCGCTGCAACAGGTTGCGGCAACTCCGCCTACCACCGCGCCGGCAAGGTCATGTCCGGCGACCTCAACGACCGCCTCGCCCTGCGCATCTACGAGGCCCGCCTCGCCGGCGTCGACGCGGCCAAGAACCTCAAGACCACCGCCGAGCCCTCCGCCCTGTGCGTAGAAAAGGCCGACCTCGCGGCGTGGGACTTCTCCCGGCGCGTGCTCTCCATCAAGGATGTGCTCGCCCGCATCCCCGAGCCCGACGACGACTCCCAGCGCGTCCTCGCCGAGCTTGAAAGGGCCGACCTCGCCCTCACCCAGGCCATGCAGCAGACCGGCGAGCACCGCGCCGACGCCTGGGCCAGCGCCGCCGCGGCGCTCGACGTCGCCCTCGCCAGCGCCGACACCTACCTCGCCGCCAGCGCCCCGGCCTACGCGGGCATGCTCAAGGGCCACTGAGCCGTCAGCCCCCGCGCGTCAGTTCCACCAGCCGCGGCGTGGCCTTCACCAGCGCATCCCGCAGCGCCTTCTCCATCGCGTCGTGGACCACGTCCTTGAACTCGCCCGCACGGTCCACCTTTGCCGTGCCCACCGCGTCCACGCCGCCCACCTTCGCCCCGCCTTTCTCCACCGCGAACTCCAGGCGGATGGTGCTCGTCACCGCCACGCTCGACCACTGCGTCTTGCTCTCGTTCTTCAGCTGCGTGATCTCGGTCTTGACCACCGGCCGCCCCTCCTTGGCGTCCAGCCCCAGCCCGGCGTTCACCCCCGCCGCCCGCAGCTCCGCCGTCACGGCGTTGCCCACCCACGCGTCGATCGGCTCGACCACCACCACCCCCGCCTTGCGTTTGCCCCCGCTGCCCACGATGTCGGCGACGATCGGCTCGCCCCCGGCGTTGCGCGGCAGCCCGTGCCCCTCCGCCGGCATCGCCACCGCCACGAGCGGCCCGGTGGTCTGCGCCGCCGCCCTCGTGGGCATGTACGTCAGCCGCGTCATCCGCTGGTCCACACCCGCGCACCCGCCCAGCACCCCCGCCAGCCCCAGCACGCACGCCATCGCAAGCAGCATCCGCATGGCAAGCCTCCTTCGGCGCGAGTCTACCTCACCCGCGGCCCCCATGAATTCCGCGCTCACCCGGCCTATCGCACGAACTCACACCCCCTGCCCTCGTATACTTCCCCTGCACGCCCGCCGCGAGCGCCACCCCCGCCCGCGGCCCGTGCGTCCCAACCGTTTTCGCCAGCCAGGGGGGATGGCTGACCCAACCGGCGTCCCGCCGTGTGTGGACGCCAACCCGGAGGCCGCGAATGACCAAGTGGACCAAGAAAGACCTGCTCTCCAACCCCATCAAGCACATCGACGTCACCAGCTTTGACGCCCGCCCGGTGATCAACAGCTACCGCAAGATGGCGTACAGCAGCCGCACCCTCTCCAACGCGGCGGACATCTACTCCATGATGCTCGCCGACAAGGAGTGCGCGGTGATCCTCACGCTCGCCGGCTCCCTCATCTCCGCCGGCCTCAAGAAGGCCATGATCACCCTGCTTGAGAACAACATGGTGGACGCCATCGTCTCCACCGGCGCCAACATCGTCGATCAGGACTTCTTCGAGGGCCTGGGCTTCAAGCACTACATCGCCCCCGGCAGCCCCGAGGCCCCCCCGGTGGACGACCTCACCCTCCGCAACCTGATGATCGACCGCATCTACGACACCTACATCGACGAGGACGACCTCCGCGACTGCGACGCCCGCACCAAGGAGATCTTCGACCACTTCGAGCCCGGCGCCTACTCCAGCCGCGAGTTCATCGAGGCCATGGGCGCCTACCTCGCCAACAACCCGCGCTTCGCCAAGAACGAGTCCCTGGTCAAGACCGCCTACCTCAAGCGCGTCCCCATCTTCGTGCCCGCCTTCTCCGACTGCTCCGCCGGCTTCGGCATCGTGCTCCAGCAGACCGAGGCCATCGAGGAGGGCCGCGGCCAGGTCGCCTTCGACTCCGGCAAGGACTTCCGCGAGCTCACCGACATCAAGCTCGCCTGCCGCGACACCGGCCTGCTCATGCTCGGCGGCGGCGTCCCAAAGAACTTCGCCCAGGACATCGTCGTCGCCGCCGAGCTGCTCAACGAGCGCAAGGGCGGCAAGGCCCGCGGCGACATCGGCATGCACAAGTACGCCGTCCAGATGACGGTGGCCGACTCGCGCGATGGGGCCCTCTCCGGCTCCACCCTCCGCGAGGCCTGCTCCTGGGGCAAGGTCGACGTCGTCCACGAGCAGATGGTCTTCGGAGAGCTCACCGCCCTCTTCCCGCTCCTGGCCAGCGACGCGTACCACCGCAAGGCCTGGAAGGGCCGCAAGGGCTTTAAGTTCGCCGACCTCTACGAAAAAGGGACAGGCATGCCCACTTTCAAGCCCGCCAACGGCTCGCGCCGGGTCAAGGTTTCCCGCTGACCCATCTTCCCCAGCTTCACGCTCACCCGGCCCCGCGTCCGCGCGGGGCCGTCTTCATTTTCAAACACCCGTTGGGTGAATACGCCGACTCCGCGTGACTTTCCGCGGCGATCCTGTACCTTGCGTGGCCCCGTTCCAAGCCCGCGTTTCACAGGAGTTTCTTATGCGTACAACGACCGGTCTGCTCGCCCTCGCCGTCCTGTCCTCCGCCGCCTCCGCCCAACTCACCCAGGAGTGGGCCTCGCGGTACACCTCTATCGGCAACGTCGCCGAGGACCCCCGCTCCGTCGCCGTGGACAGCCAGGGCAACGTCATCGTCGCCGGCATCGGCCGGATCGTGGGCGGCACGACCAACGACGGCATCATCGTCAAGTACTCCGCCGCGGGCGATGAGCTCTGGGTTCGCAACGTCAACGGCGCCGCCAACGGGTCCGACGTCGCCCTGAGCGTCGCCCTCGACGCCAACGACAACATTTACGTCGGCGGCTACGTGCTCAACTCCGGCACGGCAATCGCCTCCCGCGATGCCTACGCCGTGAAGTTCCTCCCCGACGGCACCCAGGCCTGGCTCCAGACCTACGACCACGCCGGGCGCGAGGAGCAGCCCGGCTTTATCAAGGTCACGCCCGACGGCCAGAGCGTCTACGTCGGCGGCTACACCAAGCTCAGCTCGGGCGCCTTCGACTGGGACTACCTCCTCGTCAAGTGGGACGGTGCCGGCAACTTCCAGTGGGCCCGCACCTACACCGGCCCCGCCGGCCCGGGCCAGTCCGACCAGTCCGACAGCGGCTTCCTTGACGCCGCGGGCCGCGTCTACATGACCGGCTCCTCCGCCAACACCTCCACCAGCTTCGACGTTGACGTCGCCGTCGTCGGCTGGGACGCCGACGGGACCCAGTTCTACGAGGCCCGCTTCAACGGCCCCGTCAGCGGCTCGGACCGCGGCAACGCCGTCACCGTCGATGCCAACGGGGTCTACGTCGCCGCCACCGTGAACACCACCGCCAGCCCCTCCAACCCCGACATGGCCCTGCTCAAGTTCGACATGGACGGCGCCCTCACCTGGGCCCGCACCTACGACCCCGCCGGCCTCAGCGCCTCGGGCCTCTCCGTCATCTCCACGCCCTCGGGCGTATTCGTCGGCGGCACCACCCGCCAGACCACCGACGCCGACAAGACCGTCCGCAAGTACGCCCACAACGGCGACCTGCTCTGGAACGCCACCTGGGACCGCACCGCCGTGGGCGGCACCGATTCCTTCCGCACCATGACCCTCATGGGCGACATGCTCGCGATGCTGGGCACCAGCAACAACGTCGTCGGCGGCACCTTCGGCGTCCGCGAGGACATCGCCACCGTCATCGTCGACGCAGCCTCGGGCGCCATCGCCGGGGCCACGCTCTTCGACGGCCCCGCCCTCCG
>JAEYTB010000161.1 GCA_023434205.1 Planctomycetota bacterium | reverse complement strand
AGTGCGCCGATCACGCCGTTGAAGCTGCCGCGGGGCGTGAAGCACCTGCTGGTGTACGGCGGCTCGTTCGACCCTCCCCACTTCTACCACACGGTGGCGCCGCTGTCGGTGGTCGGCCGGGTCTACGACGGGGACGCGTGGATTCTCTACGTTCCCGCGGCACGCAGCCCGCACAAGCGGCGCGGGCCCTTCGCCAGCGACGAGCACCGCCTCGCCATGCTCTCGCTCGCGCTCGACGTGCCGGGGCCGCGCTCCATCTGGACCGATGAGATCGACCGGGCGCGGTGGCAGCGTGAGCACGGGCAGGGCGGGGCGCCCAGCTACATGGTGGACACGCTCCGGAGGCTCAGGCGCGTGCTGCCGCGGGAGGGGATCACGCTGCGGCTGCTGATCGGGTCGGACCAGGTCGCCGGGTTCCACACGTGGAAGGACGCCCGCAAGGTGATCGCGCTCGCCGAGCCGCTGGTGCTGGTGCGCGAGCCGGTCACCACGGCGAGCGCGGTCGTGTCCGCCCTGGATGCTGACTTCTGGACCAGAGCAGAGCGACGGGCGTGGTGTACGCGCCTCGCGCCTAACTTCCCGATGGACCCCTCGTCGACCGCGGCGCGGGACCGAATCCCCGGGGCGCCCACGGACCCTGAGAAGTGGGAAGCCCGGGACGGCCTGAACACCATCATCACGCCGGTGGCCCGGTACATCATCGAGCACAACCTGTATGGTTTCCGCAAGGGCCCGGCGCTCGCGCCCAAGTCGGGCGGGCCCATGCCTCAGGGCGCCCTCCGGCTGACAAAGGACGAGAAGGGCGCCCTGGCGGGCCGGCTGGCGTCGGGGCTGGCGCGGGCGGCGGGGAAGGGCGTGCGGCTCCGCGGGGTTGCACGACGCCGTTGACGCCCGGGCCCCGGGCGAGCATACTGGTGCCGGGGTGGTTTATTCACAAGGAGCCTCGCATGCGCACGCTGTGCCTCACCGGTCTCGCGGTTGGCTGTGTCCTTCACCTCTGCGCCGGGCTGGCGGTCGGGCAGACCACCACGCCGCGGCCTGCCGATCAGGTCATCGCGGAGATCGAGAAGGCGGCGATGCCGCCGATGACGCCCGATCAGCGCAAGGACAAGGAGCTGCGCGAGAAGTACTGGGCGGACCAGGCCAAGGCGCAGGCAAGGCAGGCCGAGCTGGCGTGGGAGCTGTACCTCTCCGACCCCTCGCACGCGGACCTGGACAAGCACCTGCAGGCCCGCTGGCGGCACCTGGCCCAGCAGCAGGACCTGGACGGCGTGCTGAAGGAGACCGCGCGGGTGGTCGCCGAGCGCAAGGGCAACCCGATCGCGGGCACCGCCGCGTTCTACCACGCCGACGCGACGGGCGACAAGCACGGGAACGCGTCGAAGGAGTTCGTGAAGGCGATCGAGGCGTACCGCAAGATCGAGCCGGACAAGCCGCGGGGCGCGACGCTGTACATGACGCTGGCGGGTGCTGAGAAGGACCCCGCGGCGGCGAAGAAGGCGTACCGCGCGGTCATGGAACTGTACCCCAGCACCCGGACGGCGCGCACCGCCGAGGGCAAGATCCGCCAGGCGGAGGGCGTGGGCAAGCCGTTCAAGCTCGACTTCACCGACGCCATCACTGGCGACAAGGTCTCGATGAACAAGCTGAAGGGCAAGGTCGTGGTGGTGGACTTCTGGGCGACGTGGTGCGGGCCGTGCATCGCGGAGATGCCGCACATGAAGGAGCTGTACGCCCAGTACAAGGACAAGGGCGTGGAGTTCATCGGCGTCAGCCTGGACAACCCCGAGGACAAGGGGGGGCTCACCGCGCTGAAGGAGTACTGCAAGACCAACGAAATCGGCTGGCCGCAGTACTTCCAGGGCGCGGGCTGGGATAGCGAGTTCAGCGGCTCGTGGGGCATCAACGGCATCCCGGCGCTGTTCATCGTCGACAAGCAGGGCAACCTGCACTCGACCAAGGCCCGCGGCAAGCTCGAGGAGATGATCCCCGAGCTGCTGAAGAGGTGATTGCGGAGCACACCGTTCCGGCATGAAAAAAGGCCTCTCCCTTGGGAGAGGCCTTTTTCGTTGGACAATGAGGGTGGCTCAAACCAGCTTCTTGAGGGCGTCGGCCTTGTCGGTCTTTTCCCACGTGAAGTGGCTGAGCTTCTCGCCGCGGTGCTCGCGCTTCACGCGGTCGTAGTAGGCCAGCTCGAAGGGCTTGCGGCCGAAGTGGCCGTGGCGTGCGGTGGCGGAGTAGATGGGCTTGCGGAGCTGGAGCATCTCGATGATCTTCTTGGGCGTGAGGCCGAAGACGTCGCGGATGGCCTTGCTGATCTTCTCCTCGTCGGCCTTGTTGGTGCCGAAGCAGTCAACGAGCACGCTGGTGGGCTCGGCGACGCCGATGGCGTACGAGAGCTGGATCTCGCACTTGTCGGCCAGCCCCGCGGCGACGACGTTCTTGGCGATGTAGCGGGCCATGTACGCGGCGGAGCGGTCGACCTTGGTGGGGTCCTTGCCGGAGAAGGCGCCGCCGCCGTGGCGGCCCATGCCGCCGTAGGTGTCGACGATGATCTTGCGGCCGGTGAGCCCGGTGTCGCCGTGGGGACCGCCGATCTCGAAACGGCCGGTGGGGTTGACGTGGACCTTGATGCCCGGGTTCCACCACTCCTTGAGGACGGGCTTGAAGATGTTCTCGATCACCTCGCGCTTGAGGGCGTCCTGGCGCTCGTTCCAGGTGGCGTCGTGCTGGGTGGACAGGACGAGGGTGTCGATGCGGACGGGCTTGTTGCCGTCGTACTCGACGGTGACCTGGCTCTTGGCGTCGGGCCGCAGGCCGGAGATCTTGTTCTCCTTGCGGACGTGGGCCTGCTGCTCGACGAGCTGGTGGGCGAGCTGGATCGCCAGGGGCATGTACTCGGGCGTGTCCTTGCAGGCGAAGCCGAACATCATGCCCTGGTCGCCCGCGCCCTCGCGGTCCACGCCCATCGCGATGTCGTTGGACTGCTTGTTGAGGGCGACCATGACGCCCGCGGAGTCGGCGTCGAAGCGCATGTCGCCGGTGATGTACCCGATGTCGCGGATGGTCTCGCGCACGAGGTCGGGGATGCTGACGTAGGTGTTGGTCGTGACCTCGCCCGCGACGACGACCAGGCCGGTGCAGCAGAGGGTTTCGCAGGCCACGCGGCTGTAGGGGTCGTCGGCCAGCATCGCGTCCAGGATGGCGTCGGAGATCTGGTCCGCGACCTTGTCGGGGTGGCCCATGGAGACGGACTCGGAGGTGAACAGGCTGGCACGCGGCATCGGTGGCACTCTCTCTAAGTAGATCGCCGCCGGGCCCAGTGCCCGGCCGGGCCACAAGGGTAGGGCGGATAGATCGGGGATTGCGGACCGCGGATTGCGGATTGAAAACCCCCTTCCCGCCCCGCGCTCCCCCGTTCCGCGATCGGCAATCCGCAATCCGCAACGCCGCGGGCCGCAAGCCGTCCCCCTCGGCGGGTATCCTCCCGGGCATGTCCAAAGCCCCCACCAAGCCCCTCACCTACGCCTCCTCGGGCGTCGACATCGACCAGAAGGACGCCTTCACCGAGTCGCTCGACTCGATGCTGCGGAAGACGTACACCGACCGCGTGATCCCCAACCCCGGCGGGTTCGCCGGGCTGTTCAGGCTCGACTACAAGCAGCGGCTGTTTGCGCGCAACTACAAGGACCCGGTGCTGGTGGCGTGCTGCGACGGCGTGGGGACCAAGGTCATGCTCGCGGCGGAGATGCAGGTGTTCGACACCGTGGGCATCGACCTGGTCGCGATGAACGTCAACGACCTGATCGTGCAGGGGGCCGAGCCGCTGTTCTTCCTGGACTACATCGCCACGCCCGTGATCGACAAGAAGTTCCTCTCCGACATCGTGAAGGGCATCGCCGAGGGGTGCCGGCGGAGCGGGTGCGCCCTGCTGGGGGGCGAGACGGCGAACATGCCGGATATCTACAAGAAGGGCGACTTCGACCTCGCGGGCTTCTGCGTGGGCGTGGCGGAGCTGAAGAAGATCCAGAAGCCCACGCGGGTCAGGCACGGGGATGTGATCCTGGGCCTGGCGTCCGACGGCATCCACAGCAACGGGTACACGCTGGTGCGGAACGTCGTGAAGGAGGCGGGGCTGGACCTGCACAAGGTCTACCCGGAGTTGAACGCGGAGGGCGCGGAGGGCGGGCGGAGGGGCGCGGAGAAGAAGGGTGGGAAGAAGGGGTCGCGGAAAAAGGGCGCTCCGGCATCCGACACCCGACCTCCGACCTTGGGCCAGGTGCTGCTGACCCCCACGCGCCTCTACGCCGACCCGATCGTGCGGCTCCAGCGCGGCTACCACGTCAAGAACGTGATCTCGGGGATGGCGCACATCACGGGGAGCGGGATCCCCGGGAACCTGTGCCGCGCGCTGCCGCCCACCATGGACGCGGTGGTGGACCGCGCGGCGTGGCCGCGGCCGGCGGTGTTCAGCTTCCTGCAGGAGAAGGGCAACATCCCCGAGGAGGAGATGTGGCGGATCTTCAACATGGGGATCGGCTACTGCGTGATCGTGAAGAAGAGCTTCGCGGAGAGCGTGGCGGAGCGGCTGACCAAGCTCGGCGAGACGGTGTACACGATCGGCACGGTGAGCAAGGGCGGGAAGGGCGAGGTGCGGTGGAAGTAGGGTGACATCGGTCGGTCAACCCGCTGGTTTTTCGCGGCGTGAGCGTGCGTCGCCGCATCCCGCACGCAAGAGGGCGGTACCACAGACGATGACGGCGCGGCGCAAGTTCATCCTCGCCTGGCTGGTCCTCGTGGTGCTCACGATCATCACGGGATGGGCGATCCTCGACTACCGACGGCAGCGCGAGGTGGACATCAACTCAGGCCGCACGCGCGAGTCGCCCAGCCTGTGGGGCTTTGAGTGGGCGTGGGTCGAGCAGGACACGGAGTTCTCGCTCCTGCTGGCGCTCTCGGGCACGGACCCGGGCCCGCCGTTGTGGCATCGTTACCACACCAAAGCCCGGAGCCTGCGGATCAACTACCGGTACGGCGGGATCATGTCGGACGTGCGGGGGCTGATGGATTGCATGCGGATGCTTGAGCTGTCGGAGCCCGACCAAGTCCGGTTCGCGCTCGCGGCACGCCGCTGCCTGCGGGCGCGCGAACGGTTCCGAATCGAGGTGGACTTCGACAACCCCATGCTCGAGCTCTACACGGACGACGGCGCGCTGCTTGAGCGCTGGCCCCAGGCGCCGCCGGGCCCGCCGCCCTCGCCTTGACGCGCGCCGATGTCGCCATGACCCGCGCCGCACACGCGCGGGCGCGTGTCACAGCGGCGCTGACACGCGGTTGGGCGCTGCGGGCGCGGGGTGGCGCGGGGCTGCCGCGGGTTTTTTTCGCGCGGGCGCTCGGGTTGTAAGCCGTGGCGGGCTCTTCGGTTGCGCGGGCGGGCGGGGGAATCGCCGCGGCGCGGGGCGGCACAATCCGCACGCTCGCGCTCAACCCACCCCCCGCGGGGGTCGATGCCATGTTCATCATGCGAGTCCTCCCCCGCACCATCGACAAGCAGATCGCGTTCTTCGAGACGCGCGTCCCCCTGTGGTCGCAGGACCCCGAGGCGCTGGGGCTCAGCGGGGAGACCGTGGAACAGATCAAGACGCTGACCGACGAGGCGCGGGCCGCGTACCAGGCCGCCGTCGCGGCCCGCAACGCGGCGCAGTCCGCCACGCTGCTGCTCCGCAGCGCCCTCGAGAAACTCAGGAAGCCCGGCGCCGCCGCCGTCGCGACCATCAAGGCAAAGGCAAGCACCATGGACGACAACTCGATCTACGCCAGCGCCCACATCGACCCGCCCAACAAGCCCGGCGCCGCCCCGGACCTGGGCACGCCCCGCAACGTCTCGGTCGTGATCAGCTCGGCGGGCTGCGCCGTGGTCACGTGGGAGGGCACGGGCCCCACCGGCACCGCCCGCGGCAGGGGCTCGCGCGGCGGCGGCGGCCTGTACTACTCGATCCTGCGGCAGGGGCCCGGCGAGGCGATGCCCCGCGTCGTGGGCGCCACCGGCGAGCGGAGCTTCGCGGACCAGCAGCCCCCGCTCGTGCCCGGCGCGACCCTCGTCTACTTCGTGCAGGCGTGCCGCGGGGCCAGGCACAGCCCGCTGAGCGTGGGCGTCGCGATCGGCGTCCCCACGCTGCCCGCCGCGATGGCCCCGCAGGTGGCGCGCCGCGCGGCCTGAGGAATCACTGCGTCCTGCTTGGACACACGGGAAGCGACGCCGGGCCCGCCTGACAACACGATCGGGGCCCGCGGCGTCGTTTTTGGGGCGTCGATCGGGGCTCAGTACAGGAAGCGGAACAAGCGGACTGCCCCGGCGAGCAGCGCCATCATCAAGAGCGGCCCGAGCGACACCAGGAGGCCCAGCGGGATGCACCACGCCAGCGCGTGCGGTGTTCCGTGGCGGCGGCGCAGCAGGCGGAAGCCGAACACGACGCCGAGCGCGATCGCGAACACCACGAAGCCCGGGACCAGGAACTGGAACTGGTGGACTCCACGCGGCAGGCGGTGGATGGAATCCAGCCACGCGAACCCGCCGGTGCCGACGACCTGCACCGTGACCGCCGCGATCGCGAGGGCCTTGTCGCTCCACCGCCAGCGCCAGCGTTCAGCGTGGAAGGCGTCCCGCGCCGCCGCGCTCAGGTCCACGCCGCACTCCGGGCAGCGCACCGCCCCCGCGGCGTCGTAGCCGCAGGCGTAGCAGGGGGCGCTCTGTGAGGGCTCGGCCATGCGGGCAACTCTAGATCGCACCAGCCCTGACGCCGCTCCCCTCAACCCGTAGACTGCCCGGGTGACCACCCCCCGCCCAACCCCCGACGAGCGGCCGCTTTCTCCCTGGCGGGCGAAGCTGCACGAGGTGATCTTTGAGTCCGACACGCCCTCGGGGCGCGCGTTCGACATCCTGCTGCTGATCGCGATCGGGCTGAGCGTGGTCGCGGTGACGCTGGAGAGCGTGCAGTCGATCGCTGCGGTGTACGCGCCCACGCTGCACATCATCGAGTGGTTCTTCACGGGGCTGTTCACCGTCGAGTACGTGCTGCGGCTGCTGTGCGTGCGGCGGCCCGCGCGGTACGCGCTCTCGTTCTATGGGATCGTGGACCTGCTGGCGATCCTGCCCACGTTCCTGGGGCTGCTCATCCCCGGGGCGCAGTCGCTGATGGCGGTGCGGATTTTGCGGCTGGTGCGGATCTTCAGGATCTTCAAGCTGGCGCCCTACGTGGGCGAGAGCCGGCTGCTGCTCACCGC
>JAEYTB010000036.1 GCA_023434205.1 Planctomycetota bacterium | reverse complement strand
TCACGGTCTTGGCGATCACCGCGCCCCACCCTTCGTCGAACGCCTTCGCGATCACGTTCGCGTTCGTCCCCGGCGGCCCGCTCCCGATCACAAACGGATTCGGCAGCTTCAGCCCATCAACGGTTACAGAAAGATCAGCCATGCCCCCAGCCTACCAACTGACTTGCCCGGGGAACACCCGAACGACCTCGAGATTGGGCGCCAGTCCGGCGTCAGGACCTGGGGGGCGAGCCGGACGGCCAAGCCGCGAGGGCGGCTTCCAGCGCCGTCTCCAGGACCGGAAGATCGTCGCGCGCTGTCTTGACCAGTTCCGGGAGGTCGATTCCCCAGTAGACGTGAACCACAATGTTCCGCATCCCGACAATCTGCCGCCACGGGACCGCTCCGACAAGCGCGCGACTGGGTGGCGTCAACCGCGCTGCCGCCTCTCCGATCTCCGTGAAGCAGTTGACCAAGGCCCTTGTTCGAACCATGTCGCGGGCGATTTCAGCCGCGGTATCGTCCGCGACAATCATCCTCGCGTCGCGTGAGCACCTGAGCATGTGCTCGATGCGCTTGCGGTCTTCCGGGGTCGGCGGTGCGGGCGGCTCCATCGGCGCGCCGGGATCAGGCGGCATTGAGCATCCTCGAGCGGGCCAGTACCGCGGGCCGCTCCGCCGCCGGTACCCCGCCCAGGAGCGTCAGATGCACGGTTCGGCCCAAAAGGTCAGACAAGTCCATCTGCAACCCGCCTAAGGCGAGCAGCCCCGGCGGGTTGAGTGGGTCGGTTTCCACGAGCATATCGATATCGCTGTCCGGGCCGAAGCGGTCAGTCAGGATGGAACCGAACAGAAACAGCCGAACGACGCCTGCCTCGCGGCACGCGGCGCCGATGCGGTGAAGATCGAAGTTGACGCCGTGGAGACAGAGCATTCTGTCCCATTATATCGACCAGGTCCTTGGCACGGGCTGGACATTGCGCAAAGGCGAGCGCCCGGGTCAGCCCAGCCGGTGAGTTGCGGGCGAATCGGGGCTTACCGCCCGGTGGCTTTCCGCGCCACGGGCTACAACCAACTCGTAGGCACGGGTTCACGGAGGAACGCATGCGCATCGCCCAGGTTTCCCCCCTCATCGAGTCCGTCCCGCCCACCCTCTACGGCGGCACCGAGCGGGTCGTCTCGTACCTCACCGAAGAGCTGGTCGCGATGGGCCACGAGGTCACGCTCTTCGCCAGCGGCGACTCCCACACCTCGGCCCGCCTCATCCCCGGCTCGCCCAAGGCCCTCCGCCTCCACCCCATCTTCAGCGAACCAGCCGTCCCGCACCTGCTCATGTACGAGAAGCTCTCGCGCATGGCCCGTGAGTTCGACATGGTCCACTTCCACAGCGACTGGGCCGCCTTCACCTTCGCCCGCCGGCTCACCGTCCCCTCTCTTGTCACCCTCCACGGCAGGCTCGACTACCCCGACCTCCCGCCCCTCTTCCGCGAGTACGCCGACGTCCCGCTCGTCTCCATCTCCAGCTCGCAGCGCCGCCCGCTCGACTGGGCCAACTGGGCCGGTACCGTCCCCCACGGCCTGCCCGCCAACCTCTACCGGTACAGCCGCGGGAACGGCGGATACCTGGCGTTCTGCGGGCGCGTTTCGGCGGAGAAGCGCCTCGACCTGGCGATCCGCATCGCCCAGACCGCCGGGATGGAACTGCTCATCGCCGCCAAGGTGGACAAGGCGGACCACGATTACTTCGAGCACGCCATCAAGCCGCTGCTCGGCTCACCGGGCGTGCGGTTCATCGGGGAGATCGGCGACCGTGAGAAGAACGACTTTCTGGGCAACGCCGCGGCGCTGCTCTTCCCCATCGACTGGCCCGAGCCCTTCGGCCTGGTGATGATCGAGGCGATGGCGTGCGGGACTCCGGTGATCGCGTTCCCCCGCGGCGCCGTGCCTGAGGTGCTCGAGCACGGGCTGACGGGCTTCATGGTCGAGTCCGTCGAGGCCGCGGTTGAGGCCGTTGGCAGGCTGCGCAGCTTCGACCGACAGCGCTGCCGCGAGCGGTTCGAGCAGCGGTTTACCGCGCGGCGCATGGCCGAGGATTACCTCCAGGTGTACCGCCGCCTGGGCGCGCGTATCTCCCACGCCCGCACCGCCGCCTGGGGCAGGAGCCACACATGGACGAGGTGATCCTCGTCGGTGATCGTTTCTACGTGCTGGGCAGCAAGCTCAGCGATGAGCCGATCCTTGTGCTCAAGGAGGGCGACACCTTCGCCATCTGCGGGCCCCTGGGCGACATCGACGCCAAGCTCCAGAAGAGCCAGGGCCTCCTCCACGCCGGCACGCGCCACCTCTCTCACTATGAGCTCCGCATCAACGGCCTCCGCCCGCTGCTGCTGGGCTCGGGCGTCTCCCGCGATAACACCACGCTCCTCATCGACCTCACCAACCCCGATATCGTTGAGCACGGGGAAGTGGTGCTCGAGCGCGGCACGCTGCACATCCGGCGGGAACGCGTCCTGCTTAAGGACTCCATGCTCGAGTCCCTGACTATCGCCAACTACTCCCTCGCCCCCGTCACCGTCCAGGCGAGCCTGCGCTTCGAGGCAGACTTCACCGATATCTTCGAGATCCGCGGCACCTCCCGCGCCCGGCACGGCGCCCTCGGAGAGCCGGGCTTCGGCCAGGGCGGCGTCACGCTCTCGTACACCGGGCTCGACGGCATTCTCCGTGAGGTCTACATCTGCTGCGAGCCGCCGGCCGAGTCGATGACGGCGCGCGAACTGACGCTCACGGCCGCCATCGAGCCCCGCGCCCGGCGGCGCTGGGAGGTGGGCGTGCTCTGCCACCCGGCCAAGGGAAGCCGCCCGCGCTACGACGAGGCCCGCGCCGTCATCCGTGCCGAGGCCGAGCTGTTCAGCTCCATGGCCGACGCCCGGAGCAGCGATGAGCACATGGACGCGTGGCTGCAGCGGTCACTGGCCGATATCCGGATGCTGCTGGCGGGCACGGAGCACGGGCTGTACCCCTTCGCCGGCGTGCCGTGGTACGCCACGGCGTTCGGGCGCGACGGGATCATCACGGCGATGCAGATGATGACGCTGCACCCCGAGATCGCGGCGGGGGTGCTGCGCTACCTGGCCGCGAACCAGGCGTCGGACTATGACCCAGCGCGCGACGCCGAGCCGGGCAAGATCCTCCACGAGCGACGCACCAACGAGACGGCCAACACCGGCGAGGTGCCCTTCGCGCAGTACTACGGGAGCGTGGACTCAACGCCCCTGTTCATCATGCTGGCCGGGGCCTACTTCACGCGGACGGGCGATGTGCCGCTGATTGAGTCCTTGTGGCCCCACATCGAGGCGGCGCTGGCGTGGATCGACCGGGACGGGGACGCGGACAACGACGGGTTCGTCGAGTACGCCCAGCGATCCCGCGAGGGGCTGCTGAACCAGGGGTGGAAGGACTCCCACGACGCGATCTTCCACGACCACGGCGCGTTCCCGTCGGCGCCGATCGCGCTGTGCGAGGTCCAGGCGTACGTGTACGAGGCCCGGCGTGCCGCGGCGATGCTCGCCCGCACGCTGGGAGACCACGCCCGCGCGGCGGCGCTGATGCAGCAGGCCGAGACCCTGCGGGCCCGGTTCGAGAGGGCGTTCTGGCTGGACGACATCGGCACGTACGCGATCGCGCTCGACGGCCAGAAGAAGCCCTGCCGCGTGCGCTCGTCCAACGCGGGGCACTGCCTGTTCGCGCCCATCGCGGACCCGGCCCACGCGGCACGGGTGCGGGACCAGTTGCTCGGGGAGGACATGTTCACGGGATGGGGTGTGCGGACGATCGGGCACGGCGAGGCGCGGTACAACCCCATGTCGTACCACAACGGCTCGGTGTGGCCGCACGACAACGCGCTGATCGGGGCGGGCTTCGCACGCTACGGGTTCCGCGACGCGGCGATGACGCTGCTGACCTCGTGGCTCGAGGCGGCCTCGCTGATCGACCTGCACCGGCTGCCGGAAGTGTGCTGCGGATTCGAGCGACGGCCCGGCCGCGGGCCCACGCCGTACCCCGTGGCGTGCAGCCCGCAGGCGTGGGCCGCCGGCGCCGCCTTCATGCTCCTGGACGCCTGCCTGGGTCTTGAGGTCGACGCCATCAACGGCCAGGTCCGCCTCGACCGTCCCGTCCTCCCGTCAGCGGTCGAGGACATTTCCCTCCGCAACCTCCGTGTCGGTCCCCACAC
Source organism: Planctomycetota bacterium (assembly GCA_023434205.1). Taxonomy (GTDB): domain Bacteria; phylum Planctomycetota; class Phycisphaerae; order Phycisphaerales; family UBA1924; genus JAEYTB01. The sequence goes on along the minus strand of JAEYTB010000036.1, from coordinate 1,881 downwards.
CGCCGACATCCGCCTCAAACGCAGCCGTGGCTCGGTTGAAGTCATCGTCGATCGCAAGGGCGGGAGCCTGGAAGTGCTGGTCCGGAAATGAACCCCCGGCTGAACTCATCGGCGTGGGCAATCCGAGTGATGCGCACTACCGCCGTTCCAGCTCCTTCGCCAGCTTGGGGATGTGCGCGCTCAAGTTCCTGCTGCCCCGCTCCGTCACCAGGATGTCGTCCTCGATCCGGATGCCCAGCCCCAGCGTGGGGAAGTAAAGACCCGGCTCGATCGTGATGACCATGCCGGGCTTGAGAGGGCCGTCGGGGGTGGCGTCGTGGACCTCCAGCCCGAGCTGGTGGCCGATGCCGTGGATGAAGCGGTCCGCGACGCCGGCCTTCTCAAAGACCCGGCGTGCCGCGGCGTCCACCTCGTGCATGTACCGGCCGGGCTTCACAGCGTCGATGGCGGCCTCCTGAGCATCAAGGACCAGGTCGTAGAACCGGCGCTGCTCTTTGGTGAAGGTCCCGCTCACCGGGTAGGTGCGGGTGATGTCGGAGGCGTAGCCCTCGAACGCGGCCCCGGCGTCGATCACCACGAGCTCGCCCGGGCGGCACGTCGCCGTGTTGGCCATGTAGTGCAGCACCGTGGCGTTCTTGCCGGTGCCGACAATGCTGTTGTACGCCGGGCCGCTGCCCCCGGCCTGAATGAACGCGGATTCCGCGGCACGCTGAATGTCCTTCTCCGTCACGCCCGGCTTGAGCGTTCGGCGGATGGCCTCATAGCCCGCGGCGGTGGCAGCAAGGGCACGCTCGATCAGCGCGACTTCCGCACGGCTCTTGACGGCGCGAAGGCTGCTCAGAAGGTCTGTCTGGTCGGTGATGACCAGGCCCGGGATGCGCTCCGACAACTTGCGTAAGAGGGCCAGATCGGGGGAGACAGGGGCCTCGTAGACGGCGAAGGGGTGCAGGCACGCGACGGACTTGCGCTGGCGAGCCGCGGCGGTGAGCATGCGGGGGAGGGCGAGCGTACGCATGACCGTGTCGAACCCTGTCTTCTCCTTGAGGGACTGCGAGATCTCCTCGCGATAGCCGTCCCATGCTTCGAGTTCCGGGTTGAGGGGCTTCAGGAAGAGCGTGCAGCGTTTCCTGGGGTCCTCGTTCGCCGGGTCGAAGAGCACCGCGGCGCCGGGCTCATCCCGGATGCCGGTGAGGTAGTTGAAGTGCGAGGCCGGCTGCCAGAAGCCCATGAGCGGCGGCGCTCCATCGCCCGCCAGCACGAGGCCGACGGACTTGCCCAGGGCCTTGAGGACCCGCTCGCGGCGGGCGCGGTACTCGGCGGGGCTGATGGGGGCGGCTGACTTGGACGGGCGCGTGGTGGTCTTCATGGGCGGGAGGATACCGCCCGCGGGAGCGGGCCACTGCCCGGCCCGGCTGTGACAGGGTGGTGACACTGCCACCGCTCTACGGGGTGTACGGTGGCATCAAAGGAGGTTCGCATGAAGCGGTGCGCAATGGTGGCGGCCAGTGTCGTGGCGGCGGTGGGGGTCCTGGGGGCGGGAGGCGCGGGCGGGCGAGCGGAAGAACGACCGCCCTGCGTGCAGTGGGTGGGGCATTGGTCCGAGCGTGCCGCGCCGGGCTTTGTGATCGTCCGCGATGAGGCGGCGTGGCGGGCGTTGTGGGCCGACCACACCGGGGTTCTCGCGAAAGAAGGGGCGATGAAGCGGCACGCGGCTCCGAAGGTCGACTTTGAGCGCTGGATGGTGGTTGGGTGCTTCAGCGGAGTGAATATCAACGGGGACGGCGAGGTCGCTCGGTCGGTCGCGGAGGATGGCGGTGCTCTGCGAGTGCGGTTCGTCAGCTCGAGCTTCCAGACGGCCGGCCCGGGCGGCGGGGGCGTGGA
>JAEYTB010000156.1 GCA_023434205.1 Planctomycetota bacterium | reverse complement strand
GGGTGGGGACGCGCCAAGCTCCCAGGGCGCGGATGGTGGTGAGGAGCGGGGGGGTGACGCCGCGGTCGCGCATGGGGCCGCAGTCCCAGAGCAGGGCGTCGTCGCCGGAGCGGAGGAGGTGGCAGGTGCCGTCGCCCACGGCGATGGTGTCCATGCGGAGGGCGACGTTGCGGGGGAGGCCGGAGCTGAAGAGGCACTGGTAGGCGAGCCATGCCGCGGCGAGGGCGGAGGCGGACCAGGCGCGCCAGTCTTTCCAGTGGCCGGTGCGGACCCAGTAGATGATGACGGCGGTGGCGGCGGCGGCCCAGAGGGCGGAGACCACGGGGATGCGGGCGGCGCTGAGGGGTATGGCGTCGAAGAGGCGCACGCAGGCAACCGTCCAGGCGGAGAGCTGGGAGAGGATGTAGCCCGCGGCGTCGGCGGCGGGGGGGATGAGCACGCCGACGAGCAGCGCGATGTAGCCCACCCACAGCAGCAGCACGATAAAGGGTGTGATGAAGACGGTGCTGGCGATCGCGAGGGGGCTGACCAGGCCGAAGCGGTGCATCACGAGGGGGAGCGAGACCGCCCAGCAGAGCACCGCGGCGGAGACGGACTGCTTGAGGTGGTCGAGGATCCACTGCGCGACGGTGATCTCGCGCCGGACCAGGCCCTCGATGCGCAGGCCCCAGAGGCGGGCGTGGCAGAGGGGGCCGAGCCAGAAGAGGGTGGCGGTGAGGCCGAGGCTGAGCTGGTAGCCGGGGTTCCAGAGGTCGAGGGGCCGCCAGATGAGGAGACCGATGGCGATCCAGCCCAGGAGGGTGAGGCGGTCGTAGCGGCGGCCGGAGGCCTCGGCGAGCATGATGGTGAGGACCATCGCGGCGGAGCGGAGGATTGGGCTGGAGGCGGGGACGATGAGGAGGTAGAGGAGGACGAGGGCGGCGACGGAGAGGGGCTCGACCCAGCCGCGGTCGCCGGTGAGGCGGAGGAGGGAGAGTGCGAGCAGGGCCATGACGGAGAGGTGGAAGCCGGAGATGGAGAGGACGTGGGCGAGGCCCTGGCGGGTGAAGGCGTCGCGGACATCGCGCTGGTGGGGGTCGTAGTCGCCCAGGATGAGGCCCAGGAGCAGGGCGCGGCCGGGCTCGCCTTCGTCGCTGCCGCTGGCGCGGGCGATGATGGCGCGGGAGCGGTCCTCAAAGGCGGCGCGGGTGCGGAGCCACCAGGCGTAGGTTCGCGTGCTGAGGGCGGCGGGGGCCGGGAGGGGCTGGATGAGGTCGGGGCTGCTGAGAGCGAGGGAGCCGGCGACGCCGATCTGCGCGGCGTAGAGGCGGAGGTCTTCTTCGCCGGGGTTGAGGGGGCCTTCGAGGCGCTCGAAGCGGCCGGTGAGGCGGAGGCGGTCGCCGGCGCGGAGGGGCTGCGTGGGCGGGCGTGAGCGGACGCTGACCCACAGCTTGCCGGAGGTGGGGAGCGGGCCGCGGTCGGTGAGGAGGGTGTCGGCGCGGAGGTCAAGGCGGGTGCGGGGCTGGTTGAGGAAGGCGAAGCCGCCGCGGGATTGGACCTCGCGCGGAGTGGCGAGGAGCGTGCCCTCGATGGTGATGAGGGCGTTGTCGGGTGGGGCGAGGCGGGCGGTGGGGTGCTCGAAGATGCGGGCCTGCATCCAGCCCGCGCCGGCGCAGAAGAGGGCGGCGGCGAGGACGACGCGGCAGAGTCGGGGGCGGGCCCAGAAGCACAGAGCGCACAGGCCAAGGCCCGCCGCGAACCAGGTGGTGGAGGGGAGGTGGAAGGCGCGCGCGGCGGTGAGGCCCAGGGCCGCGAGGATAAACGCGCAGAGGACGCGCAGGCGGGCGCGGGGGACCTGGCTGGGAGGGTCTATGGATGGAGAAACACCCTGCACGCCAACAAGCTATCGGCGGGGGCAGGGTGTTGCACGCGGGCGGGAGGTTAGCTGCCGGAGATGAGGATGTCGTCGAAGTCCTTCATGACGTCGAGGGAGGTGGGCTTGCCGGCGGAGTCGCGGTGCTCGTTGCCGGTCATGTCCTTGAAGTTGAGGCCGTAGAAGAGGGTGAGCCCGGCGCCGGTCTGAGCAGCGCCGCGTTCTTCCTCGCCGACGAAGACGCCGTTGGCGCCCGCCGCGTGGAGCACGAAGGGGCCGCGGGGGGCGCTGGGAAGGATCTGGGGGGCGAGGAGCGTCGCATCCTGGGGCGAGCCGGGAGCGCCCAGCACGCCGCCGAGGCTGATGTGCTTGTTCGCGCGGCTGCCGCCGATAAGGCTCTTCTGGTTCTGGTCCGTGATCTTCTTGCCTACGGAGGCGGCGCTGAGGACGCCCGCGTTGGAGTTGTAGTAGAAGCGTGCGGGGTTGGCGGATGCGCTCCCGGTGTTCGCGAAGTCGGCGGGGACCTTGATGGGACCGACGGCCATGGGGTCGGTGGCCCACAACAGGATCGGCATGCCGTGGGCGTCGACGATGCTGGGGACGGCGCGGTTGGCGGCGTCGGCCTGCTTGGTGCCGTTCTCGCTGCCGTTGAGGAGCTTGTAGTACTTGGCCGGGGGCTGGTAGTAGGACTTGTTCGTGGTTCCGCTGACCCCGATGCCGTCCACGTGGAAGTAGACGCGCTGGGCGGTGTTGCTCATGGGGCCGACCTGGACAGCGCCGGCGTAGGTGTCGGGCACGAGGCCGCCGGCGAGTTCGAGCATGGCGTTGTCGAGGTTGAGGAAGCCGTTGGTGTTGCCGTTCTCCGGGGCGCCCATCTCCTGCGCGGTGAAGATGCCGGGCATGCGCTTCTCGGAGAGCTGGAACTGGCTGATGGAGTTGGAGATCTGCACCATGAGGTCGCGGGTGGCCTGATCGCGCGAGCTGGCGCGGACCGAGCCCAGGGCGGGGAGCAGGATGGCGACGACCAGGGCGATGATCAGGATGACGATCATCAGCTCGATCATGCTGAAGGCGCGGGATGGACGGTTCATGTGGTTCACTCCGGGCGCGGGGAGAAACCCCGGCACACCCCTGGTCTGTTCGGGCCCCGCGCTGGCGGGTTGCCCGATTCCTTGGCCCAGCTTACGCGAAGAGTATTCCTTCTTGAAGCCTCATCCGGCTCAATACCACCTAAAGCCCAAACTTTCCCTGACCCCGGACCGGCCCCGGTTTGATCCCGGGGCTCCGGCTGTCCATACTCCCGGCGTGAGTTCATCGATTGCCACATCGGGGTACAGCCATCAGGCGGCGGCGGTTGCGGCCGCGGCGGAGGCGGTGCGGTCTGGCGGGCTGGCCATTATTCCGACGGAGACTGTGTACGGGCTGGCGGCGAACGCGGCGGATGCGTCGGCGGTGGCGCGGCTGTACGCCCAGATCGTGCAGCCGGAGCTGCACGCGCCCCTGCCCCCGGCGTCGAGCTGGCACGCCCCGGACGCGGCGCGGGTGATCGAGGCCCTGGGGGTGACCCACCCGCTGCACCTGCGGATTTTCCAGAAGCTGACGCCGGGGCCGGTGCGGCTGATGGTGCAGAAGACGCCCGAGCAGGTGGAGGCGATCCTGGCGAAGCTGGGTGTCGCGCCGGGGGTGATCGACCGCAAGAACGAGGTCTGGGTGCGGATTCCCGACCATCCGCTGGCGCAGGCGGTGCTGGAGCAGGCGGGGGGCGTGGTGATCGCGGACCGCATCAGCGCGTACGGGCTGGGGGATGGGCGGACGCTGCCGGAGGACATGGGCCCGGCGATGCAGCGGATGGGGATCGGGGCGGTGGTTGATGATGGGCCGACGCGCCTGGGCAAGCCGAGCACGCCCATCCATCTCGGGATGGACGGCGGGTTTGAGGTGGTCCCCGGCGGGCTCTACGACGAGCGGTACGTGCGCAAGAAGATCGAGCGGGTGGTGCTGTTCGTGTGTACGGGCAACACGTGCCGCAGCCCGATGGCGGAGGCGATCGCGCGGGATGTGCTGGCGAAGAACAAGCCGGTGATCCCGACGCGGGTGGTGTCGGCGGGGGTGTCGGCGTCGGGCGGGGAGCCGATGACGCGCGAGGCGAAGGAAGCGCTGACGGAGATGGGCGTGGACCCGGCGGGGCACCGGGCCCGGGCGCTGACACGGGAGCTGCTGGGCGAGGCGGAGGTCGTCTTCACGATGACGCGGGCGCACAAGCAGGCGGTGGAGGAGATCGCGCCGGGGGCGGCGGGCAAGGTGCGGGTGCTGGACCCGTCGGGCAAGGACGTGAAGGACCCCATCGGGGGTTCGCAGGATGAATACCGTTCCACGGCAGGGTCGCTGCGGACACTGGTTGAGCAGCGGCTGCTGGAGCTGGACCGGGAAAGGATGGGGTCATGAAGGTTGCACTGAGCGCCGACCACCGGGGCTTCGCGGGCATCAAGCAGCTCGCGGAGAAGCTGCGGCGGGAGGGGCACGAGGTTGAGCTGCTGGGCGATTGCTCGGCGACGCAGGCGGACTACCCCGAGCGCGCGTACCTGGTGGGGCAGGCGGTGGCCAAGGGGCAGGCTGACCTGGGCGTGCTGATCTGCGGCACGGGGATCGGGATGTCGATCGCGGCGAACAAGGTGAAGGGCGTGCGCGCGGCGGTGGTACACGATGAGCTGACGGCGGAGCTCTCGCGGAGCCACAACAACGCGAACGTGCTGTGCCTGTCGGCGGACCTGCTGGGTCAGCGGCTGATCGAGAAGATCGCGGAGGTGTGGCTGGCCTCGGAGTTCGAGGGCGGGCGGCACGCGCGGCGGATCCGGAAGATCGCGGCGATTGAGAACGGTCAGGACCCGGCGACGGTGCAGGAGTAGGGGAGCTTCGTCAGCCGAGTTGCAGGCCGTCGTACGCCAGGTGCAGCCCCTCGGGCAGCGCGGCGTCGGTTTCTGCGTGCCTGAGGTCGTGGGACATGTGGATGAAGTAGGTCTGCTGCGCGCCGACCTCGTGGGCGACGGACTCGGCCTGCCCCAGTGTGAAGTGCGTGGGGTGGTGGCGGTGGCGGAGGGCGTCGAGCACCAGGGTGTTGAGGTTGCGCAGGCGGGGCCAGGACTCGGGGGGAATCGCGGAGCAGTCGGTGAGGTAGGCGAGGGGGAAGGGAGAGCCGGGGGGCGCGCCGGGGAGGTCGATGCGGAAGCCGAGGATGGGGAGCTTGCCGTGGAGGACGCGGATGGGGGTGATGCGGGCGCCGAAGAGGTCGATGGGTGCGGCGTTGTCGACCATGGAGGGGTCGATGCGGTGGGGGATGAGGGAGGCGACGAAGGAGTCGTTGACGTTCTTGTGGGCCTCGAAGATGTGCCTGTAGACGCGCTGGAGGTGGTCCATCGTGTGCGGTTCGGCGTAGATGTCGATGGGGCCGTGCTGGAGGACGTTGAAGCGGCGGACCTCATCGAGGCCGAAGACGTGGTCGACGTGGTTGTGGGTGAAGAGGATGGCGTCGCAGCGGGTGAGGTCGGCGCGGAGGGCCTGCTGGCGGAGGTCGGGGCCGCAGTCGATGAGGATGGTGCGGGGGTGGCCCGTGGGGTCGGTGAACTGCACGGCGGCGGCGCAGCGGAGGCGGTTGTCGCGGGGGTCGGTGGAGGTGCAGGTGGCGCAGCGGCAGCCGATGGCGGGGATGCCCGAGGAGGTTCCGGTGCCCAGGAAGGTGAAACGCACGAGGGAAAGTTAGGGAGGGGAGGGGGGGCGGAGGGGGGAAATGTCGGGGGCGTGGTGGCGTGGGCATGAACACTTGCGGGGGGGATCGGGTACAACGGGGGCTATGAGCGACTGGCTTTTCAACTTGCGGCGCGAGGCGGGGCACCGGCTGCGCGACTGGGTGGACCGCTGGCGGGCCCTGCCGACGGAAACGCAGTGGAAGGTGGCGGGCGGTTCGCTGGCGGTGGGGCTGGTGTCGCTGGGGCTGACGGCGTACATCGTGCTGGGCCGGCCCGCGCCGGCGAACGAGGCCGGCGCCGGGAACAACGAGGTCGTGCTGTACACGAGCGTGGATGTGGACGTGCTGCGGCCGATTTTGGACGAGTTCACGGCGACAACGGGGATCAAGGTTCAGGCGGTGACGGACACGGAGGCGACGAAGACGACGGGGCTGGTGCAGCGGATGCTGAACGAGCGGGACAAGCCGCGGGCGGATGTGTGGTGGAGCAACGAGGCGTTGGGGACGGTGACGCTGGCCAAGGCGGGGATCCTGGAGCCGTTCCTGTCGCGGGAGGAGGCGGGGGTGAAGGGGGGCTGGCCGTCGCACGTTCGGCCGGCGGACCGGATGTGGTACGGGTTCGCGCAGCGGGCGCGGGTGATCGTGTACAACACGAACCGGTACACGAAGGCGAACGCGCCGGCGAAGCTGCGGGACCTGACGAAGGAGGCGTACCGGGGGCGGGTGGGGATGGCGCGGCCGCAGTTCGGGACGACGCGGACGCACATCGCGGCGCTGGTGGCGCTTCACGGCGAGGACGCGGCCCGCGAGTGGATGGTCGCGATGCGGGACAACGGGCTGAAGCTGTACGACGGGAACTCGCAGGTGGTGCAGGCGATCATGCACAACGAGATCGACGTGGGGCTGACGGACACGGACGACGTGTGGGCGGGGAAGCGCGAGGGGTGGCCGGTGGAGATGGTGTTCGAGTCGCCCGACCGGCCGGGGACGCGGGCCAAGGGGCTGCCCAGCGTGGGGCCGCTGACGATCCCCAATACGGTGGGGAGGGTGCGGGGCTGCCGGCACCCCAACGAGGCGGGCAAGCTGACGGACTTTTTGCTGAGCGCGCGGGTGGAGTCGATGCTGGCCGAGAGCCACGCGCGGAACATCCCCGTGCGGGCGGAGCTGGCCAAGAAGTACGACATGACGGCGGTCCCAAACCCCGTGGACCTGGAGGCGGGGGAAATCGCGAAGGCGCTGGTGACGGCGGACCGTCTTATAAGCCAGGTTTTCCCGTTGCAGTGAGGGTTGTCCGGCCGGCGCGGCGGCGCGGGCGGGAATGTGCGGCTGCGCGGGTGGAGCGTGGCGCGGATTTGGCCGATCCGGTGGCGTGCCGCGCGCCAAGCCCCAGAATCGTCCCTACCGGTTGCGGAACCGCGCGAGCCTGATCGCGGCGGTGGTGCTGCTGCAGGCGCTGGTGATCGGGCTGGGCTGGCTGGGGACGATGCACCTGGCGCGGGCGGATGTGTCGGCGCGGGCGCGGGACCGGCTGCTCGAGGAGATCGGGCGCGGGGTGGAACGGTTCAGCCAGGAGCTGTCGCGGGTGGCCCCCGGGCCGCTGCGGTATGAAGGGGAGGGGTGGCAGGCGGCGCAGGAGCTGGTGGAGGGGTACGCCCTGCCGCGGGGTGCGGCGCTGGTGGTACTGGACCGGTTCGGGCGGATCGTGTGCCACCCTGGGCTGAGGACGAACCCGAACCTGCGGAGCATCGACTACTCGGACGTGGTGATCGAGCTGCGGCCCAGCGGCGAGAAGGTGTCGGTGGGGGGGATCAAGCCGGGGACGGTGCTGACGGGCGACACGGACCTGCTGAGCGGGCCGACGACGTTCGCGGTGATGTACAACGAGAAGGCGCAGGCGCGCATCGTGGCGCACCAGACCAGCGCGGGGCTGGCGGCGGCGGGCGGTCGGCTGACGTCGGGCTTCATGCTGTGGGGCGGCGTGGCGGGGCTGCTGGTGCTGGCGGTGTCGCTGGTGGGGTCGGTGGTGCTGGTGCGGCGGTACGACACCTACCTGGCGCGGGCGAACGAGCAGCTCGAGGCGGAGGTGGAGTGGAGGACGCGCCGGGGGCTGGCGATCCGAAACGGGCTGATTTTCGGGCTGGCGAAGCTCGCGGACTATCGGGACACGGACACGGGGCGGCACCTGGAGCGGATCGCGCGGTACTGCGAGCTGATCGCGGGGGCGCTGCTGGGCAGGCACCACGAGGTGGACCAGGCGTGGATCGAGCGGCTGAAGCTGGCGAGCTCGATGCACGACATCGGGAAGGTGGGGATTCCGGATTCGGTGCTGCTCAAGTGCGGGCCGCTGACGGCCCAGGAGCGGCAGCTGATGGAGCTGCACCCGCTGATCGGGGCGGACACGCTGGTGGCGATCCGCAAGCGCGTGGGCGATGACGACCTGCTCAACATGGGCATCCAGGTGACGCTCTCGCACCACGAGCGGTACGACGGGACGGGGTACCCGTACCGGCTGGTGGGGGAGCAGATCCCGCTGGCGGCGCGGATCGTGGCGTTGGCGGACGTGTACGACGCGCTGACGTCGGACCGCGTGTACAAGTGTGCGTCGACGCACGCGGACGCCGTGGAGGCGATCCGGGCGGGACGCGGGACGCACTTTGACCCGCTGGTGGTGGACGCGTTCGTGCGGTCGCTGGAAGGGTTCGCGGAGGCGCAGGGGGGCTTCGCGGGCGCGCGGCAGGGCCGGCTCGCGGCGTAGCATGCGCGCATGCGTGAGTTGCTGCGGGCGTACCTGAAGGGCAGGGGGCTGCTGCTGGCGGTCGCCGCGGGAGCGGAGGCGGGGGCGGTGGCGCGCGGCGCCGGCGCCGGGCCGCGTGCGTGGCGCGAGTGGGAGCTGGTGGGGCTGGCGCCGGGCGTGGACGTGGTGGTGACGGGCGTGGGCAAGGCGTGCGGCGCGGGTGGCGTGGCGCGGGTGCTGGACGCATCGCGGCATGGGGCGGTGGTGAGCGTGGGGATCGCGGGGGGGTACGGGGCGCTGCCGCTGGGGAGCGTAGTGGTCGCGGACGCGTGCGTGCTGGCGGACGAGGGGGTTGAGACCGGCGCGGGCTTTGAGGACATCGGGGCGCTGGGGTTCCCGCCGGTGCCGGCGGGGGTGGTGATTCCGGTGGATGCGGGGCTGGTGGCGGCGCTGCGGGTGGAGGGCTGGCGCGTGGGCCGGGTGGCGACGGTGTCCACGTGCTCGGGGACCGATGCGCTGGCGGTGGAGCTGGCGGCGCGGACGGGCGCGGTGGCGGAGGCGATGGAGGGCGCGGCGGTGGCGGTGGTGGGGGCTCGGCTGGGTGTGGCGGCGGGCGAGGTGCGGGTGGTGAGCAACACGACGGGGGACCGTGCGGCCCAGGTATGGAACGTTAAGGGGGCGTTGGAGGGGCTGAGCGGGGTTATCGGGGCGTGGGTGGGAGGCGCGTAGGCGGGGGGAGTGTGGCGTGTGTGGCGCGGGGGCGTGGTGTAGGGGCTGGGCAAGCTGGATGTGACTCTTCCCGCTGAACACGGGTGAGCGGCGGGCCGATCTATCGGAGTCGGGCGTGCCGGGCCTGGAGGCCGGGCGTGCGCGATGCGAGGTCGGCGTGCCATGGCGTTCAATGGGCTGCCAAAGTTCGGGTCGTTTGCCAAGATCGGCAACGTGCTGTCGTCGTCGGTGGGCGAGACGCTGGGGCTGAGCAGCGCGCTGGGGATGCCGATTGCGATCGAGTTCGGGACGGGGTCGCTGAAGATTCTTCAGGTGACGGGGGAGCCGCCGGCGCTGGTCGCGGCGGCGTGCCTCGAGACGCCGGACGATCTGCTGGCGGACCGCAAGCGGCGGTTGAAGTTCCAGCTCGAGGGCCTGCCGCGGCTGATCCGGAGCGGGGGCTTCCGGGGCAAGCGTGCGGTGTGCGGGATTCCGTCGTGGGCGATCAAGTGCAAGCATGTCTCGTTGGCGCGGGCGGAGGGGATGTCGCTGGCGTCGCAGGTCGCGGAGGCGGTGCCGTCGATCTTCGGGGTGGACGCGTACTCGGTCGTTCACCGCTTCAGCGAGGTGCCGGCGCCGGACCGGCCCAACAAGGCCGATGTGATCGTGACGGCGGTGGACCGCGAGCTGGTGGATCAGCTCATGGGCGCGATCGCGGCGTGCAAGCTGCAGCCGGTGGGGATGCACAGCGAGTTCGCGGCGGTGCTGCACACGTTCGACCACGTCCACAAGCGGGACACGGACGCCGCGATCAACACGCTCTATCTTGACATCGGCGCGTCCACGACGGGGGTGATGATCTCCCACGGCAAGGACCTGGCGTTCGCGCGGGTGATCGAGATCGGCGGGCGGCACCTGGACGAGCAGATCGCGAAGCAGCTGAAGGTGGACCTGAGCGAGGCGCGGCGGGTGCGGCTCGAGGGGGATGCCGGGTTTGTCAATGCGCCGGTCCCGGCGCCAGCCCTGGTGGCGGCGGGCGGCGTGGAGACGGCGGGGGCGCGGGCGGAGGAGCGGGGGATGCACCCCGCGGCCCCGGGCTTTACGCCGGAGCTGACGCGTCAGGAGCTGCGGCCGGTGACGCCGCCGAAGGTGAACCTGACCGAGCTGATCGAATCGATCACCGACGAGGTGCTGATGTGCCTGCGGTACCACGAGGGCCAGTTCCCCGGCAAGCGGGTGGACCGGGCGATCTTCGTGGGCGGGGAGGCGCGGCACCGCGGGCTGTGCCAGGCGATCGCGAAGTCTCTGCGGCTGCCCGCGCAGATGGCCGACCCGCTGGCGCGGGTGGCGCGGACCGGCTCGGAGCCGGCGCTGGGCCTGGACATGAAGCAGCCCCAGCCCGGCTGGGCCGTGACGCTGGGACTGTGCCTTTCACCGACCGACCTGTAAGGAGCTGTTCCCGTGAGCAACCCTTTCCGTCCTGTAGCGCCCGCGAGCAGCAGCTTCCTTCCGGAAGACTACATCGCGCGGAAGACCGAGAGCCGTGTGAACATCATGATCCTGACCCTGTTCATGCTCGTGATGGCGGGCGTGGTGGGGGCGTTCCTGGTGACGCACAAGCGCGGCAAGATCGTGCGTGAGCGGCAGACGCTGGTGAACGAGCAGTTCGTGGCCGAGGGCAAGAAGATCGAGCAGATCCGGGCGCTGGAGAGCCAGCGGGCCCAGATGATGGAGAAGGCGGAGATCACGGCGGCGCTGCTGGAGCGGGTGCCGCGGTGGGCGGTGCTGGGCGAGGTGACGCTTCGCAAGCCGATGTCCACCACGCTGGACTCGCTGACGATCAAGAGCACGCGGAAGGAGCCTCCGCCCGCGCCGGCGCCGACGCAGAAGCCGGCGCCGGTGGTGAAGAGCCTGACGGACAAGCTGGCGGGCGTTCCGGAGCGGGCGGCCGAGCGGCCCAAGGCCTCGGCCCCGACCTTCACGTACGCGATGGTGATCACGGGGAGCGCGGACAACAACACGGAGGTGGCGGACTTCCTCGCCGCGCTGAAGAACAGCCCGATCTTCGACAAGGTGGAGCTGGCGTTCATCCGGGAGGCGAAGGAGAAGGACAAGCTGTTCCGCAAGTTCGAGATCTCGGCCTCGATCCGGACGGACGCGAGCACGGAGGTCCTGGCGAAGTCGCTGCAGAAGCTCAAGGCCGACCGCACGGCCCTGCTGGAAGGCAAGAAGGCGTCGGAGACCCCGGCGGTGACGGAGGTTCCCCAGACCCAGGAGGCACGGTAATGAACGGCAATCTCCGGATGCTGCTGATCGCGGCGGTGGTGGGCATGCCCATCGCGAGCTACTTCTTCGTGTTCCGCCCGCTCAACAAGGAGATCGGGCAGGAGCTTGAGCTGGTCGTACACAAGGAATCGCTGCTGGCCAAGCTCCAGGAGGAGACGGCCCGCAACGAGGACCTGGAGCGGACGAACATCGAGATCCAGAACAGCATCCGCGTGATCGAGGCGCGGCTGCCCTCCAACAAGGAGGTGGACCAGGTCGTGCGGCAGGTGTCGGACCTGGCGGAGACGTACAAGCTCCAGGAGCCGTCGATCAAGTCGGGCCGGCCGCTGAAGTCGGCGCTGTACATGGAGCAGCCGATCGACATGGAGGTGTCGGGCGACTTCCTGGGGTTCTTCACGTTCCTGGCGGCGGTGGAGAAGCTGCCGCGGATCACGCGGGTGCATGACCTGAAGATCACGGGCCGGCCGAGCGAGAAGGTGGAGCTGAAGGCGGAGTTCACGCTGAGCATCTACTTCCAGGATGAGACTCAGCTTGCGCAAGGAGGGAACAAGTGAGCACACTCGACATGCGTGACCCGGCGCTCGCGCCCATGGGGGGCGAGCAGCTCCCGATCCCCCAGGCCAAGCGGCCCAAGATGCCGTCGCAGGTCCCGCTGCTGCTGGTGATCCTCGCGATCTCGGCGGGGGCGCTGTACTCGATGCGGCAGTACGGGATGAAGTCGGGCTTCAAGTTCCAGGAAGTGAAGGTGGACATCAAGGAGGAGGACAGCGAGAAGGCGCGGACCTATGAGCGGATCATGGCCGACCTCGCGCGCGTCCAGAACCCGCTGGACGTGACGCTGACCGAGTTCGGCAACAGTCCGTTCATGCGGTCGCAGGGCGAGGTCACGTACACGCCCGACGTGGGCCCGCTCCAGCCGGAGATGACCATCGAGGAGCGCCGCCGCATCGAGGCGGTGGACATGCTCAAGCGGATGAAGCTCCGCGGCATCATCGGCAACGTCGCACGCATCGACGACATGTCCGTCCGCGTGGGCGACCGCGTGGGCGACATCTTCACGGTCACGTCGATCGAGGGCCGGACGGTGACGTTCGAGGCCCACGGTGAGGTGTTCACGCTGACGCTCGAGGCCAGGAAGCCGATCCAGAAGCAGTCGCCGACGCGCGTCGGGGAGCACAACGGCGGCTGAGCGGGGAGCACGCGTGGCCAAGTACAATATCGATGACATTCTGAGCGAGCTGGGCGTGGGGCACACCAAGGAGGGGCAGCCCGCGCCCGCGCGCAAGCACCGCGTGGACGGCGAGGAGGGCGCGTTCTCGCCGCTGCCCAGCGTACCGGCGAACCAGCGCGTGTACGGCGCGGAGGGCCCGGGGGCCGCCCCGGCGGCGCCCTCGAGCAGCGAGCCGAGCATCGGCCCGGCGATCAGCGAGGTGTGGGCGCCCGACGCCGCGGGCGCGACCGGCGGGGGGCCCACGCTCCCCGAGCTGCTGCTGGCGCGGAACGTGGTGAACCCCGAGCGGATGACCACGGCCCTGGGCGTGGTGAAGGCCTCGCCCGGCCGGCGGCTGCAGGATGTGCTGATCGAGCAGGGCGCCGACGAGGCGGGCGTGCAGGCGTGCGTGGCGGAGATCGCGGGCGTCCCCTTCGAGCGGATCGACATCACCAAGGGCCTTGACGGGGCCGTGGACGGGGCGCTGCTCCAGCGGCTGACGGTGGAGTTCTGCAAGCGGCACCAGGTGATCCCGCTGCGGACCGAGGGCTCACGCGTGGTGGTGGGCGCGACGCAGGCGGACGATGTGTTCCTGCTGGACGAGATCCGGCGGGCCCTGGGCACGACCACGGTCAAGCTGGTGCTGGTGACGGCGTTCGACCTCAAGGGCGCGTTCGAGGTGGTGGGTGGGTCCTCGACCGAGAGCACGGACACGGACGTGTCCAAGATCCTGTCGGAGGTGGACGAGGGGGACGTCCAGGTCGAGAAGAAGAGCCAGGAGGAGGTGGACCTCGAGAAGATCGCGGGCGAGAGCCCGGTGATCCGGTTCGCCAACTACATCATCCAGACGGCGGTGAAGGAGGGGGCCAGCGATATCCACATCGAGCCCAGCGAGAAGAAGCTGAAGGTGCGGTTCCGCATTGACGGCGAGCTGTTCGAGATGATGAACCCGCCGGCGTCGATGGGGCCGGCGATCGTGTCGCGCCTCAAGATCATGGGCAACCTGGACATCGCCGAGCGGCGGCTGCCCCAGGACGGCCGCATCCGCTGCACGGTCGCGGGGCGCAAGCTCGACCTGCGCATGAGCACGCTGCCCTCGTCGTACGGCGAGAAGGTGGTGATGCGTATCCTGGATACGCGCTCCATCAACGTCGAGCTCGAGAACCTGGGCTTTGACGAGAACACGTACACGATCTGGAAGAAGCAGGTCGATGCGCCCCACGGCATCGTGCTGGTGACGGGGCCGACCGGCTCGGGCAAGACCACCACGCTGTACTCGTCGCTGCGGCAGCTCGATAAGAACTCGATGAACATCTGCACGGTCGAGGACCCGGTGGAGTACCACCTCGACGGCATCACGCAGACGCAGATGCACGAGAAGATCGGCATGACGTTCGCGGCGGCGCTGCGGGCGCTGCTGCGTCAGGACCCCGACGTGATCATGGTGGGCGAAATCCGCGACGCGGAGACGGCGCACATCGCCGTGCAGGCCGCGCTCACGGGCCACCTGGTGCTGAGCACGCTGCACACCAACGACGCGCCCAGTTCCATCACGCGCCTGGTGAACATCGGGCTCGAGCCGTTCCTGGTGGGCGCGGCGGTGAACGCGGTGCTGGCGCAGCGGCTGATCCGCCGGCTGTGCGTCCACTGCAAAGAGCTGGGCAAGCCCAGCGAGGAGATGGCCGAGTTCCTGGCGATGCACAGCTTCGACGCGGATGAGATCTGGAACGCCAAGGGCTGCGACCG
>JAEYTB010000254.1 GCA_023434205.1 Planctomycetota bacterium | reverse complement strand
CGGCGCACCGGCGCGGCCTCGCCCGAGGCGCCCGCCCCGCCGACCGAGCCGTTCGCCACCGCTGACATCCTGAGCGGCCACCCCGCCCACGCGCCCCCCTGACCCGCTCCAGCGGTCACCCCCCAACACGGCAAACCACCCGGCCCACACCGGGCGGTTACCCTTTGCCGCGATGGACTCACTGCTCGCTCAGCTCTCCCAATGGCGTCCCTTCTCAGCCCTGGTCGTCGGCGACTTCATGCTCGACCAGCAGATCTACGGCGATGCCGAACGCCTGAGCGCCGACGCCCCCGTCCCCATCCTTCACGTCCGCCGCACCGAGAGCCAGCCCGGCGGCTCCGCCAACGTCTGCCTCGACCTCGCCGCGCTCGGCGGCTCCGTCCAGGCCTTCGGCGTCGTGGGCGATGACCACTCCGGCGCCGCCCTCCGCGAGTCCCTCGAGAAGCACAACATCCGCGCCGGCACCCTCGTCCGCGACAGCTCGCGCCCCACCACCCTTAAGCAGAACCTCATCGGCCTCGCCCAGGCCCGCCACCCCCAGAAGATGTTCCGCGTGGACCACGAGTCCCGCGACCCCGTCAGCGGCGCCGTCGTCCAGCAGATCGCCGACGCCTTCGAAGGAGCCCTCGCCCGCAGCGCCAAGCCCGACGCCGTCTGCATCGAGGACTACAACAAGGGCGTCTGCACCGAGGACCTCTGCCAGCACGTCATCTCCCGCGCCAAAAGCGTCGGCGTCCCCGTCTTCGTCGACCCCGCCCGCGGCGTCGACTACCGCAAGTACCGCGGCGCCACCGCCATCACCCCCAACCGCACCGAAGCCGAGCTCGCCACCGGCCTTCGCTGCGACGACGCCGGCCTCGCCGCCCACAACGCCGCCCTCGCCCGCCGCCTCCTCTCCGAGCTCGACCTCGAGTGCGTCGTCCTCACCCTCGACCGCCACGGCGCCCTCCTCCTTGAACGCGATGGCGACCCCATCTCCATCCCCACCCTCGCCCGCCAGGTCTACGACGTCACCGGCGCCGGCGACATGTTCCTCGCCGGCCTCTCCGCCGCCCGCGCCAACGGCATCGACTGGGAGGGCTCCGTCCGCTTCGCCAACGCCGCCGCGGGCCTGGAGGTCGAGGTCTTCGGCGTCCAGCCGATCCCCTTCGAGCGCGTCCATCACAGCCTGCTCGTGCAGTACAGCCACCTCGACGGCAAGCTCCGCACCCTCGACCAGCTCCGCCTCGAGATCGCCGCCCGCCGTTCCCAGGGCCAGAAGGTCGTCTTCACCAACGGCTGCTTCGACGTCCTCCACAGCGGCCACGTCACACTGCTCGAGAAGGCCGCCGCCGAGGGCGACTTCCTCGTCGTCGGCCTCAACGACGACGCCTCCGTCCGCCGCCTCAAAGGGCCCGACCGCCCCGTCAACAACCAGGAAGACCGCGCCCGCGTCCTCGGCGGCCTCCAGTCCGTCGGCGCGGTGGTGCTCTTCGCGGAGGACACGCCCCTCAACCTCATCAAGGCCGTCCGCCCCGATGTGCTCGTCAAGGGCGCGGACTACACCAAGGACCGCGTGGTCGGAGCCGACCTCGTCGACTCCTGGGGCGGCCGCACCGCCCTCATCCCGCTGGTCGAGGGCCGCAGTACTTCAGCCACCATCGCCAGGATGAAGTCCTAAACCAACCGCCCGCCGCAGATCACCACGTCCACCGGGTTGCCGCCCAGCTCGTACGCCAGCGCCCGCTCGTCGCGGTGCTTCAGCAGGATCAGGTCCGCCCGCTGCCCCGGCGCGATCGTCCCCCGGTCGCCCAACCCGAGCACCGCCGCCGCGTTCACCGTACACGCCGCGATCGCCTCGCCCGGCGTCAGCCCGCAGTGCCGCACCGCCGCCGCGACCGCGAGCGGCATCGAGGTACACGGCGCGGACCCGGGGTTGCAGTTGGTCGCGATCGCCGCCGCGCCGCCCTCATCCACCAGCCGCCGGAGGTTGGCGAACCGCCCGTCCAGATGCAGCCCGCAGATCGGCAACCCCACGCCGATGGTCGCGGACCCAGCGAGCAGCTTCAGGTCCTCCGGGGTCGACGCCTCAAGGTGGTCCACGCTGATCGCCCCGAGCCGTACAGCCTCCCGCAGCATCCCCAGCGGGTTGAACTGGTCCGCGTGGACGCGCACACCGCAGCCGGCCTGCCTCGCCGCGTCCAGCAGCGCGACCGTGTCCTCCAGCGACCACGCCGATTTTTCACAGAACGCATCGACCGTAATCCCCGGGAACTCGCGCACCACCGCCGGCAGCGTCTCGCGGATGGTGGCCTCCACGAAGCCCGGGACCTGCTCATCGATCGCGTGGCCCAGCAGCGCCGTCTGCACCACCGACCCCGCCCACCGCCCCGCCGCGCCGCGCGTCGCCCGCAGCATCTTCAACTCGTCCGGGCCGGTCAGCCCGTACCCGCTCTTGACCTCGACCGTGGTCGTCCCCTGACGCAGGAACTCCGCGAGCCGACCCACCAGCCCATCCTCAAGGTCTTGCTGCGCCGCCGCGCGGACCGCGCGGACGGTGGACATGATCCCGCCGCCCGAGGCCAGCAGTTCCAGGTACGTCGCGCCGGCGAGCTTGCGTTCCCACTCCTCGATCCTGGAACCCGCCCAGCACGCGTGCGTGTGGCAGTCCACGAACGCGGGCATCAGCACCCGCCCCGCGGCATCAACCTCCTGCTCCGCGCTCCACCGCTGCCCCGCCGGGGCGACCCCGACAATCGAGCCGTTCTCGATCAGCACGTCGGCGGCGTCCAGCAAGGCGAGGTCGCGCAGTTCGCGCCCCCGCCGCGGGCGCGGCCCCCGCGACAGCGTGACCGCGCGGGCGTTGCGGATGACAAGCGAACCCGGGGCGGCCGACATCAGTGCCGCTCCGTGAAGCCGCGGAGAAAGGTGAGCAGCAGGTGCGCGGCGACGCGCGCGGTGCGGCCGCTCTCGTCGGCCCCTGGGTTGAGCTCCATGAGGTCGAAGCAGCGGACCCGGTCGCTGCGGCCGGCGCCAAAGACCCAGGCCTCGGCCTGCTGCACGCTCCACCCGCAGGGGTTCATCGCGGACACCCCCGGCGCGTGCGCCGCATCCAGCACGTCCAGGTCAAAGCTGACGAAGCAGTTGCCCAGGGCGGGCATGTGCATCGGGCCGGCCTGCTGCTGGTGGGCACGGTGGCTGTGGATGCGCCCGCCGTGGGACTTGAACCACTCCGCGTGCTCCCTGGCGTTGGCGAAGGGGTTGAGGCCGAAGACGTGAAGCTCCTTGACGCCGCACTGCTCGACGAGCGCGCGGAAGGGCATGCCCGACCCGACGGTGTCGCGGACGTCCAGGTGCGCATCGAAGTACACGCCCGCCAGGGGCGGGGCCTTGCCCTCGCCGTGGACTTTCTTCTCCCGCTCGATGACCGCCCGCACGAAGGGGAAGGTCAGGTCGTGCCCGCCGCCGACGGCGATGGGGAACAGGTTGTGCTCGAGCAGGGCGGTCGTGGCTTCGGTGACGCGCTGGTGCGTCTCGTGGATGTCCTTCCCGGGCACGACATCCCCGGCGTCGAAGACGCCGGGCCACCCGAAACCGTCGGGCTCCGCGACGCCGTACGCCGCGAGAGCCTCGCGGAGGGCCCGGGGCCCGCCCCTGGCGCCCGGGCGGCCGTTGTTGAGGCGCACGCCTTCATCGTCGGGGATGCCCAGGATCGCGATGCGGCAGCCAACCGGAACGGCGTGGAAGTGGGCGGCGAGGCGGCTGGTGGGGATGCCCTGGGGCCATGTTGGCGGCTGGGTGTGGGGGATGGGCGGCACGCGACCAGACTACCGCGGTTGGGGCGGGCGTGGAGGGCTTTTCGGGGGGGCAGGACCGGTCTATGATCCCTTCGCCTTGCCGAGGTAGCTCAGCTGGTTTAGAGCGCTGGATTCATAACCCGGAGGTCGGCGGTTCGAGTCCGCCCCTCGGCACTTCCGAGATGCACAGGATTGGCTGGAAGGAACCGGTGCAAGACCGGTTCTTTTTTTTCGGACCGGTGGTTGGGGAACGGGGCTCCCGCGGCCGTCCAATAAGCGGATCATCCCCCTGCCAAAGGTGCCCGGTGACTGGTTTGCGCTACCGATCACTTTGCGCCTAACCGACGTAATGGTAAGCTCTTGGCCACGGAACACCGTTGACGGGATGGTGTCGACCACGACGCGTCGGGTTCAAAATGGGCGGATTAGGGTGGTAGGTTTCATCGCGGGGGGTATGGTGAACCCGGCTGTTTCAGCTTGATCAGGCGAGTGGAAAACCGCGTGAGGGCGCGGCGGAGATGTTGCATGGATACGCGAGTGCTGATTCTGGCCGGGGGGGTGGGCACGCGGCTGTCGGAGGAGACGGTCGCGCGGCCCAAGCCGATGGTTGAAATCGGCGGGCGGCCGATCCTGTGGCACATCATGATGCATTACTCCCACTATGGGTTCCGCCGGTTCGGGATCGCGCTGGGGTACAAGGGGGGCATGATCAAGGACTACTTCTTCAACCTTTGCCAGTTGAGCGGGGACGTCACGATCAGCACGGGCTCGGGGCGGGTGGTCCGCCACAACGGCCACGACCAGCCGGACTGGACGGTGGATCTGGTTGAGACCGGGGACGCCACGAACACCGGCGGCCGCATCAAGCGGCTCGGGCACCTCGCCGAGGGCAAGACATTCATGCTGACGTGGGGCGACGGGGTCTCTGACATCAACCTGCCCGAGCTGCTCGCGTTCCACAAGCGGCACGGCAAGCTCGCGACGGTGACGGCGGTGCGGCCCGCGGCCCGCTTCGGCCACATGAACTTCGACGGGGACCGGGTCGTGGAGTTTTCCGAGAAGCCGCAGACGGCGGAGGGGTGGATCAACGGCGCGTACTTCGTGCTCGAGCCGCAGGTGCTCGACTACATCGACGGAGATAACACGCAGTGGGAGAAGGAGCCGATGGAGCGGCTGGCGCGCGAGGGTCAGCTCATGGCGTACCGGCACACGTCGTACTGGTCGTGCATGGACACGCTGCGCGACAAGGTCCGGCTGAACGAGGAATGGGATACGAACAAGGCCCGGTGGAAGGTCTGGGAGTAAGCGGATGAGAGTGCTCGTCACAGGGAACCTGGGCTACATCGGCACAGTGATGACGCCGATGCTGATCGCGGCGGGGCATGAGGTCCGCGGCTACGACTGCGACCTTTACGCGCGGTGTACCTTCGGACCGCCGTCGGCGATCACGCCGGTGCCCACCACGATCAAGGACATCCGCGACGCGGTGGTGGAAGACTTCGAGGGCTTTGACGCGGTCATCCACCTCGCCGGGCTCTCGAACGACCCGCTGGGGGACTTCCAGCCGGAGCTGACCGACGAGATCAACCACCGCGGGAGCGTGAACGCGGCGAGGCTCGCCCGGCAGGCGGGCGTCAAACGCTTCCTGTTCGCTTCATCGTGCAGCAACTACGGGGCGGGGGGCAGCAGCATCCTCGAGGAGACCGGGGCGCTCAACCCGGTGACGCCCTACGGCCGCTCGAAGGTCGACGGTGAGGTCGGGCTGCGCGGGCTGGCGTCGGGGACGTTCACGCCGGTCTTCCTGCGGCCGGCGACGGCGTTCGGCGTTTCGCCGCGGCTGCGGTTCGACCTTGTGATCAACAACCTGGTGGCGTGGGCGTGCTCCACGGGGAAGATCCACCTCAAGAGCGACGGCTCGCCCTGGCGGCCGGTGGCGCACATCGAGGACATCTCGCGGGCGTTCATCGCGGCACTCGAGGCGCCGCGTGAACTGGTCCACTGCGAGGCGTTCAACGTGGGCCGCACCAGCGAGAACTACCAGGTGAAGGACCTGGCGAGGATTGTGGGCGAGGTCGTGGCGGGGTGCAGCGTGGAGCTCGCGAAGGGCGCAGGGCCGGACACCCGCAACTACCGCGTGAGCTTCGAGAAGATCGCGCGGGTGCTGCCGGCGTTCCAGCCGCGCTGGACGGCCCGCACGGGGGCGGAGCAGCTGCGCAACGCGTTCATCGCCGAGGGCGTGACTCTGGCGGAGTTCGAGGGCCCCAAGTACCAGCGGATCGCGCACATCAAGGAGCTGATCAGGACCGGGGTGCTGACCCGGGACCTGCGCAGGACCGCCACCGCGGAAGGAGTCGCCCTTGCCCATTGAAGCCTCGCAGGCCACGCTCGGGGACGCGTTCGCGATCGCATGCTCGGGGGCGCGCTGCCGCGCGTGCGGCCATCGGGGCCTGGCGCCGGTGCTGGACCTGGGGAAGATGCCGCTGGCAGACCGGCTCCCGGTCGCGGGCTCGACGGAGTTGGAGCCGCGGTACCCGCTCGAGGTCGCGTTCTGCCCCAGGTGCTCGCTGGTGCAGATCCTGGCGACGGTGGCGCCGGAGCTGGTGTTCGATGCGGACTACCCGTACTTCTCGTCGTACTCCGAGACGCTGCTGGAGCACTCGCGCCGGCATGTCGCTTCGCTGATGGAAGAGCGGCGGCTGGACGGGTCGAGTCTCGTGGTCGAGCTGGCGAGCAACGACGGGTACCTGCTCAAAAACTTCGTCGATCGGGGGGTGCCCGTGCTGGGGATTGACCCTGCGCCGGGGCCGGCCCGTGCCGCGGAGGCGCGGGGTGTGCGGACGCTCTGCACGTTCTTTACCACCGAGCTTGCGGAGCAGCTCCACTCCGAGGGGACGCTGGCTGACGTGGTGATCGGCAAGAACGTGCTGGCGCACGTGGCGGACACCAACGGGTTCGTGGCGGGGATCGCACGCATCCTCAAGCCCGGCGGCATCGCGGTGGTCGAGATGCCGTACGTGCGTGACCTGATTGAGCACAACGAGTTCGACACGATCTACCACGAGCACCTCTGCTACTTCTCCATCACGGCCGCGCAGAAGCTGTTCGCCGTCCAAGGCCTGTCGCTGGTGGGCGCGGAGCGGCTGAGCATCCACGGCGGGTCCCTGCGGCTCACCTTTCAGGCGGGGGGCACGACGCCCGACGCTGTGAAGGCGATGCTGGAGGAGGAGGAGCGGCAGGGGCTGCTGGATTCGGCGTACTACTCGGACTTCGGTGTGCGCGTGCGGGGCGTGGCGGAGCAGCTTCGGGCGCTGGTGCTCGAGTGCAAGCGCCATGGGCGGAGCGTGGCGGCCTACGGGGCCGCGGCAAAGGGTGCGGTGCTGCTCAACTACGCGATGCTCGACAGCTCGGTCATCGACTTCGTCGTGGACCGCAACCCTCACAAGCAGGGGCGGCTGATGCCGGGGGTGCGGGTGCCGATCCTGCCGGTGGAGGCGCTGCTGGAGCGGATGCCGGACGACACGCTGATCCTGCCGTGGAACATCAAGGACGAGATCGTGTCGCAGCAGCGTGAGTACCGTTCCCGCGGCGGGCGGTTCATCGTCCCTATTCCGTCGCCCGCGGTGATCTGACCGGAGCGCCCCTCGATGTCGGGAGTTGAGTTGCCGGAGCGTGTATCGCTGGAGAAGAACCTCCGGCCGTCGCTGGTCTGCCCCTGCTGCGGCTCGCTCGGGCTTACCGAGTTCTACCGGGTTGAGGGGGTCCCGGTGCATAGCTGCCTGCTCATGGCGTCGCGGGAGGCCGCGCTCGCGTACCCGCGCGGCACGCTGCGGCTGGCGTACTGCGGGGCGTGCAGCTTCATCACGAACACGGCGTTCGACGTGCGGGTGCACGAGTACTCGGTGCGGTACGAGGAGACGCAGGGGTTCTCGCCAACGTTCCGGCGTTTCGCGGAGGACCTGGCGGCGCGGGTGGTGCGCGAGCACGGGCTGGAGGGCAAGCACGCGCTGGAGGTCGGGTGCGGCAAGGGCGAGTTCCTGGCGATGCTGTGCGAGCAGGGGATGGCGAGCGGGGTGGGGCTTGACCCGTCGTACCGGCCGGAGCGGTTGAACAGCCCGGCGAAGGACCGGATCCGGTTTATCCAGGACTTCTACGGGGAGAAGTACGCGCACCTGGACGCGGACCTGATCTGCTGCCGGCACACGCTGGAACACATCCACACGCCGCTGGAGTTCATGCGGATGATCCGGCGGACGGCGGGCGACCGGCGCGACACGCTGATCTTCTTTGAGATCCCCGACGTGGTGCGCGAGCTGAAGGAGGGGGCGTTCTGGGACCTGTACTACGAGCACTGCGCGTACTTCAGCCCGGCGTCGGTCGCCGCGTGCTTTGATGAGGCGGGGTTTGACACGGAGCGGGTGTGGCTTGAGTTCGGGGACCAGTATCTGATGATCACGGCGCGGCCGCGGGTGGGGGCGGCGCGGGCGCGGGTCGCGGTGACGCCGGATGCGGCGGCGACGGTGCGGATGATCGAGGACTCGACGCGGCAGTTCGGCGAGACAATGGCGAAGTGGCTGGGCGAGGTTCGCGGGGCCGCGGCCAGGGGCGAGCGGGTCGCGCTGTGGGGGTCGGGCTCGAAGGCGGTGTCGTTCCTGACGACGCTAGGCCTCAAGGGCGAGGTGTCGGATGTGGTGGACATCAACCCGCACCGGCAGGGCACGTTTATCGCGGGCAGCGGGCACGCGATCGTGTCGCCGGAGTCGCTCCGCGCGAACCCGCCGGGGCTCGTGGTGGTGATGAACCCGGTGTACGTGCCGGAGATCACCGAGCAGTTGTCGGGCATGGGCCTGCGCCCGCGGGTGATGGGGCTGGGCGAGGGCTAAACGAGCGATGGGCTGGGCGCGCGGGGCCTCCACCCGGTGCGGGCCTCCACCCGTTCGCAGATGGTGAGGCCCAGGCTCAGCGAAGAGGTCGCGGCGGGGGACGGGGCGTTGCAGACGTGCAGCGAGGCGTCCGCGTCGACGAGCTTGAAGTCGTCCAGCAGCGTGCCGTCGTCGCAAAGGGCCTGGGCGCGGACGCCCGCGGGCGCGGGCGTGACGTCGGCGTCGGTGAGGTCGGGGACGAGCCGGCGCAGCGCCCTGACGAACGCGCCGCGGCTGAGCGAGCGGTGGAGTTCGCCCATCCCGTACCGCCAGTGGCGGGCGATGAAGCGGTAGACCCCGGGGTCGGAGAGCATGCTCCCGATGTGCGGGAGGCTGATGGCGGCGTGCGTGTAGCCCTCCCGCGCCAGCGCGAGGACGGCGTTGGGCCCGCACTCCACATCGCCGTCGATGGTGCGGGTCATGTGGACGCCAAGGAAGGGGAATCGCGGGTCGGGGACGGGGTAGATAAGGCCGCGGCAGAGCCCGCGGGCCTGGGGGCGGAGGAGGTAGTACTCGCCGCGGACGGGGAGGATGCGGACGCCGGGCTGTGCCCCGCTCTCGCGGGCGAGGGTGTCGGAGTGGAGGCCGGCGCAGGCGACGGCGAAGTCGGCGGTGTGCTCGGCGCGGGAGGTGAGGACTCGCGCGTGTCCTGATTCAGGGATAACGCGGAGGACGCGCGTGCCGAGCTCCACCTCGCCGCCGGACTCGCGGATGCACGCGGCGAGGTGCTCGGCGACGGCGCGGAAGTCGACGATGCCGGTGTCCGCCACGTGCAGGGCGCGGACGCCCGCGGCGTGGGGCTCGATCTCGCGGAGCTGCTGCGGGGAGAGCACGCGGCAGGGGCTGCCGTTGGCGAGGGCGCGCTGGTGGATCGCGTCGAGGCGGGGCAGCTCGTCCTCGGTGACGGCGACGATGACCTTGCCGCAGGTGTCGAAGGGGATGGCGCGGCGGCGGCAGAACTCCTCGAGCATGCGCTTGCCGCGCCGGCAGTTGATGGCTTTGAGGGAGCCGGGCTTGTAGTAAACGCCGGAGTGGATGACGCCGGAGTTGTGCCCGGTCTGGTGGCGTGCGACGGCGTTCTCTTTCTCGATGACGCGGACGCGTGCGCCGGGGTGGCGCTGGAGCGCCGTGTACGCGACCGCGAGGCCCACGATGCCGCCTCCGATCACGATCAGGGAGGGGGCGGCGGTCATGGGACGGGCAGTGCGCTGTGGCTCTTCGCGTGGGTGGGCGCGGCGTCGTGGTGCCCGGTGTGGGCCGCGAGCCGGTGCAGGCGAGCGAGGCGGTCGGCCCCCTGGGGGAGGATGCTCAGGCCGGCCTCCTGGAGGATGGTCTGCCAGCGGTAGAGCCAGTCGTGCCGGAGCAGCGCGTGCCGGACGCCCTGCGTGCGCATGCGCTCGAGGCGTGCCGGGTCGCGCTCCAGGTCTTCCAGCACCGAGCCCAGGTCGGGGGACTCGGCGGGCACAGGGACCATCGCGTCCTGGCCGAAGAGGGACTCAAAGTGCGGCGTCTCGGGGCGGTTGCCGACGAGGACGGCGCCGCCCGCGGTGCCCTCGAAGAACCGGAACCCGACCTCGGCCTGGCCGAGCGTCTCGTGGCCGCGGTTGAACTTGGCCTGGTTGGCGATGAAGAACTTGGCGCGCTTGATGGACTCGGCGAGCAGTTGGCGGTGCTCGGCGTGGTTCTGGACGGTGCGCAGGTTGACGGTGTCGAAGATGTACCAGCGGGCGTTGCGGCGCGACCAGTCGAGCAGGCCCTTGTGCGTGATCGGCGAGCGTCGGCCCATGTTGAAAACGTCGATGGCGCGGTCCGGGGCGTTGGGGAAGGGGCAGAAGCGCTCGGCATCGACGCCGGGGGGGAGGTAGGAGCAGGGCGCGGTGGTGGCGCGGCTGAACGGCTCCAGCGAGCCCAGGCACCCGAGGTAGACGTGGTCGAACTGGTCGAGGAGGCGGACCAGGCCGCGGACCTCGCGGACGCGGCCGGCCCAGAGCTCGTCGATGACGCAGACGGCCTTGCGGCAGCGGCGGCGCCAGTCGCGGATGGCGTTGAGGGAGAGCAGGTCGCTCATGAACTGGAAGCTGGCGAAGAAGAGGTCGTAGTCCTGCTCGAGGCCGGTGGAGGTGAAGCCGGGGTTGAGGCGTGCCGCGGGGGTGAGGACGCGGCTGAGCTTGCGGAGGCCGCGGTCGGTGAGGTCGGAGATGGTGCCGATTCGGGGGGCGATGAGGTGGACGTTGTCCATCGAGCAGACAGTGTCCTCAAACTCAAAGTTGCAGCAGCGCGAGACGTCCGGATGGAGGAGGCGCTGAGAAAGCAGGCACACCCTGGCGGAGCCAGAGTGCGAGGCCGCCGTTCCGTTGTTGTCCGCCCGTCCCGTCAAAGGCTCCCCTAGTCACGGTTGCACAGTTTAAACTCGCTGCCCTCCAACAAGTTACCGACATTGATCCTCGCCGCCACTTTTTTGACGCTTATCGGTCTGGCGAAAGGGTTTGCGCGATTTCCGGACGCGCGGGGCGTTTGCAGGCACAACGGCCGGAGGTATGGTAAGTCACTGGGCGTCGGTGCCGCGGATGCTCGGGGCGTGCGCGGCCTGCTGGAGAGTGATTCTTGGTTGCTGCGTCCGTTTCAACCACTCGCGACGCCGGGCCCGAACGGGGGACCGCCAGCTCCCCCGACGCGGTGCTCGTGGCTTGCATCGAAGCGGGGCCGCTGGAACCGATGACGGTGCGGATGGTCGAGAGCCTGCGGCGGCACGGGGGCCGTCTCGCGGGGCTGGACCTCAGGGTGGTCACGGCGCGGACCGGCCCGCCGCTGCGTCCGGAAACCCTGAGGCGGCTGCGGACGCTGGGCGCGGAGGTGGTGCGGGCGCGGGGGCGGCACCGGTACGTGTGGCACCACCTCCTGCACAAGTTCCACGCGATGCTCACGGTCGAGAACAGCCACCGCGCGGAGACGGTGATCTGGCTGGACAGCGACCTGCTCTTTCTGGAGGAGCCGGCGGAACTGCTGCTGGGGGACAACGAGGACTTCACGGCGATGCCGAGCATGGGCATCATCGGGTCCAAGGGGCCGGATGACCCCAACGACGCGTTCTGGGGGAACGCGACGCGGAGCCTGGGGGTGGAGCTTGAGAGCCTGCCGTGGGTGATCACGGCGGAGGATGGGGACCGGATTCGGTTCTATCTGAATGGCGGGCTGTTCAGCTACCGGCGGAGCACGGGGCTGGCGGGCAAGGTGCTGGCGGATTGCGAGGCGATGCTGGATGCGCGCGTGCCGCGGAAGCACATCGAGGCGCACCTGCTGGAACAGGCGACGGTGGGGCTGAGCGTGCACCGGCATGGGCTGCGGTGGCGGGCGTTGTCGCCCAGGACGAACTTCAACGTGACGTGCCGGCAGCCGGAACTGATCCGGCCCGAGGTGTTCCGGGGCGTGACGGTGCTGCACTACCACGACTCGATGGAGCCGCACACGTGGGAGCGGCTGATGGGGGCGTTGGCGGTGTCGCACCCGCACGTTCACGCGTGGCTGAAGGACGAGGGGCCGGTGGTGGACCCCACGCCCGGCGCGTGGCGGGGCGTGCGCGAGGGGCTGCGGGTGTGGCGGGGCGTGCAGCGGAGGCTGTACTACCGGGCGTGCGGGTTCCGCAAGGATTGATCGCCGGGGTGCGGGCGCTCGGGGACGGCGTCCATCGTCTGCTTCATGTAGTCGTAGAAGGCGTCGTGCATGAACTTCATGCTCGGGGAGTTCCACATGATGCGGAAGGAGCGTTCGGAGACGACGTCCTGCATGCGGCGTTCCCAGGAGCGGAAGTAGTCGTCGGGGATCTGGCCCTTCTTCCAGCCGAACCAGACGACCTCGAAGACGGAGAGCTGCATAAGGTTGAAGAAGTACATGCGGATGGCCCGCTCTCGTTCGGGGAGGGGCAGGCCGTCGGCGAAGACCAGGTCGTTGGGGTAGACCTCGGCGAGGGCGGGCTCTTTGACGCGCATCTCGCGGAGGTGCATCTGCATCTCCACGAGCTTGGTGAAGTTGGCGACGTGCTGGGCGTTGCGCTGCTTGCGGAACTGCACGGCGGTGTAGATGAGGCCCGCGGCGATAGCGCTGGAGGAAAGGGCCTGGAGGAGGAGCTGCAGTTGCGCGGGTTCCATGGGGGCGAGGGTAGGAGGGGCCCGCGTCAGGGGGGCTTTCCGCACTCGGGGCAGGACGCGGCGGGCTCCAGACCGGTGCGGTCGTAGCGGCAGGACTTGCAGAGCATGGGGTTGATGGCGCGGCGGGCACGCTGCTCGATGATGAGCAGGCTGAGGGCGAGCGCACCGACCGCGGCGAAGCCCCAGGGCGACCACCTTGAGCCGCCGTTGGGGAGGTCCTCCTGGAACGCGCCGATCATCGCGACCCCGAGAAGGAACGCGATGGCGAACTTTGACAGTCTGCGGGCGCGCCGGCGGAACATCAGCGCAGTTTACCGGGCGGGGGCGGTGTGCTCCCACGGGGTGGCGGAGAGTTCGACATTGGGGTTGCGCTGGGTGAAGTTGCGCAGGGCCCATTCGTCGGCGAAGAGCACGACCCAGGCCTCGTCGCGGTCGGTGGCGAGGGCGGCGTCCATGGGCAGGTCGGGGAGGTACTCGGGGTCGGTGGTGCCGGGCGGTGGCCGCCACCAGCGGACGATGGACCAGCGGGAGGGCTCGAGGTGGCTCTCGGCGCCGTACTCGGCCTGCATGCGGTGCT
>JAEYTB010000145.1 GCA_023434205.1 Planctomycetota bacterium | reverse complement strand
ACCTTCTTCGCGCGCTTCGCCCACTCCACCATCCGCCGCGCATCCTCGACGCCCGACTTCAGGTACGCCTGCATCGCCAGCCCGGCCTGGAAGTCCCCCCCACGGTCCACCTTCTCCACGCACCGCTGGAACAGCTCGATCGTCAGGTCCTTGAACGCGTGGTGCTCCATGTCGAAGTTGACGAACACCCCGCGGTCCCGCGCCACCTCCAGGATCGGCACCAGCCGCTTCATCAGCTCCTGGATCGACCCCTCCGTGTCGATCGGGTCGCACCGCGCCGTCAGCGCCGAGATCTTGATCGACACGTTCACCCGCGGGATCGCCCCCAGGTGGTCGCTCTCCAATCTCGGCTGCGACTTCCACCCGGCCACCTCCGCCGGCAGGTTCTTGATGAGGTCCAGGTACTTCGCGGCGTACCCGTCCGCCTCCTCATCGCTCACGCACGTCTCGCCCAGCAGGTCCACGCTGAACGCCACGCCCTCGTCCCACATCTGCTTGAGGCCGCCCACCGCCGACGCCGCGTCCTGCCCCGCAATGAACTTGCCCGCCATCCCGTTGATCTGCTGCTTGATCACCGCAACCGCGGCCCCCTTGGCGAGCTTGCCCGCCTTCATCGCCCCCGCGATCACCCCCGGCACCGTCACCCCCGGCTGCCCCAGGTAGTCCTCCAGGTGGTCATAGATCGCCTCGCTGGACCGCAGCATCGGGAACGCATCGACGAACCGGAACATCTGCACCTTGAAGTTCGGGTCCTTCATGGACCACTCCATCAGGGCATCGCTGTAGAACTTGGCGCTCAACACCCCCGACTTGTGCCCCCGCGCCCGCCGCAGCATCTCCGACCCCAGCTCAAAGATCCGCGACTCCCGCGACGAAGCCAACGAGCCGGGAGCCCCCAACGAGCCGGAAGCGCCAGCGCCCGGTGTTGCCCCACCCCCACCACCGGGGCCACTGGGCACCACCACCGTCTGAGGCTTCTGGGGGGAAGACTTGTCCGAGTTCGAGTTCTTGCGGGAAAACAGGGCCATTGGGGGGTGACCTCTGAGGGGTTTTGTGGGCGCAGGAAGACCGGCAGGAATGATAGGGCGGGGCAAAACAACAACCCCTCTCAGAGGGAAAGGTCACGGGCCTCAGAAGAGCAGGGGCCTCAGCAGGCCCCCCCCGCGAGCACCCGGAAAAATGACTCGATGTCAGCGTCCGTCGCCGGTTGACCGTCGCCATCAAAGTCCACGCTTCCACAGGTTGGACAGCACGATCCCGCCAGGCAATCGAAAAATGCCTCAATGTCAGCGTCCGTCGCAAAATCTCCGTCGTGGTTGAAGTCCGCGATCGAACCGAGTGTGTAGCGCGCAAAGTAAGCTGTCGCTCCACCCGCGGCCACTACAAACCCGCCACAAACCAGCAGATCGCCTGTGCGGGTCGTCGCGAGCGTACGAACCGACCCCTCAACATCCTCCGACCAGCGTTCCCAGGTAGAGCCTCGCCAAGTCCACAACGAGCCCCTTCCATACAGCTCTTCAAGACCAGCGACCATGCTGCCATCGGGCCGCAGCGCCAGTGAAGTCACTGTCGTCGGCAGGTTGTTTCCCATGGGTTGCCAAGCTGCACCATCCCAGATTCCCGTCCAACGGACTGAGGCCGAACCCACCATCCTGAAGCCGCCCCCGGCGACGAGCCGCCCATCGGCGAGCGGCACCAGCGCCCGGATTGGGTAGTCAAACCTGGGCCCGAGCTGCTCCCACTGGCTGCCCACCAGGCGGAAAGCTCCACGCCATGTGCCCGACGCATCTACGACGCTGGCACCGATGAAGAGTTCGCCGCTGGGCGCTACAGCAATCGCGTTCACCAGTGGCGCGGGGAGTGAACCGACCTGGCTCCAGGTGGAGCCATCCCAACGTGCGATGTTCGTGATCATCTGCCCACCAATTTCGGTGAACCCGCCGGACACAACGAGTTCCCCGGAAGGAAGCTCGATCATCCTCGTAATCTGCCCTGACGTACCCCCACCCAGTTCCTGCCAATGCTGTCCGTCCCATCGCGCGAGTCCTCGGGCGGCAGCACCCTCGACCGTCGTAAAACTCCCGGCCACCACAATGCTCCCATCCGAAAGCGGAAGGAGGGACTCGATTTGTACGTCGGTGAACTCACCTCCAAGGTGAACCCACCCCTGCCCTTCACGTCGCGCTACAAACGTGCGACGCTCCATCCCGGAGCGGTAAAGAGTCTGGAGCCCGATCACATCTCCAGTGGGCGTTTCGCAGACCTTCGCCGGTAGAAGGATGGGCTCATCACACGTGCTGAGCCACGCTCCCCCATCCCAACGTGCGATTCCCGAGACAATATCCCCATCCGCAACGCCGAAGTCTCCACCGATGAACACCGGGCCGTCCGTACCAGCGCATAGAGCGTAAACATTCAGCGGATTGAAGTTATTGCCGAGCTGCCCCATGGGCGACCACGACGTGCCGTTCCAACGCGCCACGCCTCGGGCGCTGTCCTGTGCAATGAGCGAGACCCAGCCCCCAACCACAAGGTCGCCGTTGGCGAGCAGCGCAGAGGCTTGTATGCGGCCGGAAACGCCTGTCGCCTGTGCCCACGCCGAGCCATCCCAGAAGTACGCGGCGTCTCCACCGGCGAACATACGCCCGCCGGGCAGCGGAGCGAGCGTGAAGAACGACGATTGAATCGGGACGCCGCCCCCGAGCAGCGACCAGGATGTTCCTTCAAGCCGCGCCACCTTGCCGGGGAAGTTGCCGCTCGCCACCAAGCTCCCGTCCTCCAGGACAGCGAGCGCGTACACAGCCGACACGATGCCAGTGTCCCCGACGGGAGTCCACACTCCTCCACTCCACCTCGCTACGCCGGGGGCCGGAAGCCCTCCGGCTTCGCCGAAGAGACCTCCGAGAATCAGACTCCCTGCTGCATCCACCGTCAGCGTATTGAACGGGCTGTACGGCGCCCCCGGCACCGGAATCCAGGCCTCGCCGTTCCACTGCGCAACCGTAACGAGGTCCGACCCAGGCACCGTGAAACGTCCCGCCGCGAACAACTGTCCACCTGGAAGGGCGGCCAGTGCCTGCACCTCGTGGTTCCTGGTTCCCAAGCCTTCGCCCAATGGTGAAAACCGCCGAGTGGACGGGTCGTACAGGGCCACGTTCCGCGCCACACAATCCCCGGCCACGCTGAATGAGCCGGCTACGACAAACTTTTCAGGCGCAGGCCCCGCGCCGTCGGCGTCCCAGCGGGTGATCGCGTAGACGACGCCGTCCACCCCACGAAGCCCCCCAAATCGACGCCACCCCTCTTCGCAACCTTCCACTTGTGCCTTGACGCCACTGGTCGAGAAGTGCATCGCCACAACCAGTGCCCACGCAAAGCACGGCATTTGATCCCATTTCATTCCATCACTATAGAACGCACGCCCTTTCCTGCCAGCCTGATTGTCTCGGTCACTGTTTCAGAACGCGGCAAGTCGCAGCTTCCACGCGGTTGGCGGTTGGCGGTTGGCACCGTCACCGCCCTAAACCCCCGTGGCCGGTGGCACCACCTTCTCCCCCGTGCCATCACCCTTTGGCCCTGCAAAGGGTGATGCTGCGGCGTTGGCGTGCGTGGTTGGCGCGGCGGTGGGTGTGCGTGCGCGGCGGGTGCGGGGGTTGGCGAGGCGCGCGGGGTGATGGTTGCGCGTGCGAACCCTTGCGAGGGCGCCCGCGGCCGCGGGTGTTTTTGACCCGGCTCTCGCAAAGGCGCCAAGCCCGCCCACCCCCCACCCCCACCCCACCCGCTCACCCCGCCCCTCACACCCACCCTCTACACTCCTCCCACCTCGCATCAGGGGCCCCGCGTGCGTCTCTCCGCCTTCATCCTCGCCAACCTGCCCCAGATCCTCCAGGAGTGGGAGGACTACGCCCGCTCACTCGGCGTGCTGGTCGACTCCCAGCCCATGGACGTCAAGGCCCTCCGCAACGACGCCGAGAGCATCCTCCGCGCTGTCGCCGTCGACATCGAGGGCAAGCAGTCCGCCGCCCAGCAGGAGGCCAAGGGCAAGGGCGACCGCCCCGCCGCCGACGCCGAGCCCATGGCCGTCCCCTCCCGCCACCACGGCGCCGCCCGCGCCCACGATGGCTTCACGCTGGCGCAGATGATCTCCGAGTTCCGCGCCCTGCGCGCCAGCGTGCTGCGGCTGTGGGGCAAGGCCCACCACCCCGGCACCGTCCACACCCAGTCCGAGTACGACGAGGTCACCCGCTTCAACGAGGCCCTCGACGAGACCCTCGCCGGCTCGCTCCAGGACTTCCAGCGCGGCCAGGAGCTCATGGCCGCCGCCCGCGCCAAGGCCCGCCTCGCCACCCTGGGCACCCTCGCCGCGGGCCTGGGCCACGATGTCAACAACATGCTCATCCCCATGGAGGTCTCCCTCGACGAGCTCGAGCAGGCCGCCCCCCAGGGCAAGGCCGACCCCGCCCTCAAGTCCCTCCGCGGCACCGTCACGCAGCTCCGAGGCCTGGTCAAGGGCCTCCGCGGCATGGCCGTCGATGACCCCGCGGCCACCCCCGGCCAGACGCGCCTGCACGAATGGTGGGAAGCAGCCGCCGCCCCCTACACCAGGGCCCTGCCCCGCGGCGTCAAGCTCCGCGCTGAGGGCCTCAAGGACCCTTCCCTTCCCCCCGTCGCCGTCCCCGGCCACGCCCTCATGCAGGCCGTCTTAAACCTCGTGCAGAACGCCGCCGAGGCCATGAAATCGCGCGGCGGCAACATCTGGGTCGAAGCCAAGCCCGGCCCCAACCCCAACACCACCGTCGAGCTCCGCGTCCGCGACGACGGCCCCGGTATGGACGCCGAAACCCTTGCACGCTGCACCGAAGCCTTCTTCACCACCAAGCCCAAAGAAGAAGCCTCCGGCCTGGGCCTCGCCCTCGTCCGCACCGCCGTCGAACGCCACGGCGGCGCCCTCAACATCGAATCAGCGCCGGGCCAGGGCTGCGCCTGCACGCTCAAGCTGCCGGTGGCCACCACCACCGCGCGGTAATGCACGCGTGCGAAGCTCAGTCACTCCGCGCCGGACCTGCAGGTCAGGGCGACCAGCCCTCAGCAGTTCCCGCCCGCGAGCACGCGAAAGAATGACTCGATGTCAGCATCAGTGCCAATGTCGCCGTCGCCGTTGAAGTCCGCCCCCGCAAAGCATGTCGCGCAGCAGTCGCCCGCAAGGCACGCGAAGAACGCCTCGATGTCGGAATCGGTGCCGATGTCGCCGTCGCCGTCATAGTCCGCCGCGCAGCACGCTGGAGGGTCAAGAATCACGGGGGAGCTGACGGTGGAGCCGCACGCGTTGGTCACAACGCAGTCGTACGCGCCTGCGTCTGCTTGGGCGTAGGGAGCGATGGCGAGCACCGGGCCATGGGCGCCTGCGACAATACCTCCACCGGGAGCAGGACCGTCCGCGATCGGGACGCCCCCAAGCCTCCACTGGTACGCGGACCCCAGCAGCGTCGCCGGGCCCACCGTGAATCGCGCGACTGCCTCGCGGCAGTCGACCGCCGCCGCCGTATCCGACGCGAGCACGGGCGGCGCCGCACACCGAACCACCGCAGGGTCAACGATGCGGACATGACGGAGCCTGAAGGCCCCCGTCGGCGAGGTCTCGCCCCGACGCGCAGGCAGCAGTCGGGCGTCGATCCGCACCGGTCGGACGCACCCATCCCGCAGGTCGATCGCGTCGGTCATCCACTCGCCCGGTGGCGTCTCGACCGCGGCACGCCAGACGAGCCGGCCCTGCCAATGGATCACCGCCGCCTGCGATGCAGCGATGTTCTCGAGCTGGTACTCGAACACCAGGAAGCCGGGGCACTCGGCAAGGGGGACCGTGATCGACGATCCGCCCCCGCCCGGGACAACTGGGATCGTCAGCACCGGCGGGTTCCACTCGACCCCGCCGCCTGTGCTGAATCCCGGCCCCAGGTCGCCCGTCGAGGGAGAGCTCTCGGGCCAGTCTACATACGGAACTTGGCCGCAGGAATCAGTCACCGCGCCGGGCATGACGGAGTACGGCGTCGGCCCCTCGACGTAAGCCCCGGGGGGAAGCGTGCCGTCAAAAAGCGCGGCCGCGCTGGGGCTGGTGAACAGGCCGCAAACGTTGTGGGCCTGGCACACATGCCCCAGAATACAGCCGGCCGGGCCCGAGGGGCCGGGGTAAGAGTTGAAGTTGCGGGTGTTGCCGCCAGAGAGGGGTGCGCCGAAGTCCAGGTTGGTCCGGCACGGCGAGTAGTAGTTCACGTGGTTGACGAAGTGGCGCCGAGCGATGGCTGCCTGCCGGTCCATCGTGAGCGGCAGAATCCGCCAAGGCGTGTCAATCGTCACGAGGGTAGGAATGAGCCGCCCGGTCCCCGCGACCAGCCGCTCCCCCACTTCCGCGCCGATGCCCCCGCCGAAGCTATGACCGATGATCATTTCCACGCCCGGCGAGGCCCCGCATGGTCCCAGGAAGCACTCGAGGTCGCGCGCGAGGTCGTCGGCGGCGAGGGGGATGTTGTCCCGGGCCCCAAAAACGCCCTCGGTGATACCGCCGATGGCCGCGCCGACGACGGCGCCCGGCGCCCCTGTGAGGCCGCCCCCCAGCGTGGCCCCGGCGATCACCCCCTGTGCCGCCGCGGAAATCGGCTGCATGTAGAACGACGAGTTGGCAATAAGGACATTCACGCCCGCGGGAAATCGTCCCATCGTCTCGGTCGCGAGGCACCCGATCCAGTCTGCGTCGGGCCCGCTGACGAAGCCGTGGAGGATGAGAGCGGTGGGCTTGCTGCAGTCGAAAAGGTGGGCGGTCTCGCCGGTGAGCGGTGTCTGTCCGAACTGTCCTGTGGTGAAGTGCGCGATGTTCCACCGCGCGGGCTGCACACCGAGCTCCGGCGGGCAGGGGCACTCGGTGACCCCGAGGCTGACCACCGCGGCGTTGCTCTGGAAGCTGCCGCAGAGACCGCCGTGCGCATCGGTGACGAGGCAATCGAACTCGCCCGCGGCCAGGGGCCCGGCGTGCGAGATCGTGAGAACGGGCGAGCGCGCGCCCAGGAAGATCGTCGAGTCCTCGCTCCGGCCTTCAGTGATGGCGACGCCGTTGCGCCGCCACTGGTAGATGGCCGATCCGTCCACGCCGAAGGCGAGCTGGATCGTGCCGTCACGGCAGACGCTGCCGCCCTGGGGCTGCGAGGTGGGCGTCGGGCAGACGCCCAAGATGCGGAACGATCCCGATGAGGCGTGCGAGTGCGTTGCGGGAAGGGCCGGCGGCGGGTTGCACCCGAACTGCACAAACCCGCTGAGATTGACGCTGAGCCCGGCCACGGCCTCGATCACCCCGCGGCAGGAGCCCGACCCCGCGATGTGGAGATAGTTGTTGCCGTTTGCCGGCGAGGCGTGGAAGAGGTAATGGCCGGGCGTGACATTGCTGAAGGGGTTGTGAACCTGCGAGCTGCGGACGAGTGCGGAGTTTCCGGCCCATACCCCCGCGCCCGCCTCGCCCGATGACGACAACTCGAACACTGACCGCCGAGTGACCGCGAAGTGGACCGCGGCGCTCCCCTGGGACACGCTCCACGCACCGCCGCCGCTGAAGACCGTGCCGTCGAAGCTGGCGGAAATGGACGATCCGCTCATGCCGCCGCCCACGGACAACGAAGCCCACGACCGGCTCGGCTGCCCCGCCGCCCCGGGGTATTCGACAAAGGTGCTGTGGGAGAACGATCCCGAGATCTCGCGGGTCTCCGCCGAGGTCCGCGAATCGGCGTTCAGGCAGTTGTTCACCGCCGCCCGCGCCG
The DNA here is from genome assembly GCA_023434205.1 of Planctomycetota bacterium. GTDB lineage: Bacteria > Planctomycetota > Phycisphaerae > Phycisphaerales > UBA1924 > JAEYTB01. The sequence goes on along the minus strand of JAEYTB010000145.1, from coordinate 3,000 downwards.
AGACGGTGGCGCTTGACAGCGGCTGGTCCTGATACACGATCTGCGCGCGGAGCATCGAGGCAGCGACCCCCAGCGCGAACACCGCCGCACCCAAGCTCCCGCTCAGCCGCGATTCGCCCACATTCCCTGACACAAATCCCATAGCACGATCCCGATGCATTGGGCTAGCCTAACCGATCGTTCATAGATTGAGAACACAGACTGCCATGACAGCCGCGGCTCTGTGCTCGGCGCGTGGCACTGCAAGCGCCCTAAACCTGTGCCACTGGCGGCTTTGCCCGCCAGTGCGGCGCGCGACGGCGCACACTCCCACCGTTGCGGCCCGGAGAGCCCGACCCCCACTGAGGAGGGGCGGCCTGAGCCCCTCTCGGATCGCACCCTCCCCGCGCCGCTCGCCATTGCGCGCGTGCAAAAGGGGTTTTACACACCGCCCCTCTTGCGACTCCCCGCCCGATCTTTGTGGCGCTCTCTACCCGGGACGGGCTTGCATGACCGAGCGGTGTGATCGCGGCCGCCGTCCAGGTTGTGCGCTCGGCCGGAGAGGTCGTCACAGCGGCCCGGGCGGTGACCGCGGGGACCGCGCGTGCGCTCTCGCGCGCCGCTTCGATGATGACATTCCCCGGCTTTGCAGCGACATCGCGGGCCCGGGCAGCGTCAAAGGCGGGCCCGGGGCCCTCCCGCGGCGACCACGGGGCCCAAAAAAACGCCCTTCCCGGCACACCGGACCAAAGTCGCCCCCCCGCACGGCCGAAAACAGTGTGCGGCCGACCCAATGGGCCGCCGAGGAACCCGACATGTCCACCGCTACCCGCCCCGTCTTCCCCTCCCGCAACTCGCAGCTCCCCGGCGCGGTCGTGCCCAAGGTGCAGACCTGGCAGGGGGACCCCGAGGCCGTGGGCCTGGACGCCGGGAGGGTCGCGGCCCTGCAGGCGGCCAACGACGCCGCGGCGGCCGCCCAGCAGCAGCTCGAGGCGGCCCGCCAGACCACCGAGCGGGCCACGTCCGTGTTCAACAACGCCTGCAACACCGTCCGCCAGCTCGCGGGCCAGTGCGTCCGCTCCATCGACGCCTTCGCCCTCGCCAGCGGCGATCCCAACGCCGTGTGGGAACTCGCCGCCGTCCCCGCCCTGCGCCCGCGCGGCGCGGGCAAGTCCCCCGCGCAGCCCCGCGCCTTCACCGCCGGGCTCAACGGCAACGGCAGCCTCACCGTCAAGTGGAAGTGCAGCAACCCCCGCGGCGTGTCGGGCGTGGTCTACCAGGTCAGCCGCCGCCTCAACAACACCGGCCCCTTCAGCGTGCTCGACACCGTCGGCGGCAAGCAGTTCGTGGACGGGAGCATCCCCGCGGGGACCTTCGCCGTCACCTACAAGGTGGTCGGCAAGCGCGGCCAGCGCGTGGGTCCCGTCTCCGACCAGTTCACCGTGCAGTTCGGCGCCGCGGGCCTGAGCATCGCCGACAGCTTCACCGGAGGAACACTCGCCGCGTAAACACAGTCCCCATCGGGGTAAGCCGTGAGAGCCCTTGTTACCTCCGTCGATCATGCGGGGGCGGGAAGTCCGGCGGAAGGACACCGACCGGCGCGTGGGCGCAGCCCGCGTGGAACCTTTGGGGTTGATGGATCAACCCTTTGCCCGATCCACGGCATCCAACCACCCACGGCCGCGTGCGAACCCTTGCGAGGGCGCCCGCGGCCGCGGGTGTTTGCAGCGGGAGGGGGCCGGGGGAAGGCGAGCGGGGAGCGGGGAGCGGACGGCCGTCGGCGCTCCTTCGTCCCGCGGTCCTCTCGCGCCGCGTCCCGCGTTCACGTGGCTTCGCGCGGGCGCGCCGGCCGCGCGTTGGCGCCCCGCCGCGGCTCGCTGCCGCGCCCGCGTCGATCGTCCGACTCGGCCTCGGCCCGCCCGGGGACGGGCCCGTTGTCCGCGGGGTCGGGCTCGAGGGTGAAGCAGATCGTCACGCCCGGGCCCTCGCCCTCGCCGCGGGCGCGCGGGCCCCGCGCCGCGTCCTCGATCCACATCCGCCCGCCCATCCGCTCCACCATCCGCCGGCTGAGGGCCAGCCCCGCGCCCGTGCCGCCGCCGAACTGCTCGCGCCCGTGCAGCCGGCGGAACATCTCGAAGACCGCCGCGCGGTGCTCCGGCGCGATGCCGACGCCGTTGTCGGTCACGCAGTACACCGTCGGTGGGCAGGCCGGGCGGGGCCCCCCCCCATCGGCCCCGCCCCCTGCACCACCCCCCCCACCCACACCCCCATCGCGCTGGTCGCCCGCCCGCGCGCTCACCCACACCCGCGGGTGCGGCGAGCGGTTGTACTTCACGCCGTTGGCGATCAGGTTGCACATCACACGCGCCGCCAGCGGCCGCTCGCAGTGCGCGGGCGGCAGGCCCGCGTCCACATCCACCACCGCGTGCCGTTCGGCGAGCCAGGGGCCCAGCACCTCCACCGCCTCCTGGGCCGCCTCGACCATGCCCACGCTCTCGCGCGGGCGCCTGGGCATGCCGTCGCCGGGCCGCTGCTCGGCGAACACCAGCAGCGCCTCGATCATTTCCGACAGCCGCACCGGCAGGGCCTTGAGCCGCTCGAGCAGCCCGAGCTCGCCCGGCCCCAGCGTCGGGCCCAGGTCCTCCTCCAGGAAGTGCGCCAGCGTCGCGATCCCCCGCAGCGGTTCCTTGAGGTCGTGCGCCACGATGTGCGAGAACCGCGTCAGCTCCTCGGCCTGACCGACCAGATGGCGCTCCAGCCGCATCCGCCGCGCGATCTCCTCCCGCAGATCGCCGCACGCCCGCTGCTCGGCCCGCAGGGCGACCTCGGCCCGCCGACGCGCGTTCTGCCACGCCTGCGCCGCCGCGATGGCCAGCAGCCCGGTGCCCGCGAAGATCGCGGACGTGACCCAGTCCGCCGCCGTCTGCATGCGCAGCTCGCCCGCGGGCGGCATCCGCAGCATCGTGAACGCCACCCCCAGCGCCAGCCCCGCGACCCCCGGGCCCATCCCCAGCACCACCC
>JAEYTB010000131.1 GCA_023434205.1 Planctomycetota bacterium | reverse complement strand
ACGATCCGGAGCCGCCCAAGCCCGCGGCGCCGCTCAAGAAGGGCCAGCGTCCTCCGCCCAAGCCGCCCGCGCCGCCCTTCCCGGAGGGCAGGCACCGGTGGCTGGTGAACCCCCCCGACGTCGCGCGGGAGGTACACCCTGCCCTCGCCCGCAACCGGTGCGTTGAGGACATGTACGAGCCGGGGTCGACGTTCAAGCCGTTCGTGTGGGCGACGATCACGGAGCTGGGGCTGGCGCAGCTCGACGAGATGTTCGAGACGGGGCACTACGGCTGGGTCCCGCCCGATGGCCGCAAACCTATCAGCGATGTCACCAAGCGCGACTCGATGACGTGGCGCGAGGTGCTGATCAACTCCTCCAACATCGGCATGATCAAGGGGGCGCAGCGGCTGACGCCCGTCCAGCTCCACGATGCGGTGGTGCGGTTCGGCTTTGGCAAGCCCACGGGCATCGGCCTGCCCTTTGAGTCCGGCGGCGTCGTGACGTCCATGAAGAACTGGAAGAAGGGGACGCAGGTTTCGGTCGCGTTCGGCAACGAGATCGCCGTGACGCCGGTGCAGATGGTGCGGGCGTTCTGCGCTTTCGCCAGGCCCGGCGAGCTGGGCGGCACACTGCCGCGGCTGCGGCTGACGGTGGAGTCGGAGGAGGGCCCGGGCGTCACGTACCGCGTGATGCCCGCGTGGGTCGCGAAGGAGACCCGCGAGACGATGACCCACGTCGCGGCGTCCATGGAGAGCAAGTACTGCAAGCCCCCCGAAGGCCAGCACTGGCGCTACACGATGTTCGGCAAGTCCGGAACGGCGAAGATCCCCGTGGGCGCGCCGCCCAAGGGCAAGCGCAAGATGCGCGGCGGGCCCGCGGGCTACCTCGACCAGTACCGTTCCAGCTTCATCGCCGGCGCTCCGCTGGAGAACCCGCGCCTGGTGGTGCTGGTGATCATGGACGACCCGGGCCCGCAGCGGATCCGCACCGCGACCTACTACGGTTCGATGGTCTCGGGCCCGGTGGTGAAGCGGGTGATGGAGCGGACGCTGACGTACCTGGGGACTCCGCCCTCGCCGCGGCCCGCGAGCCCGCAGCAGTAACGCTACTTCGTCAACGGTTCTTCGCTCAGCGGCGACTGTCCGCGCACGATCCGGCCGCGCCCTCCATTCTTCTGCACCACGGCACGGACGAAGGCCATGTACTCCTCGTTCAGGCTGCTCGCGGGGCGGCCCAGGTAGATGTCGAGCATGTCGACGCCCCGCCGGCTGTGGATGCCGCGGGTTGAGAGGGTGTGGTTGACGCGGGCGACGAGCCTGCCGTGGGCGGCATCGGAGAGGAGCAGCTTGAGGCCGTTCTGGTACTTGCCGCCCTCGCCTTCGTTCAGGAAGTGGATCAGGGCCCAGACCTGCGCGTAGTAGATGAGCGCCGAGTCGGGGTCGTCGGCCATCAGGTTCTGCGGCGTGCTTCGCATCAGCCGGTCCAGTGGGATCAGCTTGCCGGCCCGCTCGGCCTGGCGGAGCTGCTCGTACCGCTCCACGTTGGCCCACGGCAGGAACAGGGGTCGGTCCATCTGGTCCGGATTCCAGCGGAAGCCTTCCATGAAGGTCGCCATGCCCTCTTCCAGCGTGGTGGGCAGCATGTTGCGGAAGGCCTTCTGCGTGTACTGGTGCCAGCCCTCGTGGGCGGCGATGGCGAAGGTGTCGCGGGGGCCGATGTCGTAGAGGATCGCGCGCCCGCCGCTGCTGAAGCCGCCTCGCTGGATGCGGAGGTACATGTCGGCGTCATTGCCCATGACGCGCTGGGTCATGCGGGCCCACTGCGGACGCGTGCCAAGGATGTAGCTCTCCATCTGCTCGTTGGGGCGGGGCAGGTCGCCCACGGTGGTCGTGTAGTGGTTGAGGGCGAGCTCCATGAACGCGGGGACGCGTTCCACCAGGGCCGTCCGCGTCGCGGTGGTCATGATGCGGTAGCTGGCGGTTTCGATCACCGAGCCCTCGCGGGACTCGAAGGTCCATGGGGCCGTGGCGAGGATGACCTTGGCGGGCAGGGCGTTGGGGTCGACCGCCGCGGGCGCGGGCGTCACGCGGGAAGCGGCCAGGCCGGGGGAGGCGGGCTGGCGGCCCGAGCACGCGGCGAGGGCGAGGGTCCCGGCGAGCAGGAGGATCAGGGGCTGCTTCATCACGGTAGATGGATGCCGCGGGGGTCTGAACCCGGCCCCAATTGCGGTCATTGATGTTCGGTGACCCGGCCCCGCGTCTGCCCAACGGTGGTCCATGGCTGCATCCTACCGCGCCCCGGCCCCCGACAGCTAGCCCAATGAAGCCAGTGTGGCCGCCGCGGCGGATCGCTCCGCCCTGGCCTTCTCGAGCTGGTCCTTGGTCTGCTGCACCATGTGCGGGGGGGCCTTCTGGGCGTACCCGGGGTTCGCCAGCCGGCCCTCGAAGGTTGCGATGGACTTGTCGAGATCGGCGACGAGTTTTTCCAGCCGGGCCTTCTCGGCGCCGGTGTCCATCGTGGCGGCGTCGGCCAGGTCGCTGACCTTGAACTCGGCCTTGCCGAGGTTGAAGGCGACCGAGGGGCCGGCGGGGGGTTCCTGCGTGATGGTCTCGACGCCCGCGAGGGTCTTGACGAGCGTGGTGCTGCTCCCGTCCCGGAGAGAAGGGGTACCCAAAGGCGCGTGCAGGGTGATGCGCCGCTTGGGCTGCACGTTGTGCTGGGCGCGGACCTCGCGGATGGCGGTGATGAAGGCGCGGAGCTCCTCGAACTCGCGCTCGGCGGCCTCGTCGCGGAGGGCAGAGTCGACCTCCGGCCAGCCGGCGGTGGCGAGCAGGTTGTCCTTGCGGGCCGGGCCCAGGTCGACGCCGCGGACGGGGGCGGTGGTGATCGTGCGGGACTGCTCCCTCATCGCCTCATAGATCGCCTCCGTGACGTAGGGCATCACGGGGTGGAGCAGGCGCAGGATGGTGTCGAGCGTGGCCGCGAGCACGGCCCGCTGGTTGGGGTCCGCGGCGACGGTGGGCTTGATCGCCTCGAGGTACCAGTCGCAGAAGTCGCGCCACAGCAGGTCGTACAGGGTGGTCGCGTAGTCGGCGAACTGAAACTCCTTGAGGGCGGTGTTGCAGGCGGCCACCGCAACGGAAAGGCGGGAGAGCATCCAGCGGTCGACGAGGGACAGCGGGGGAGGAGTAGAGGAGTGGAGGAGTGGAGGAGTGGGGGAGTCGGCGCTGAGGATGCCCAGGGCGAAGCGTGCCGCGTTCCAGAGCTTGTTGGCGAAGTTGCGGCCCAGGTCGAACTTGGGGCTGGTGTTCTTGCCGGTGGCGGAGTCCTTGACCACGGGCAGGCGGACATCCTGCGTCTGTGTGGTCATGTGGCAGAGCGTGAAGCGCATGGCGTCCGCGCCGTGCGTGGCGATGATGTCGAGGGGGTCAACGCCGTTGCCCAGCGTCTTGCTCATCTTCCGCCCCTCGCCGTCCTGGATGACGGAGTGGATGAAGACATCGCGGTAGGGGATGGGACCGACGCCCGCGCCCATGCCCAGGTCCTGGCCGCGGAAGTAGCGGTTGAACATCACCATGCGCGAGACCCACAGGGTGATGATCTCGCGGGCGGTGCAGAGCGTGGAGGTGGGGTTGAAGGCCTTCAGCAGGTCGGATTCCTCGGGCCATGCCATGGTGGACATGGGCCAGAGGGCGGAAGAGAACCAGGTGTCGAGGACGTCGGGGTCACGAACGAAGCCAAACTCTTCGAGTTTGGCGACCAGTTGAGCATCTTCACCTTCTGGGTCAAGGACGGCAACGCCACGGAAACGGTCTGGGTCGCTGTCGTAGACAAAGCTCAGCTTGGGCTGAGCGCCCTTGGTCTTTGGCTCTTCGATTTCGGCGCCAATGTTTGTAGCAATGCGACCGCGGGCACGGGCGTCATCCAGGATGGCACCGAGTTCCGCATTATCGGGATGGAGAGAGCCAGCGGTCGCCAGATTTGCGCCTCTTGTGCCAGGAGTCATCTGCCACACAGGGATCCGGTGGCCCCACCAGAGCTGGCGCGAGATGCACCAGTCGCGGATGTTGTCGTGCCAGGTCTCGTAGGTCTTGGCGTAGCGGGCGGGGTGGAAGCGGAGGTGGTTGGCGTCCTGACCCGGGCCTTCGCTCGCGGACTCGCTCAGGCCCGGCGTCGGTTTGCGGTTGCTGCGTTGCTCGGGAACGAGGGCGGCGTTCGCGGCCTGTGCCATGCGCGGGTCGGTCACGCGGACGTACCACTGGTCGGAGAGGTACGGCTCGATTGCGGCCTTGCTGCGGTCCGAGTGCCCCACGGTGTGGCGGTAGGGCTGGACCTTCTCCAGCAGGCCACGGGCCTCGAACTCCTTGACCACCAGCTTGCGGGCGTCCTCGCGCTTCTTGCCGACGAAGAGGTGCGCATCGCCGACATCGGTCCAGCCGTGCTTGTCGCTGATGCTGGCGTCCGGCGCCATGATGTTGATCATGGGCAGGTTGTGCTTGCGGCCCAGCTCGTAGTCGTTGGGGTCGTGCGCGGGCGTGACCTTCAGGAACCCGGTCGCGAAGGCGGCTTTCGGGTCCTCGGGCTCGTCGGTCTCCTTCAGGTTGAGCAGCGCGCCGTAGGGGCCCTTCGCCGAGGGCATCACCACGTAGTCGTCCTCGATCACCGGGATCACGCGGCCCACCAGGGGCAGCTCCACGAACAGCCCGCGCAGGGCCTTGGCCCGAGGGTCCTTCGGGTTCACCGCCACGGCGGTGTCGCCCAGGTACGTCTCGGGGCGCGTGGTGGCGACGGTGACGAACGCCTCGCCGTCGGCATCCTGCTTCTCCGCACCGGGGTAGCCGCGGCGGGCGAGCTCGCCCCACGTGACGGGCACTGCGTCATCGGGTGCGGGCTGGTTGTGCGAGGACTCCTGGATCGTCCGCGCGCCGGTGGGGTGGACGAGCGGGTAGCGCAGGTAGTAGAAGTTGCCGTCGATCTCGATGTTTTCGATCTCGTCGTCGGCGATGGCGGTCTGGAGCACCGGGTCCCAGTTGACCAGGCGCTTGCCCCGGTAGATCAGGCCGTCTTTGAAGAGCCGGAAGAAGGCCTCGCGCACAGCGCGGGCGCAGATGGGGTCCATCGTGAACCGCTGGCGGTCCCAGTCGCAGGAGCAGCCCATCTTCTTGAGCTGGTTGGTGATCGTCGCCTCGTACTCGTCCTTGAAGGCCTGGATCTTGGCGATGAACGCTTCGCGGGTGAAGTCGGTGCGGCGCTTCTTCTCCTCCTTCATCACCCGCTTCTCGACGACGGCCTGCGTGGCGATGCCCGCGTGGTCGGTGCCGGGCATCCACAGGGTCTCGTAGCCCATCATGCGGTGGGCGCGGGCGAGGATGTCCTGGATGGTGTTGTTGAGGGCGTGGCCCAGGTGCAGCGCGGCGGTCACGTTGGGCGGGGGGATCACGATGCAGTAGGGCTCGCGCTCCCCCGAAAGGACGGCGGCGGGGTCGGCGTGGAAGGCCTTGGACGCCGTCCAGCGGTCGAAGATGCGGTCCTCGTGCTCGGCGGGGCGGTACTGTTTGGGCAGCTCGCTTGACATTGGTGGAGCGATGGTACGCGGGCCGATATTGAGCCGGGGAGTGGTGGGGGAACCCGCCTTGGAGCCGCACGCCGTGAGATGGAACCGACCGGGAAGAGCGTTGGGGATGGTGGCCGTGGTGGTCCTGCTGGCGGGGGTGATCGCCCTGGGCGTGTACGTGTTCCGGGCGACCGCGCCGGGGACGCCCGGAGGCCCGGCCCCGGCCAACGGGGCCACGCCCGGCGCGGGCACCGCGGCGGGCAAGCCGTCCATGACGCCGGAGGCCGCGGACGCGGTGCTGAACTCGGCGCAGGCGTACATCAACCAGGGCGACCACGCCAAGGCCGAGGCGGTGCTGAAGGGGGCGATCGCCCAGCACCCCGAGGAGCAGGTGTTCTACATCCAGTACGCGGAGCTGCTGAGCACGACGGGCCGGGCCGCCGACGCGTACGCGAATTATGAGAAAGCTCTCGCGGCGGGACCTCGCACCGCGCCGGTCGAGCTCGCGGCGGGGGTGGTCGCGGGGGCGCTGGGCCGCAACGACCGGGCGGTCGAGCACTACATGGCCGCGCAGACGGCCGACCCCTCGGAGTACCGGGCGCCGCTGTACCTCGCCGCGGTGCAGGTCAAGCTCAACCAGACGGATGAGGCCAAGAAGAACTACCTGCTCGCGGCAAGGCTCAACCCCGACCTGGCGACGGCGTGGGGGGCGCTGGCGGACCTGGCCCTGCGCGAGAACCGCGTGGAGCTCGCCCTGCAGCACATCGCCAAGGCCCGCGAGCTTCAGCCGCAGGTGGGCACGTGGCGGCTGCTCGAGGCCCGGGCCCTCAAACGCAACGGCAAGGCGGCGGAGGCCCTCACGCTGCTGGTGGCGGTGGGGGAGGCGGAGCGGCGGACGACGCCGGTGATGCAGCTCATGGCCGAGTGCTACGGGATGCTGTCGAGACCGCTGGACGCGGCGGAGATGTACGGGGCGGCGTCGGACGAGGCCCCGGGCAACGGGGCGTGGGCGTACGAGGCGGCGCTGTGGTTTGAGCGGGCGAAGGACCCGGCGCGGGGGCTGCCGTACGCGAAACGCGCCGCGGCGTTGCAGGTCGAGGGGGCGGCGGCGGTGGTGGGGCGGCTGACGCAGTAGCGGGCGGTCAGTCCTGCGCCGCCCGGGGGGCGCGTGCCGCGGACACCGCGCCGTAGAGGGCGAGCGCCGCGCCGAATAGGCCCAGCACCGCGGCGAGCTGTGCGTGCCCCACCCAGAAGTAGAAGAACGCCGCCACGCCCAGGAGGGCCAGCCCTGAGGCCAGCCGCGAGAATCGGTCGGGGGCCAAACCCGACAGGAGCACGGCGGCGACCAGGACCGCGCCGGTCTGCCATCGCAGCTTCATCACGACCCAGAGCCCCGCGACCAGCGCGAGCTCAAAGAGGATCAGGCCGAGCTTTTCCTTGAGGGCTGGGCTCATGCCCGCAGCATACCGGCTGGCCGCGGGCGGGTTGCGGGGCTACCCGATCCGTTCCTGGCCGTTCATGTACGGCCGCAGCGCAGGCGGGATGGTGACGCTGCCGTCCGCGTTCTGGTTCATCTCCAGGAGGGGAATCAGGAAGCGGGGGCGGGCGAGCACCGTGTTGTTGAGCGAGTGGCAGAAGAGCGTCTCGCCCTTGCCCGCCGCGCCGCCCTGGCGGTAGCGCATGTTGAGCCGGCGGCACTGGAAGTCATAGAGGCGGCTGGCGGAGTGGGTCTCGCCGTAGGCACCGGACATGCCGCCGCCGGGGAGGGCCTCGCCGCGGCCGGGCATCCAGCACTCGATGTCGACCATGTCGGCGTTCTTGGGGCCCAGGTCGCCGGTGCAGCACTGGAGCAGGCGGTAGGGCAGGCCGATGGCCTGGAGCAGCTCCTCGACGTAACCGATCATGGTCTTGTGCCAGCGGCGGCTCTCGGCCTCGTCGGCCCGGCAGATCACGACCTGCTCGACCTTGTCGAACTGGTGGATGCGGTAGAGGCCCGCGGTGTCCTTGCCCGCGGCGCCCGCCTCGCGCCGGAAGCAGGTGGAAACGGTGACGTACTTGAGGGGTAGCTCGGCCTCGTCCAGGATCTCGCCCTGGTGGATGCCCATGAGGCCCACCTCGCCGGTGCCGGTGAGGAAGAGGTCGTAGCCCCCGCCCCGTTTGCCCTCCTCGATGTGGTACGCCTGCTCGCGCCCGGCGGGGAAGAAGCCGGTGCCGACCATGGCCTCCTCGCGGACGACGACGGGGACGGACATCGCGCGGAAGCCGTTCTTGTTGACCATGAAGTCGAAGGCGAAGCGGGTGACGGCCTGGTGCAGGCGCATGCCGTCGCCCGTGAGGACGTAGCTGCGCGTGCCGGCCATTTTGACGCCGCGTTCAAAGTCCGCGAGCCTGAGGTCGCGCACGAGCTCGATGTGGGTCTTGGGCTCGAAGCCTTTCTGGTCTTTCCAGGGCCTGGCGGGGTCGAACCCCGGCGGGTTCCAGCGCTTGGCCTCGATGTTGTCGTCCGAGCCCTTGCCCACCGGCACATCGGCGTCGGGCGGGAGGGGGACCTGGAGCAGTAGCTCGCTGACCTGCGGGTCGAGCTCGGCGACCCTCGCCTCGTGCTCGGCGATGGTGGCCTTGAGTGCCGCGGGCTTGGCCTTGAGCGCCTCGAGCTCTTTCTCGAGCGCGGGCCGGTCGGCGTCGGAGGCCTTCTTGATGGCGCCCGAGAGCTTGCCGATCTGCGGGCCCAGCTCTTTCTCGATTCGACGCTGCTCGGCCCGGGCGCTCTCGGCCTGGGTCATCGCGGCGCGGCGCTGCTCATCGAGCGAGAGCAGGCGGTCGATGTCCACCGGGATGTTCTTCTTGGCGCAGCCGTCCTTGAAACGCTGCGGGTTGTCGCGGAGTTGCTTCAGGTCGATCATGGGGCGGGAGTGTAGGGAAGGACTGGCCTACGCCGCCTTCCGCCAGCGATCCCCCAAGGCCCGGACCTGGATCGCCCGCATCAGGTCCGCGCCGGTCACGATGCCCACGACGTTCCCCGCGGCGTCGATCACGATCAGCCTGCTCATCGTGTCGGCGCCCAGCCGCCGCAGGGCGCTCTCGGCGGGGGCGTCCTCGCGCACCAGCGGCGGCTCGCGGACCATGACGTCCTGCACCAGCGAGCCGGGGCGCGGTCGGGGCGTGGTGGTCAGCTCACGGAGCGAGACCATCCCCACCAGCCGCCCGCCCTCATCCACCACCGGGAAGCCCAGGTGCCGCTCGTCGAGCATGAGGCTGGTCAGGTCCGCGACGCTGAGCCACGGGTGGACGGACTTGACGTCCCGCGACATCAGGTCGCCCACGGTGAGGCCCTCCAGGAGGTTGGAGGCCACGCTCTGGCGGGTCTCGCCCTGCACGCCGATGAAGATGAAGAACGCGATGAACAGCAGGAACAGGTTCCCGGTGATGAGGCCCAGGAGCCCGAGGCCCACCGCGACGACCTTGCTGACCAGCGCCGTGGCCCGCGTGGCGCGCACGTGGGGCATCGCCAGCGCGAGCAGGGAGCGCAGGATGCGGCCGCCGTCCAGCGGCAGCGCGGGGAGCAGGTTGAACGCCCCCAGCATCACGTTGACCACCGCCAGGTAGGCCACGAGGAACTGGCCGCCCGCGGACGCCGGGGGCGCCGCGCGCAGCCACGCCCACATCAGCGCGCCGATCGCGAAGCTCACCAGCGGGCCGACCAGCGCGACGACCGCCTCGCCGCCGCGACGGCGGGGCATTTCGGCGATGTGCGCCATGCCGCCCAGGAACCACAGCGTGATGTTCCTGACCTCTATCTTGTAGAGCCGTGCGGTGACGGCGTGGCCGAGTTCGTGCAGGATCACGCAGACGAACAGCCCCAGTGCCGCGGCGAGCCCCAGCGCCCATCGCGTGCCGCCCAGCAACTCCGGCCCGGCGATGCCGAAGAGCCGCGCGTAGGCCTCGACGTTGGCCCCGATCATGTACGCCATCAGCGGCAGCACGAGGAGGAACGACCAGTCGAGGATCAGGGGGATTCCAAGCAGAGTGATCGGCAGCCGAACGCCGCGGCCCATGACCCCGGCGTGGCGGTCATCGGCGTTGGGCCGTGCTTCAGCCGGACCGCCTGGGTTGACCCGGGGGTTCAGGTGCGTCATGCCAACCGTCGTACGTCCCCAGGCACGGGGTGGCGCTCAAACTTCCGTTAACCCATGCTCAGGGAACGGCACCGGGCCCGGGTTGGTGTTCGACTTTGGAGGAGTCACGCAACACCAACCCAAGGCGGCACTTCCCGCCACCCGGCCACGAGGGCCGGGGCATCAGCGAAAAGGAGATCGGTTATGAACAAGACGACTTCCGCCGCGGCGCTCGCGGGCCTTTCGTGTGCGATCCTGTTCGGCCCCGGCTGCGAGAGCCTCCCGGGCAACGAGGAGCAGCAGGGCGCGGTGATCGGCGGGGCCACGGGCGCCGTGATCGGCGCTTCGGTGACGGACAACCGGCTGCTGGGCGGGCTCATCGGCGGCGCACTGGGCGCGGGCGGCGGCTACCTTGTCGGCGCCAACTGGGACAAAATCCGCGGCAACGACAAGGACTCGGCCCAGGAGGCCATGAGCAAGGCGCAGAACGATCCGGCCACCGCGCAGGAGGCCCGCAGCGCCCGCACCGCCGACATCAACAATGACGGCTTCGTGACCCTCGACGAGGTGGTCGCGATGCAGAAGGCCGGCTTCAGCGATGATGAGATGATCGACAAGCTGGAAGCCACCGGCCAGGTGTTCGAGCTGACCAGCGCCAACGAGCAGCAGCTCCGCGACCAGGGCATCAGCGGGCGCGTTCTCAGCGCGATGCGGAACATGAACCGCGACCGGGTCGGCAGCTACTAAGCGTTATCGCGCGAGCAGACCTTGAAAGGGGGCCCGCCAGGGCCTCCTTTTACTTGCGCGCCGGCGGCTCGCCGGTGTGGTCCCAGGGTCCCCACTCGGTCATGATGATCTTGTCGCGCCCGCGGAGGTGGGCGCGGGCGCCCACGGGGCGCTTGTCGCCCAGGGGCTCGGCCCTGGTGCCGGGGAAGTCGAGGCGCACTCTGCCCTCAGTGAGGGGTTCGCAGCCCGGGTCGACGCTCAGCTCTTTGGCCCTGGGCTCTCTGATGCGGAGGGTGTTGCCCGCGTAGAGGTTGTTTTTGAGGTGCCCGCCGCCGCCTTTGTCCCGGAGCTGGAGCACGATGATGGGGGTGTCCTTGTGGCGTGGGCCTTTGAAGGGGTGGTCGGCGTTGACCTCGAAGACGTTGTGGAGGATGAAGTTGTCGGAGGCGCCCTTGTCATTGGCCTTGACCAGCGGCTTCTGGAGCAGGGCGCCGTCATCGTCCCACCAGATGTGGACGCCGCAGAGGTTGTTGATGAAGGTGTTGGCGATGATGCGGTTGTCGGAGCCGTGCTCGATGTTGATGCCGCCGCGTTCCAGCCCGTAGGCCATGCCGCCGTTGCCCTCGAAGTGGTTCCGCTCGATGAACGTGGCGCGTGAGTAGCCGCCCCAGATGCCGCAGATCGCGTTCTCGACGAAGCGGTTGTCCGCGATGATGTTGCCCGCCGAGAAGGTCATCTCCAGGCCGTGCGCGGGCGCGTAGGAGAAGTCGTTCCCGACGATGATGTTGTCGTTGCACCCTGCCGAGGCGGGGTCGAACGGTCGGTTGAACGTGTCCTGCGGGTCGGGGGGGACCTCACCGAGGGCCTCGCGCCCGGCGAAGCCGAAGAACCCGTCCCCGCCGTGGGTGGCCGAGTTTTCGATGAAGGTGTTCCGCGAGCACTGCTCGAAGCAGAGGATTCCGGCGGAATCCTGGCCGCGGTTGTAGACACCCTCGCTGTGCCCGCGGACGCAGAAGTCAAAGGCGTTGCGGGAGATGACATTGTCGCTGCTCCGCCACATCGCCAGCCCCCACCCGGACAGGAAGGAGCAGTCGTTGTCGTAGACCTTGGCGTTGCTGACGCGGTCGAGGATGATCCCGTTCTGCGTGGTGCGGACCGTGACGTCGCGGATCGTCACCCCGGAGGAACGCTCGACGACGACGGCCCCGCCGTGCTGGGTCATCCACTCGCGCTGGTCGTTCTTGTGGGGGAACATCCAGTCCGCGTTGTGCTCCTTTTCGGGCGTGGACCTGAGCCGCTGGCGGTAGCAGTCGCGGATGTTGAGCCCTTCGAGCGTGAGCCCGTCGGCGCGCGTGGCATACAAGCCCACCTTGAAGCCGGCGATCGCGGCGTTGCGCAGTGTGACGTCCTTGTGTCCGTCCAGGCGGATGCCGAACCCCGTGAGCGTGTCCCAGTTGTCGTTCACCTCCGCACCGCGGAGCACCGAGCCCTCCTCGAACTCAACGACGATGCGGTCGGAGGCGATGTGGATCACGCCGTC
>JAEYTB010000072.1 GCA_023434205.1 Planctomycetota bacterium | reverse complement strand
GGCGGGTTGAAGAAGTGGACAAACTCCACGAACTCCGGCGGGCTGAAGGCATGCACGTGGACCTTCGGGTACGTCTCCTTGATGGTCCTCAGCAGACTGATGTACCAGTCCAGCGGCAGGTCGGGGTTCATGCCCCCCTGCATCAGGATCTGCGTCCCCCCGATGGCCACCAGTTCGCCGATCTTCTCCAGGATCTTCCCGTGCTCGAGCGTGTAGGCGTCGGCGTCGGTCCCGTCGCGCCGGAAGGCGCAGAACGTACACTTCGCGCTGCACACGTTCGTGTAGTTGATATTGCGGTCGATCACGTACGTGCGGACGCCCCCGGCCATGTCGCCGTGGATGCGCCGACAGCGGGCATCGGCCCACCGCCCCAGCGCCGGCAGGGGCATGGCGCGGAACAGTTCAAGGGCCTGCTCGCCGCTCAACCGGGCCTGGCCCGCGGCGACCGCGTTGAGCAGCCCATGATCCAGAGCGGAAAGGTGTGTGTGCGTGGGGGGCGGGGTGTAGGGCATGGCGTAGGTTTCAACCCTTTCTGAAACTATAGCGCGGCCACGGGGTGCTGCACATCCCCCTTTGTGACGGTTTCGTACCCTCCCCCGTGCGCCTCTTCGTCGCCCTCTACCCGCCGCCCGACCTCGCCGCGTCGCTCGTCGAGCGTGCGGCAGCGCTCGCCGCTCCCGCGGGCCTGCGCGACCCCCGCCCCGTGCCCGCCGGGAAGGTCCACCTCACACTGCTCTTCCTCGGCGACCGGGGCGTGCGCGAACTGGGCCCCATCCGCGAGTCGGTCGCGCGCAGTGTCGCCGGGCTCACCCCGCCGCGGCTCCGCGTGCTCAGCATCGAGCCCCTCCCCAACCTTCTCGCGGCGGTGCTCGAACTGCACCCCACCATCTCGCAGGCACACACGCGCCTCGCCCAGCGGCTGGCGCGAAAGCCGGAGCGGCGGGCGTACCTCCCGCACCTCACGCTGGTGCGCGGGCGCGGAGCCGCGACACCCTCAGGCTTCCGCGAGCCTCTGGACCCGATGCCGGAGTTTGAGGCCGCGGAAGTGCGGCTGATGGAGAGCGTGCTGCACCCGAGCGGGGCGGAACACAGGCTGCTTGACGCCTTCGCATTCGCCGGCGACTGACGCGGCCCTTGCGTCCCCGCCGGGGCTCGCGCGCTGGACCGCCGCGGACGCCTCAGCCGAACACGCTGCCCACCCCGTGCAGCCAGTAGTCGATGTCGTTCAGCACCTTCGCCAGCACCAGCGACATCAGGATGATCGTGAGGAAGCTCGTGACGAACGAGTCTGTCGTCGCCTCGCCCACGCCCTCTGCCCCCGGCCGGCACGAGAACCCCTTGTAGCACGCGATCAGCCCGATCCCCGCGCCAAAGAACACCGCCTTCACCAGCCCGCTCATCACGTCGAACCACGTCACGAAGATCTCGCTGTAGTTCCAGTACAGGTTCGAATCGGTGTCATAAAACCGCGTCGTCACCAGCCACCCGCCCAGCACGCCGCAGAGGTTGCTCACCACCGTCAGCGGCGGGATCATCACCACGCACGCCACGAACCGCGGCACGACCAGCACCTTCACCGGGTCGCTGCCCATCGCCCGCATCGCGTCGAGCTGCTCGGTCACCTTCATCGTGCCCAGCTCCGCTGTCAGCGAGCAGCCCACCCGCCCCGCGAGCATGACCGCCGCGAGCACCGGCCCGATCTGCTTGACCACGGACAGGTTGATCACCCCGCCCAGCCGCGCCTCCTGGCCGATCGACTGGAACTGCCGGAACCCCTCAAAGGCCAGGATCATGCCGATGAAGCCGCCCGTAATGGCCAGCACCGGGATGGACGTGGTCCCGACAAAGTAGAGCTGCCGCCACAGCCGGTCGCGCCGGCTCCACGTCCGCACCGCGCGCAGGCCGCGGAACGTGTGCATCATGAACCGCGTGAACTGCCCGAACGCCACGATGGCGTTCAGGATGGAGTGCCCCAGGCGCGCCACGCCCGCGACGGGGGTCATCCAGTTGGGCGTGGGCATGCGTTCGTCGTCGGACATCGCGGGGAGGGTAGGGGGCAAGCACCGGTGGAACGGCCGCCGCGCCCATCCCCCGCGCCTTCAACCCGCACAACGCACAAGGCCCGGCTCATCCCTCTGAAGGGGACGGTCCGGGCCCTGCGCCGTTCGAAAACTCGTCTGTTCACCGCCCCGCGGGGCGGCCAACATCACTTCGTGATGTCGATGTCCTCGTTCACGTTGGTGCGCCGCTCGATCGTCGCCGGCACCGGCTCGCTCGAACCGGTCCCGCGACCCTTGGCCAGGAAGATCTCCACCCGCCGGTTCGCGGGCGTGTTGCCGTTGCCGGTGTTGGGCACCAGCGGACGCCACTCGCCCCAGCCCGCCGCGAGCATGCGATCAGACGCCACGCCCAAACCCGCGAGCTGCTCGGCCACCGAGATCGCCCGGTGGGTCGAGAGGTGGCGGTTCGTGCGGTGACGCTGGGCCGTGCCGGCGCTCAGCCGCTGGCTGTCGGTGTGCCCCTCGATCACGACCTCGTACGCCGAGGCCGACGAAGACGTCAGCACCTTCCCCAGCGCGTCGATCGCCGACGCCGCGTCCGCCCGCAGCTTGTCCGACCCGCTGTCGAAGGTCAGGTCGCTGGCGAACCGCAGCATGCCGCGGCTCTGGTCATACTTGATCAGGTCGGGGAACTGGCTCGCGATCTGGGCCAGCGCCAGGTCGGTCGTCGCGTCCACCGGCCCGAACTCCATGCCCGCCAGCCGCTTCTCCATGTCCTTGAGCGACTGCAGCGCGTTGTCCCGCTGCGCCGTCACGGCGAGGAGCTGCTTCTGCAGCCCGGCGACCGTCTTGTCGCCGCTCAGCGCCCCGCTCTGGAGCAGCGACTTCGCCGCCCGCTCCTCTTCCAGCTGGCGCGACAGGTCCTTGTTCTGCGCCGTGAGGCTCGCGTTGACCTCGTACAGGCGGTCGTACTCGCCCTGGCCCACGCAGCCGCCCAGCAGCGACGCGAGACCCAAGGCCAGCAACGGCAGTGACAGACGACGGATGCTCATGTTCATTCCTTTCTGACTCCCTTCAGCGTTCGCTTCCACCTGTGAGCGCCCCTCCGCGGGGCGCAAAATCTGCGTTGCGCGGCATCCTACCGGCGGGCGTTTCTCGGCGCTCCCGGGCGGTTACCGTTGTTGAGGCCCTGGCGCTTGTCGCGCCTTGGCCGGACTGCGGTATCGGAACCCCCCGCCCCGTTGCATGAAATCGCCCCCCCCTCACGAGCACGATTTTTTGGGAGTGCGTGTCGACGCCGCGGCGGCCATCGACGGGGCCGGCCTCGCCCTCGCCCCGGCCTCAATCCTCCTCCGGCTTGCCGACGCTAACCCGTTGCAGGGACCTGGGCCGCTGACAGGCCGCGCCGAGGTCCTCGCGCTGGGAACCCCCGCCGCCATCGACGCCCACCCGCTCTCCCCCCACGCCCGTGCCTTGAAAAGGCCCGAATCCCTGCTCGTTCCCGGCCTGGTCAACGCCCACACCCACCTCGACCTCACCCACATCGGCCCACGCCCCCTCGATCCCGCCGCGGGCTTCCAGGGCTTCGTCGACACCGTCCGCTCCAACCGCCGCACCCAGGAGCACGACATCGCGCAAAGTGTGCGAGATGGCGTCGCCCTCTCCCTCGCGGGCGGCGTCGTCGCGATCGGCGACATCGCCGGCGCGGCCCTCGGCCAGCCCACGCTCGCCCCTTTCCACACCCTCCGCGAGGGCCTGGGACTGGGTGTGAGCTTTGTGGAGTTCTTCTCGATTGGCCGGGGAGAGGCCCCCGCCCGCGAACGCATATCACAGCTTCTCCACACCAACCGACAGGCTTTCAGCACCCCCGTTGAGGGCGTCCGCCCCGGCATCCAGCCGCACGCCCCCACCACCGTCAGCCTCAAGACCTACCGCTGGCTGCTCGACCAGATCGCCCCGCACGTGCCGGTGTCCACCCACCTCGCCGAGACCGCCGAGGAGCGCACGTTCATCGGTGAGGGCCGCGGCCCGCAGCGGGACTTCCTCGCGTCGCTCCGCCTGTGGGACGATTCGATGCTCGCCGAGCTCGGTCGCGGCCTCTCGCCGGTCGCCCACCTCGCCCCGGTCCTTAGGACGCGCCCGATGCTCTGCGCGCACGTGAACGATGCCGGCGACGACGACCTCGCGCTCCTCGCCCGCGCGCGGGCGAGCGTGGCCTATTGCCCCCGCGCCTCGGCCTACTTCGGCGCCCACGAGCGCTTCGGCCCCCACCGCTACCGGGACATGCTGGCCGCGGGCATCAATGTCTGCCTGGGGACCGACTCGGTCATCAACCTGCCCGCGCCCTGCGCATGCCTGTCCACCTGGGATGAAGCGCGCCTGCTCCGCCAGCGCGATGGCGCCGACCCCCTGACCCTGCTGCGCATGGCCACCGTCCACGGCGCGCTCGCCCTGGGGCTCGACCCCGCCCTGTTCACGCTCGCGCCCGGGCCGCTCGCCGGGCTGGTGGCCGTCCCGCTCCCGGGGCGCGTTTCAAGCGCGCTGCGCGCGCTGGAGGAAGCCCTGAGCACCGCCCCGCCCGGGGACCTTGAGCTGCTGTATAGGTGGAAGTAGCCCCCGAAAAGGCAGAGTGGGCCCCGTGCGCCGCATAAGGTTGATGTGAAACCGCCCACCCCCCTCTCCGGGGGCGGCCCCCACCCCCTTTGCCCCCGCGAGCCTGATGAGCGCCAAAGCACGACGCAGCAACGCCTGGGATGATCAGCACCTCAGGGCTCCCCTTTTGTGGCCGGTCAGGGCGCTCCTGAAGGCGTTCAGCTCGATCACCCTCGCCGTGATCCTGCTCTCCTTCGTCATGCTCTACGGAACCTCCGCCAGCGTGCCCGTGGGCATGCTCGCGCTGATCCCAACATGGCTCATCTACTCCGCGGCGTTCGTGCTGCTGGTGGGCGTCATCGCGGGCCTGCCCGCCCTGCTGGTGAGGCGCCTGGCCTCCCGCGCCCAGCCCGCGACCCGGTTCGTAGCGGCCTTTGTCACACTGCTCGCCTTCGCGGCCCTGGGCGTGTGGGTCTGGCTGCGGTGGGCGTGGCCGGCGCTGCACTTTGACCCCGTCACGGGCAGGGGACTGCGTCTGTTCGCCGACTTCGTCGAGGCGTACAAGTCCACCACGCTGCGCCGCCTGCCTTGGATCGAGATGTCCGAGCTCGAGTACTACTCGTGGTGGCCGCTGCGGTGGGTGCTCCTGCTGTTCGTGGTGAACATGGTGGTGGCGACGGTCCGCCGCATCGAGTTCAACGTCAAGAACATCGGCGTGCTCACCGTCCACACCGGCATCGTGGTGATCGCGCTGGGCAGCATCTACTACGCGGGGCTTAAGCAGGAGGGCGACACCATCCTCCTCGCCGGCTCGCCCGGGCCCGACGGCAAGCCGGCGATCGGCCCGCCTCAGCAGGCCTTTTACGACAACACCCGCGTCGCGCTGTTCGTCAACCCCGGCCGCATGGGCTGGGAGCAGCGGCCCCTGACCGACGTCCCCCGCTACAACGACTACAACCTCGACGCCGCCGCGGGGGAGCTCGCCTCGGTCGTCGGCCGCTGGCAGAAGACCACCTCCGGCGCCGGGCGCGTCCTCGACCTCCCCGCCCCGCCCCCCAAGAACACGCTCACACCCCCGGATGTGTCCCTGCGCGTGATCGGCTACGCGGCGTACGCCGAGCCCATGACCGACTACCGAAGGGTCGAGCCCGGCCACGCCGGCGCGGGCCCGCTCCGCTTTGTCTACCTGTACAGCAACCTGCCCGAGGCCGACGGCTCCATCAACCCCGACCCCGCCTTCGCCTTCACCTTCCCGGCGCAGACCCCCGCCGACCGCCACACCGGCAACGACGCCTTCGCCATCGAGTACACGATGGGCCCCGGTGCGGGCATGACCGACGAACGCTGGCGCGACCTCGGCGAGCCGCTGCCCGAAGACACGCGCCACGCCCTGGTGGTCGAGGTCCCCGCCTCCGACGGCCGCCCCGCGCACCGCTCCGTCCACCCCATCCTGCACGGCTCGGCGTTCCCCGTCGGCGAAACCGGCTACCGCATCGGCGTCAAAGAGCTCTCCCCCACGCCCACCTTCCCGATCATCACGCCCGGGTATCGCGGCGCCACCAGCTCCGTCGCGGTCCTGCAGATCACCCCTCCCACGGGCGAGGCTTACGAGCGCTTCGTCTACCACCGCTACCCCGAGCTCAACCAGGACATCCTGCCGACGCAGAACGCCCAGGGCATGCCGACGCGCCGGGATGCGGACCCGTCGATCCGGGTCGCGCTGATCGAGGCCGACCGCGTCTACGCGTACATCGACGAGGTCGCGGGCGTCACCCGCGCCATCATCCGCCGGCCCGGCGGGCACGTCCGTGTGCTCGACTCCATCCCCGCGGGCGAGCGGTTCGAGATGGTCCCGGGCGTCTTCCTCCGCGCGGGCGAGCGCTGGGAACACGCCGTCAAGGTCGAACGCCCCCGCCCCGTCCCCCCCGACCGCCAGGAGAAGCAGTTCGTTGGCACCCACGACAAGGGCATGCTCGGCGTCGAGCTTTCCGCGACGGTCGCGGGCAAGCCCTACCGCGAGGTCGTCTGGCTCCCCTTCACGCGCTTCCTCACCGTGATGAGCGGCACCGAGCGGCGCGTCACGCTCCCCGACGGCCGCACCATCGACCTCGCCTTCGGCCGCCTCCAGCGCCCGCTCCCGGGCTTCGAGCTGCGCCTGGTCGACTTTGAGATGATCGCCTACGACCACCGCGGCGCGCCCCGCGACTACCAGTCCATCGTCCGCGTCACGCCCCGCGGCGCCCGCTTCGACCCCTTCACCCACATCACCAAGCTCAACGAGCCGCTCCAAGCCCCCTTCCACTGGGACGACGGCCGCCCCTGGATCGTCAACCTGCCCGGCAGGCTCGCCGCGGGCATGAACCCCCACCAGTTCAAGTTCAGCCAGGCCGGCTGGGACCAGTCGGGGTGGCAGCGCACGCAGGCGCAGGCCGACCGCGGCGAGCTGCAGCGGGCGTTCGCGTCCTTCACCATCCTGGGCGTGGGCAACAACCCCGGCATCCACCTCATCGCCCTGGGCAGCGTCATGATGGGCGTGGGCATCCCGTGGGCGTTCTACCTGAAGCCGTGGCTGGTGCGGCGGGAGAAGCTCAAGATCCAGTCGCAGCTCGCCGCGGGGACGTACCGGAAGCCGGCCCGCGAGCCGGTGGGCGTGTAGAAAGGGAAAAGGGCAGAGGTGCAAATGGCAAAGCGCAAGAAGACAAGCTGGCTGGTCCCGGTTCTCTTTGCCCTGTGCCAGTTGCTCTTTGCCACTTCGGCCCCCGGCCAGACCGCGCCCGACGGCAACGCGCACCCGGCGACGCAGCTCCTCAGCCAGGGCGAGGGGATCAGCAACCCCTTCGGGCCGACAAACGCGGACCCGGCGAAGATCGCCGAGACACAGGCGAAGGCGACGTTCGCGGCGCAGATCGACGTTGAGCCGCTGCGCGGGCTCGCGGTGTTCCACAACGGGCGCGTCAAGGTGCTCGACACCCTCGCCCGCGAGACCGTGCAGAAGCTCACGGGCCGCAAGCGGTACACCGACTACATCCGCGGGCAGGCCGCGAGCGCGGCGGAGACCATCACCAAGCCCACGGCGGTCAAGTACGACCCGCTCTTCACGCTGCTGGACCTCACCATCGACCCCGCGTACTACGTGCAGCGCCCGATCATCGGCATCGACTACCTCAACCTGCGCCGCGACCTCATCGAGCTCCAGTTCCCCGGCGACGAGGCCAGGCAGGACCACGAGCTCAAGAGCGGCGCCGTCACGCCCCTCATGCTCGACCGCTTCGGCATGCAGGTGGCCCAGGCCCGCGCGGGGCAGGAGCCCTACATGCGGGCCCTCGCCGAGACCGACCAGGCCGTGGGGCTCTACATCAACGGCTACGCCAACTTCGTGATGGTCGCGCCCCCCGCGCGCGACCTGCCCTGGCAGCACCTCTCGCGCCTCCCCGCGGGCTCCCCCGCGCGGCAGGCCGCGCTGAAGCTCGGCGAGGCGTGGCGCGCGGGCGACGCCGCGGGGGCGAACGCCGCGATCGCGACGCTCGCCGCGGAGCTGCCCGCGATCAACGCGGGGGTGTACCCCACAACCAGCCGCGGGCTGGAGCTGACGTACAACAAGGCCAACGCCTTCGAGTGGGGCTTCTGGGCCTACTGCGTCTCGCTGGTCACGCTGCTGCTCGCGTTCGGCACGGGCCGCCGCTGGCTGGCCGGCCTTGGCACCGGCCTGCTGATCGGCGCCGTCGGCCTGCACGCCTTCGGCTTCATCCTGCGCTGCCTCATCGCCGAACGCTTCGCGATCCAGAACCAGTACGAGTCGATGACGGGGCTTTCGCTCTTCGCCGCGGCGGTGGGCCTGGGCGTCATGGTCTGGCGCCGCCAGTGGCTCTTCGGGGCGGCCGCCGCGGCGGTGGGGTTCATGGTGCTGGTCACCGCGACGCAGGCGGGGATCCCCGGCCAGCACATCGAGCGCGAGGCGGCGATCCTGAACACCAGCGTGCTCCTCAAGTACCACGTCACCACGGTGCTGGTCAGCTACGGCCTGATCGCCCTGGGCTTCGTGTGCAGCCTGTTCTACCTGGGGTCGCACTACTTCGGAAAAGCCGCACCCGCGCCACTGGCCTCGCCGGAAGAAGCCGGTCTCGCGGCGGTCGCCGTGGGCGAGGTCAGCGCCACCAAGGCCAAGCTGCTGGCAGACCTCGACACCGCCCAGATGATCGTGCTCCAGCTCGCGTTCTGGACGCTGGGCGTGGGCATCCTGCTGGGGGCGTGGTGGGCGGACCATTCCTGGGGCCGCTGGTGGGCCTTCGACCCCAAGGAGACGTGGGCGCTGCTCACGTGGATCATCTACCTGATCGTCATCCACGTGCGCATCGCGGCCCCGGCGAAGAAGGGCCTGACCACGGCGTGGCTCAGCGTGGTGGGGTTCATCGTGATGCTGTGGACGTACTTCGGCGTGAACCTGCTGCTGCCGGGGCTGCACGCGTACGCGTAGTTGGAAGTGCGACAGTGCGACGGAGCGACAGTGCGAAAGGTGGGGCGCGGCTGGCGCGGGAGTTCTACACCGTCGGCGCGGCCACGCTCGCGCGCGCGCTGATCGGCCAGCGGCTGGTGCGGGTGCTGGAGGATGGCACGCGCCTCGCGGGCATCATCGTCGAGACCGAGGCGTACCTGGGGGTCAAGGACAAGGCGGCCCACACCTTCGGCGGTCGCCGCACCGCCCGCAACGAGTCGATGTACGCCGTGGGCGGCACGGCGTACGTGTACTTCACCTACGGCATGCACTTCTGCATGAACGTGGTCGCGGGGGATGCGGGGGACCCGGTGGCGGTGCTGCTGCGGGCGCTGGAGCCGGTGGAGGGGGTGGAGGTGATGCGGGGGCTGCGGGGAGGGAAGAGAGCGTTGCGGGCTGAAAGCCCGCCCCCCCGGGCCCTGAAGGACAAGGACCTTACCAGCGGCCCCGGCCGCCTGTGCCAGGCCCTCGCGATCGGCCGCGAGCTCAACGGCGAGGACCTCACCACCAGCCCGCGCCTGTGGATCGAACGCGGCGAGTCCTACTCCCCCCGCGCCCTGGTCCGCACCACCCGCATCGGCATCTCCTCCGCGGAGGAGTGGATGGACCGCCCGCTGCGGTGGTACGTGCGGGGGAACGTGCACGTGAGCGTGCGGGAGAAGAAGTAGAGAAGTGGAGGAGAAGAGGAGTGAAGGAGAGGACAAGCCCGCCGCTGGACTCCTCCCCTCCTCCACTCCTCCACTCTCCGGCCCCTGTGAATCTGGGAAACCCCAGCCCCCCCACTCCCCCACTCGCCGCCCCCGCAGACTCAAGCCCCGCAAGCCCTTCCGCCGAATCAGGAGGGCAGGGGATGGCGGTCCCCGTTCACCTGGTGTACCTTCCCGCCTAGCATCCGTGCCGGTTCGCCGGCCAGCAGGAGACCGAGGTGTCCGACCAGTTCATGCAGGATTGGAAGTTCCTCCGCGAGAAGGCCGGCCCCTTCCCGCCCCAGGCGTACCAGTTCGTCCGCGAGGGGCTCGCGCACACCGTCAAGCTCACCCACGGCGACACCCCCCACGCCCCCCACGCCCCCTCCGCCGACTTCACCGGTGACGAGAGCCGCCACGTCACCGGCCAGCAGCTCTGCCTGGGCCTGCGCGACTACGCCCTCCGCCAGTACGGGCGGCTCGCCAAGATGGTCCTCGCCTCCTGGAACGTCCACGAGACCGGCGACTTCGGCCGCATCGTGTTCACCATGATCGACGCGGGCCTCATGCGCAAGACCGACGAGGACACCCTGGAAGACTTCCAGCACGTGTTCGACTTCGATGAAGCGTTCGGCGATTTGGCCGCGAGCAACTAAGGCCGGGCTCTCGCAGAGGCGCAGAGGCCGCGAAGGGGGATCAGATCAGGATCGGCCGGGGACGCGGCGCGCTTGAGCGCGGCCGCGGGTTTTTCCGCGTTCAGAGCCGCGGCGACGGCGACCTTCGGGGCCGCGACGACGACAAAACTGGTCACGCCGACGACAAAACCGGCCGCGTCGAGGACAAAACCGGCCGTGCCGACGACCAACGCGGCCGCGTCGACGACAAAACCGGCCGCGTCGAAGACAAAACCGGCCGTGCCGACGACCAACGCGGCCGCGCCGACGACAAAACCGGCCGCGTCGACGACCAAACTGGCCGCGTTGGAGGCCGATCCAGCCGCCTCAACCCCCGTTCCTGCACCGCCCGCAGGGTTTGGCCGCCCCAGACCCCGCCGCGCGCCCGCAAGCGCCGCCCGCCGATCCCAAAGGAGGGGGGTGCGCTGGGCTCTTTGTGCCCCTCGGTCCGATCAATCAGCAGCCATGCCCACTCCCTCCGATAACACGCCCCCCTCCGCCACCCCCACCCCCGCCATCTCCACGCCCGCCGGGCCCGCCGTGCCGGTCGCCGTGGCCGTCATCCCGCCGGTCGCCAAGCTCCACATCTGGCAGATCCAGCCGGTGCGGGATGTGCTGCTGATCGCCGCGGGATTGGGGATCGTGTGGCTGGGCAACAAGATCAGCATCGTGACGGTGCCGATGCTGCTCGCCCTGCTGCTGGCGTACCTGTTCGAGCCGCTGGTGGCGTGGCTGGTGCGCAAGGGCTGGTTCACCCGCCGCGGCGCGGCGATCACGATCATCATCCTGGGGGCCGCGGCCCTGATCGGGCCGGTGGGCATCGGCGGGGGCTTCGCGACCTGGCAGGGCATCCGCCTCGCGGGCCGCACCGTCCGCAACACCGATGCGCTGGTGCAGTCGGTCGCCAAGCCCGACGATGACCAGCTCCGCTACGCCCTGCCGCCCGCGTGGCAGCACGTCCGCGACTGGATCGTCGAGGAAGAAGACCTGCGGCAGCAGATCGTGCCGCTCGCGGGACGCAAGCCGCCGCCCATCGATGCGCCCACGCCCCCCGACTCCGTCGGCCCGCCCACCGAGCCCCCCACGGTGGACCAGCCCGCGGCGCACCTCATCCACGGCGAGGGCTCCGACATCGGCCGCATGATCTCCCTGGGCGTCTCCGCCCTGCGCGACAACGCGGCCCTCATCGGGCGGCGGCTCGTCAACTTCGGCACCGACCTGCTCGGCAGCGCCCTGGGCGTGCTGAAGGCCCTCGGCACCGTGATCTTCGGTGCGTTCCTGACGTCCTTCTTCTTCTACTTCTTCTGCACCGGCTGGGGCGAGGTGAAGCGCTTCTGGGAGAACCTGATCCCCGAGCGCAAGAAGGGCCGCGTGATCGACCTGATCCAGCAGATGGACGCCGTGATCGCGGGCTTTGTCCGAGGGCGGCTCACCATCGCGGCGGTGATGATCGTGGTGTACACGCTGCTGTACTGGATCATCGGCGTGCCCGCGCCGCTCATCGTCGGCCCGATCATGGGCATCCTCACGATCGTGCCCTACGCCTCGGGCATCGCCGCGCCGATCGCCATGGCCCTGATGTGGCTGGACCCCGCCGCGGGCTGGCGGGGCGAGTGGTGGTGGATCGTCGGCGGCCCGCTGGTGGTGCTGGGCGTGGCGCAGTTCCTGGATGACTACGTCCTGAGCCCGATGATCCAGGGCAAGGCCACGAACATGGATGTGCCCACGATCCTCTTCGCGTCGATCGCGGGCGGCTCGCTCGCGGGGTTCTACGGCGTGCTGGTGGCGATCCCCGTCGCCGCGTGCGTGAAGATCCTGCTGAAGGAGGTCTTCTGGCCCCGGTTCCGGGCGTGGACCCAGGGACGGGCGCCGGACATGCTGCCGATCAAGGAGTAGAAGGCAGAACACGGAGGGCGCGGAGAAGGAGCGGAGGACACAGAGCGGATCCATTCATGATCCCTTCTCGGGGTCCTCTGTCCCTCCTCTGTGCGCTCTGTGTTCGGCCTTGGCTATCCCCGGAACGCCGGGCTCGTGGCCGGCGTGGGCGCCGTGGGCCAGCCGGTCGCCTCCACGTACCACGCCTGCAAGAGCTGCGCGATCTCCGCGGGCGAGTAGCGCCGGTCGTCGAAGCGCATGACGGGCCCGAAGGTGATGCGGCTATGGCTCTTCATCCGCAGGCTCGTCCACGGCAGCCGCGCCTGCGGCGTCCCCTCGATGATCACCGGCAGCACCGGCGCGCCAGTCCGCGACACGATCAGCCCAACCCCCGGGTGGAAGGGCAGGATGTGCCGCGGCGGCCGCTCGATCGCGCCCTCCGGGAACACGCCGAGCACCCCGCCTGCCTTCACGTGCCGCAGCGCATCCCGCGCGCCAACGGAGTCCTTGCCCGTGCGGTCCACGAAGATGATGTCCGCCCAGTCCCACAGCAGCTCCATCGCCGGAACCCGCATGTCCAGGGCCATCATCCACCGCACCTCGAACGGCACGGCTGATTGAACCAGCAGCGGGTCCACGCCCGCGGTGTGGTTGCACACGACCACCAGCGGCCCGACCCTGCGCCCCCGCGGCACGTGCTCCAGCCCCCGCACCTCAAGGTGATGCACCAGCCGCACGTACACCTGAACGAAGCGGAACGCCAGCCCGATCAGCGGGTCGCCCTGGCGCGGGTTGTCCAGCACCCACCGCGCGAAGAACGCGAAGCCGAAGAGCGCAAGGACGAGGATGGCCCAGCCTAGGGGAGTCACGAGGGGTGGATGTTAGCGGGCACCAATCAACTTTCGACCGCAACGCCGCCGTAGACCATCCATCAGAAGTGCGCCCGCCGCCAGTGTCAGGGTTCCGATTGGGGTGTAGAGTGAGGGACGATGGCCGACCTCTGGGCCGCAAAGCGCGAGCAGGCACGCCAGGGCGTCATGCCCCTGGCGCTGCGCATGCGCCCACGGACGATGGACGAGTACGTCGGCCAGCAGCACATCCTCGGCCCCGGCAAACTGCTCCGGCGGATGCTGACCGCCGACGCCGTGACATCGCTCATCTTCCACGGCCCCCCGGGCACCGGCAAGACCACGCTCGCCGAGCTGATCGCCAAGCAGACCAAACGCTACTTTGTGCGCGAAAACGCCAGCAGCGTGGGCGTCAAGCGCATCCGCGAGATCATCGATGAGGCCAGCAACCGGCTGGAGCTCGAGGGCAAGCGGACGATCCTGTTCCTGGATGAGATCCACCGCTTCACCAAGAGCCAACAGGATGTGCTGCTGGGCGATGTCGAGCGCGGCCTGATCACGCTGATCGGCGCCACCACCGAGAACCCGCTCTTCGCCGTGAACTCGGCCTTGGTCTCGCGCAGCACCCTCTTCCGCCTTGAGCCCCTGAGCGAAGCGGACATCGTGCTCGCGCTCCGCCGGGCCATCGCCGACAAGGACCGCGGCTACGGCACGCTCAACCTCCAGGTTACCGACGAGGCCCTGCACGTCTGGGCGACCAAGAGCGACGGCGATGCACGCCGGGCGCTGACGGCCCTCGAGGTCGCGGTGCTGTCGTCGCAGCACAACACCCACGACGCCGGGACTGAGCCCGCCGCGGGCGAAGTCCCGGGTCCGGGCGCGGACAGCGCAACCAACCCGGGCCTTCGCTCGCCGACCCGCTCAGACCCGGCGTCGACCATTCTGATCGACCGCCAGACCGCCGAAGACTCCATCCAGCAGAAAGCCGCCGTGTACCACGGCACCGGCGACGAGCACTACGACGTCATCTCCGCGATGATCAAGTCTGTCCGCGGCAGCGACCCCGACGCCGCGGTGTTCTGGATGGCCCGCATGCTCGACGCGGGCGAGGACCCCCGCTTCATCGCGCGCCGCCTCGCCATCCTCGCCAGTGAGGACATCGGGAACGCCGACCCGCGCGGCATCATGGTCGCCGCGGCGTGCTGGGAGCTGGTCGAACGCATCGGCATGCCCGAGGCCCGCATCACGCTCGCCCAGTGCGCGATCTACCTCGCCCTCGCCCCCAAGAGCAACGCGAGCTACATGGCCATCGAGGCCGCGATGGAGGATGTGCGCGAGGGCCGCACCGTCGCCGTGCCGGTGTACCTGAAGGACAAGAACGTGCGTGCCGCGGCGGAGATGTCCGCGGGCGGGCGCGAGGGGATGGCCGCCGCAGGGAACGTCGGTGTCGGCGAGGGCTACAAGTACGCCCACGACGAGAAGGGCGGCCTGGGCACGCAGGACTACCTGGGGGTGGACAAGCGCTACTACGTGCCAACCGACCGCGGGGCGGAGAAGCTGCTGGGGCAGTACCTGGAGGAGGCGCGGAAGGCGCGGGGAAAGGTAGACTGATCTTCTCCTCTGTGTTCCTCTGCAATCCTCTGCATTCCCCCCAGAGTCAGAGGATCGTAGAGGACCGCAGAGGAATGCAGAGGAGGAAGATTGTGACCGATCCCAATCGCTTCCTGCCTGTCCACCGCGACTACCGCTTCCTTCTTTCCTACCGCAAAGCCGAGATCATTTACGACATCACGCACCGCTTCTGCGGCAAGTTCCTCGAGAAGGGTGATCGCACCATCGACCAGATGATTCAGGCGGCCCGCTCGGGCAAGCAGAACATCGCCGAGGGCAGCAAGGCCGGACTCACATCACGTGAGATGGAAATCAAGCTGACCAACGTCGCGCGTGCCAGCCTTGAGGAACTGCTTATCGACTACCAGGACTTCCTGCGCGTCCGAGACTTGCCGGTCTGGGACAAGGACTCCAAAGAGTCCCTCTACGTCCGCGAGCTGGGCGCCCGCACACGGAAAGGCGAGTCGTACGAGACCTACCGCGTGTTCGTAGAAACACGCCCTGCGGCGACCATCGCCAACATCGCAATCAACCTCATTCGGCAGGCCAACGCCCTGCTGGACGGCCAGGTTCGTCGGCTCGAGAAGGACTTTCTTGAGCACGGCGGCCTGCGCGAAGCGATGACCCGTGCGCGGATCGAGTCTCGCGGTTCCAAATCGATTCTGACGCTAGCAGCGAATGGTTGAGGAATGCCCGAAAGTCTTCGACGGAGCGCTCTCCGGATGAGCAATCTTCAACTCAGTCCCCTCCAATGACGCCGTGGACCAAGGCTTCGCACGACCGGCCAAACACCCGCTGAGACGCCGCCTCTTCATCCATTTCACGGCACGCCCGGGCGAACTCAAAGAACTGCGCTGGCCGTCGCGACAGCTCCGAGCGCACAACCCACTCAGCGAGGTGGTACGCGAGTTCCTGCGTGTCATCGACCGGCGAGTGGAAGACCGCCGCGTCCAGGAACTCCGCGATGTTGTTGGGAAGCCAGCGCGCCCGCTGCCGTGCAACCATTTCCGCGTTGATGACAAAGTGTGAATAGCCGACAACCCGCTCTTCGAACATCTGCGTCAGCCCCTCTTCAACCCACAGCGGCAGATTGCACTCGACGAGCGCGTGGTGGGTGAGCTCGTGGGAGATGACGTTGCCGAAGTTCGCATCGGGCAGCAGTGGCAAGGCCAAGATCGGGAATGTCGTCGGATCGCCGCGGAGGTAAACGCCTGCACTGGACGCGAACTCCCCCGAGTCCGGGTAATAGTGCGAGGTGAAGTCGACATAGGAACTCAGCGGCTCCAGGCCGACAATGGCGATCGGCGGGATCGCAGCCGAGCCGCGGATCACCGCAAGGTCGCGAGAGAGGACTTTGAACGATGTTTCCGCAATCGTCCCAACCCCTCTGACGATGGACTCTCGATCGGGGGTGATGCACTCGGCGTTCAGGGTACTCCAGCAACGGTGGACCCTCGGCAGCACCGCGCACATACGGTCGAAAAGCTGGCCCATCACCGCGCGGCGAAGGTCCTCAGGAGCTCCGCGGGTAGTATTCGCTTGGATCCAATCGTGAGCGGCAACCCAATCGATCCGCGGCAGTTTCTCCGCGGTGAAATACAACTGCTCAACCTCCGCAGGATCCAAGACCGGCAGTGCCGGCCCAGGTGCGGGCGCGGCTCTTGACCCAAGCAGAGTTCGCAGCCGCGAAAGCATGGGTGCATTCTAACGGCCGACGAACCACCCGCGATTCCTCTATCATTCCGCGCTATGACCCTCCCCCCCGGCTCCATCATCCTCTGCCCCGGCCAGGGCGCTCAGGCCGTCGGCATGGGCAAGGCGTGGTTCGACCATTCCGACGCCGCCCGTGCCGTGTTCTCCGCCGCGGACAAGCTCCTGGGCGACCGCCTCGGCGCCCCGCTCTCCAGGCTCTGCTTCGAGGGCCCCGCCGAGACGCTCAACCGCACCGACATCAGCCAGCCCGCCATCTACACCACCAGCATCGCGTGCTGGCGGGCGTTGCAGCCCTCCGCGGACAAGGCCATCGCCGCCACCGCCGGCCTTTCCCTGGGCGAGTACACCGCCCTCCACATCGCCGGAGCCATCTCCTTCGACGACGGCCTCGAACTCGTCACCCTCCGCGGCCGCGCCATGCAGGACGCCGCCGAATCCCCCGAGGCCACCGCCGGCGGCGGCGGCGGCATGATCGCCCTCATCGGCGCGACCGACGAACAGGCCGAGCAGGTCGCCCGCGAGGCCCGCGGGTCGCAGATCTTGGTCTGCGCCAACTTCAACGCCCCCGGCCAGGTCGTCCTCAGCGGCCACAAGCAGGCGTGCGAGCGCGCCGCCAAAGTCGCCGAGAGCCTGGGCCTCAAGTCCGCGATCCTGCAGGTCGCCGGCGCTTTCCACTCCCCCCTCATGGCCCCCGCGGCGGAACGGCTGGGACAGGCCCTCGCCAAGACCCCGATCCAGGCCCCCCGCTGCACCGTGGTCTCCAACGTCACCGCCCAGCCCCACACCAGTGACCCCTCCACCATCCGCCAGCGCCTCGTCGAGCAGCTCACCAGCCCCGTCCGCTGGGCCCAGGGCTGCGCCTGGCTGGCCGCCCAGACGGCACCCGGCCCCGGTTTCAGCTATGTTGAGCTCGCCCCGGGCCGTACACTCATGGGCCTGATGCGGCGGATCGACAAGAGCATCAAGGTCGAAACCCACGACGCGCCGCCCGCGGCGGCCTAGAACCAGGTTAACCCCGGCATGACCACCCATTCCCCTCTGCGTTCCCACTCGCTGGCCTCCCGCGCCGGCCGCGCCCTGCTCTGCACCACGCTCACACTGGGCGTGGTCGCGCTGGCGGTGATCCCCGGCGCTGTCATCACCGGCTGCGAAGAAAAGAAGCCGCCACCGCCGCCGCCCCCGCCCCCGCCGCCCCCGCCCGAGCCCGCCGACCCGATCCAGGTGGACCCTGTCATCCAGGCCCTCCGCCCCGACCGGCGCGTCCAGTTCCCCCAGGCCGCCGCCCCCACCGACGAGACCCTCGCCCGCGCCGTCATCCTGGCCGCGGACGCCCTCGCCCGCGGCGACGCCGACAAGCTCGCCGGCATGCTCTCCCCGGACACCAAGGCCATGCTCGACCAGCTCACCGGCGACGGGAGCTGGGACGAGCAGACCGCGATGATCGAGGCCGTGCGCGTCGTCAACATCACCGACAACAACCCGCCGCCGCCCCCGCTCGCGGACATGACCAACGCCAGCATCTACATGGCCGTGCAGGACCCCCGCGGCGCGTACATCGTGAGCTGGAACGCAAGCCGCAGCGGCGACGGCTGGCGATTCTCCATGACGCCCTCGACCGGCGAGATCAAGCCGCGGGCCTCCGACTTTGACTCGTTCTCAAGCTACGAGCTCGCCCGCGCCACCTCGGCCGCTAGCTCCGGCCCGACCTACACGCCCCCCAGCGGCGATGTGGGCTCCGACACACCCCCCACCACCACGCCCTCCGCGCCCGATGCGCCGGCCCCCTCTCCCAGCGGCCCGCGCAAGGTCCCCACGCCCGCCGGCCCCGTCACCATCCCCGGCAGCGGCTGAGGCCCCGCGGTGACGCTCGATTCCCGCATTCCTGCATAGGTCGTATAGGTCCCCTGGGTCCTATAGGACCTATTTCTTTTCCCGGAGTCTCTCTCAATGACCGACACCCAACCCACCCGCGTCGCCCTCGTCACCGGCGCGTCCCGCGGCATTGGCAAGTCCATCGCCCTCCGCCTCGCCAAGGACGGCCGCCACGTCATCCTCGCCGCCCGCAGCGAGGGCCCGCTTAACGAGGTCAAGTCCCAGATCGAGTCGGCCGGCGGCAAGGCCAGCGTCATCGTCGTGGACATCGCCGACGCCAAGGGCTTCGCCGCCGCGGTCGAGAAGGTCGCCGAGCAGCACGGCCGCCTCGACATCCTCGTCAACAATGCCGGCATCACCAAGGACGGCCTCGCCCTGCGCATGAGCGACGAGGACTGGGACGCCGTGCTCGACACCAACCTCAAGTCCGCGTTCGTCGCCATCCGCGCCGCCGCCCGCGCCATGATGAAGAACCGCTTCGGCCGCATCGTCAACATCAGCTCCACCAGCGGCGTCGTCGGCAACGCCGGCCAGGCCAACTACGCCGCCGCCAAAAGCGGCCTGCTGGGCCTCACCAAAACCATCGCCCGCGAGCTGGGCAGCAAGGGCGTCACCTGCAACGCGGTCGCCCCCGGCTTCATCGAGACCGACATGACCCACAACCTCCCCCAGGAGGTCAAGGACGGCGTCACCAAGCTCATGGCCGTCAAGCGCCTGGGAACCGGCGACGACATCGCCGCCGCGGTCAGCTACCTGACGAGCGACGAGGCGGGGTTTATCACGGGGCAGACGATCTGCGTGGACGGCGGGATGACGATGACGTGAGCCCTCTCGAACCTACCCCCCGGCCAGCCGCGCGGTCACACGCCCGACCATGTCTCGCACTTCCGCCAGCGGCTCGCCCTCACGGTGGATGCTCACACCCGCCGCGTCGAACCGGTGGTCATCCCGCCCCACGCCAAGCACCAGCGCCTCCCGCGGCGGGCGCGCGAACCTCCGCAACTGCTCAGGCGTCGCGGAGGCCGCATCCGTCACCAGCAGGAGCGGCTCGCCCGCCCCGTTATCCCCAGGCTCAAGGTCCCACCCGCCCGCGCTCAGGAGCGCCGCCACGAATGCCCGCTGGCGGGGGTCGCGGACCTGAACGCCCGCCCGCGGCCGCTCCACCGGCCGCGCACGCCACTCCTCTCGCACCGAAGGGATCAGCAGCCTGAACGTGGTTCCCACGCCCACCGAAGACTCGACCTCAACCCGCCCGCCCGCGCCCTGGATGATCCCCGCCACGATCGAGAGCCCCATCCCCGTGCCCGCCCCGCTCCGCCCCGCCGTCCGCGTGCGGGTCGTGAAGAACGGCTCCATGCAGCGGCGACGGACTTCCTCGGTCATCCCGGCGCCGTTGTCCCGGACGGCGACCTCCACCTCTCCGCCCGCCACGGGCGCGAGCGTGATCTCGATGCGCCCCCCGCTCCGCTCGCCCCGCACGTTGTGGATCGCGTCGCGTGCGTTCTGCACCAGGTTGAACACCGCCTGCGTGAGCCGGTGCGGCGCGATCGCCAGCGGCGGGCACCCGGGCTCGCTCCGGGTGGAAACCTCGATGCCCCGCCCCGCCCCCGACTGGAAGATGCGCCCCGCGTCGGCCTCCCACTTCGCCGCATCGGTGACCGAGGCCGAGCCCTCCTGGCCGGGGTCCATCGCCAGCATCCGCATGCCCCGCGAGAGTTCCGAGAGATACCCAAGCACCGCGCCGATCGCCGCCGCGCTCTGACGGACCTGCTCGTCATCGTGGTTGGCGCGCTGCAGTTCTTCGACATGCACACGCAGCGGCAGCAGCGCGTTGTGCAGATCGTGACCAAGGCCCGCGGCGAGCGTCCCCATGCTCGCCAGCCGCTCGCTGTCACGCAGCCGCTTCGCCGCGGCCTCCAGCTGCATCGTGCGCTCGTGGACCATGGTCTCCAGCCGCGTGCGGTAGCGCGCCAGCTCCTCCTCCGCGGCACGCCGCGCGGTGATGTCCCGCTGCGTGCCCCACACGCGGAGCAGCCGGGTCCCATCCAGCACCCCCACCATGCTGTTGGAGAAGTACACCGTCCTGCCCTGCGCATCCAGCTCCTGGCTCTCCACATCCGCAAGGCGGTAGCCCGACTCGAGCACGTGGCGGATGTACGCGCGGGCCCTGGCATCGCGGGAAGGAAGCATCATCTCCAGAGACTTCCCCACCAGCTCCTCCGGCGAGGAGAGCCCGTACATCCGGGCCATCACGTCGTTGCACTCCGCGAAGCGGGCGTGCGCGTAGACGTAGTCCACCTGCTCATCCAGCGGCAGGGTGGTGTCCATGGGCGGGTCCAGCTCCAGCCGCCAGATCCCCTCGGAGCTGTTGGCGATGAATGCGCGGTAGCGGAACTCGCTGTCGCGCAGGCCGCGGGTCACCCGGGCCCGCTCGATCGACTCCCAGCACCGCGCCGCCACGGTCTGCACCAGCTCAACCTCGTCCCCCCGCCAGGCGCGGGGGGTGATCTGGTGGACGGCCATGGCCGCGACGAACCGCCCCGCTTTGTGCAG
>JAEYTB010000027.1 GCA_023434205.1 Planctomycetota bacterium | reverse complement strand
CGCCGTAGGGCTCATCGGAGAAGTTCTCGGTGACGGTGGTGGGGTCCTGCGGGTCTTCGACGTCGACATTGGTGGCGATGTAGGGGATCGCGTAGCCGTAGAAGGCGCGGACGGTGCCCAGGCCGGTGACGGGGTCCACGACGTCGGCGGTGACCGTCAGCGAGAACAGCATCTGCCGGCGCTCGAGCTGGTCGACCGTGGGGCGGTCGGTGAGCCCCGCGTTGTTGCGCAGCGACTGCGGCGTGCGGCCCTGGCGGAGGTAGCGGTTGCTGCTGCGGCTGTGACGGTTGAGACCCATATCAGCTCCTCGACGAATCCGGATACGTCCTGTTCTCGACGCCCTTCTCTTAGCGGCGAGCGGTTGCGCCCCGCTGGCTCCAACACCGGACACCACGGCGTTGCCGCCGACGACGCCCTCTGTGGACCTGCCCACGGGAGTCTGGCGGGTCGGTTGTCCCGACCCACCGAGCGGCCGCGGGTGCTCCGCGCTGGAGCACCGCTGCGCGGCGTGCTCATCGACCCTTCGCACGGCACGCGTCTTGCGACACGCTCCATGCACACGGGTCCGTTGCGTCCAGACCGCCGGGGCGGCACCGCCATCCCTGCGCTCCAGACCCTCCCAGCCTACCGCAAGCGACGCCTTCGTACAACTCGGGGGTTGGCTTTGCCCTTCGCCTTGGGCTCCGGTCGGGTTTCCCCAACGCGCTGCCCGGGGAGAACCAGATCAGCCTTGCGGTCGGTCTTGGTTCGTATCCCTTCCGGCGCGTCCCGGCGCGGGAACGTTCGAGCGGCCGCGCATCGGCGCGGTCCGCTCTGGGCATTACCAACTACGCAGGAGGGTGTGGGGGGTTGCACGCGCCCGTGTTTCCCGCGCGGGTTGGGGGGTCGTGCCGTGTGCGCCGGTTATGACGCCCGCAGAGGTGCTACAGGCAGAATCCGCGCACCCGCGGCGAAACGTCCCGCGGGAACGCCCGAATACTCCTCCAGCGACCACCCGGGGTGGTGTACGCTGAGAGGCACCTGATGGCGTGGCCCCAGCCAGACCTGATCGACGCGACGGCATGGCCGATCGCTGCCTACTTGCCTGCAATCGCAGGACTTGTGGCCGGCCTCCTGCTCCTGTTCGCGGGGCACAAGGTGCTCAAACCCGTGACTCTGGTCCTCGGCGCGGCGGTCGGGGGGCTGTTCGCCGTCCCGACGCTGACCGCGGTTCTGGAAGGGCATACCTACGGCTGCCCGGCGTCCCTGGCGGCGCTGGGGGTGGGGCTGATTGTCGGGGCGATCGTGGCGCTGGCGATGTTCCGGGCGGCCCTGGCGCTGGCCGGGGCGGCCACATTTGCCGCGTTGGGGGTCCTGATCGCGGGGATCCTGACCCCCCAGGCCCAGCCGACGGTTGTCCACAAGGTCGAGTTTGGGGTGCGGGAGCAGGTTCTCCTGGCTTCGCACGCCCTGGACCCGGAGCCCAGCCTGTCGTCGCCGGAAGGGGCGGCGGCCGCGGCGGGGGTGGCCGGGCGGCAGGCGGCGGACTACGCGGGGCTGGCGTGGGGGACGATTCCCAAGGAAGGGCAGGCCCGGCTGATCCTGGTGGCCCTGGGGGCGGGGGTGGCGGGGCTGGTCGCGGGGGCCCTGATGCCGCGGAAGACGCAGACGCTGGTCACCTCGCTGATGGGGGCGGCGGTGGTTCTGGTGAGCCTGACGTGGCTGGTGAACGAGCTGCGCGTCCCGGGGGCCGGGCTTCTGGAGCACGGGTTCCTGGGGTGGCTGCTGATCTGGGGCGGGGTGAGCGCGGCGGGGGTGGGTGTGCAGCTCTGCACGGGCCGGTCGCCGAAGCCCGCGTGAGTCGCCTTACTTGACTTCACTCCGCGTCGACGCTCTGCACAGGCGGGGTCTGGTACGTGCCCGCCTTGAGCGTGCTCTCCATGACCGGGCGGAGCAGCCAGTAGCCGCCGACGCCCAGGGCCACCACGGCAACCGCGGCGAAGAGGCCGGCGGCCTGGCGCGACTTGAATGGGCTTTGAGTCGCGGGCTCGACGGAGGCGTCGGCGTTCTCGAGGAGGGGCACAAAGGCGAGACGCAGGTAGTAGTACGCCGCGACGGCGGAGTTGAGGCCCAGCACGACGACGAGCGTGATCTCGCCGGCGTGGATGGCGGAGGTGAAGAGGGGGAGCTTGCTGAAGAAGCCCAGCAGCGGCGGGAAGCCGAGAAGGCTGAGGCTGCACAGCACCATGGTCCAGCCCAGGAGGGGGTGAGAGCGGCACAGGCCGCGGAGGTCGTTGACGGTCTCGACCTCGCGGGGCTCACCGTCGGGCCCGGGCTTGCGCTCCAGCGCGGCGAGCACGGCGAAGCAGCCGAGGTTCATGATGCCGTAGGCGAAGAGGTAGAAGAGGACGGCGGAGAGGCCGTTGCTGGTGAAAGAGTTGCCGTTGCCGGAGGGGCCGGGGCCGGCGATGACACCCACGAGCATGTAGCCGCTGTGCGCGATGGAGGAGTAGGCGAGGATGCGCTTGACGCTGTTCTGGAGGATGGCGAGCACGTTGCCCACCGTCATGGTGAGCGCGGCGGTGACCCACAGGACCAGCCGCATCGCGTCGGGGAGGCGGTGGCCGTCCTCGCCCCAGCCGACGGTGCTGCACAGGAGGAGGATCGCGATGAAGCCCGCGGTCTTGGGGACAAAGGCGAGGAAGGCGGAGACCTGGGGCGCGGCGCCCTCGTACACGTCGGGCGTGTAGAAGTGCATGGGCACGGCGGCGATCTTGAAGCCCAGGCCCAGGATGGAGAGCAGCAGGCCCGCCATGGCGATGCTGTTGATGCCGCTCGCGCGGAAGTGCTGGTAGATGTCGTTCAGGTTCGTCGAGCCCGTGCCTCCGTAGATCAGGGCGAAGCCGTAGAGGAACACGGCGGCGCCCATCGCACCCAGGAAGAAGTACTTCACAGCGGCCTCGCGGCTGCGGTTCCGCGCCGTCGAGATCGCGACCATGATGTACGTCGGGAGGCTCGTGAGCTCGAGGGCGAGGAAGAGCCAGATAAGGTCGTCGGCGCCCGCGCACAGCATGAGGCCCGTCAGCGAGAAGAGGTAGAAGGCGTAGAACTCGGCGCGGTTGCTGCGGAGCGGATCGAACTGGCGGCGGCCCGCGGCGACGGCGGCCTCTTCCGCGCGGTCCACCGTGCCCGCGAGCAGCATGAGCAGGAGGAGGCCGACCCCCGCGATCAGGACCTTGGCGTACTGCACCATCGAGGGCAGCAGGAGCTGGCCGGACTGGGCGGTGACGTCGAAGTCCTGGGGCGTGTGGGTGTAGGCGAGGATGCCCGCGGCGAGCACGCCCACACCCGCGACCAGCGAGGTCGTGCGGCGGACGGCGAGGTTGCGGGAGAGGCCCAGCACCATGACCACGCACGTGGCGATGAAGAGGGCGATCTCGGGCCAGAGGTAGGGGAGGCGGTCCATCATGGCGCGGCCTCCTCAGCGGCGACCGGCGCGGGGGTCTGCACCGTGGACTCTGCGGCGCGGATGGGCGCTGCACGGTGGACCACCGCGATGGTGCGGTCGATCGGGGCCTGGAGGGCCTCGAGCGCCGGCTTGGGGTACACGCCCAGCCAGATGCACAGGGCCGCGAGCGGGAGGAGGATGCCGATCTCGCGGGCGTTCAGGTCGGTGGGGAGCGGAGAGGCGTGGGCCTCATCAGCGCCGTGCGCGTGGTGGCCGTGGCCGGCGGGCTCGACGAGCGGGCCCCAGACCACCTTGCCGACCATGTAGAGCAGGTAGATCGCGGCGATGATCATGCCGATGCCGGCGATCGCGGCGAACCACGGGCCCAGGTCGCCGAAGGTTGCTCCGGGAACGGCCTGACCGGCCGAGCCCCACAGGCCCATGTCGAGCGCGCCCGACTCGGTCATGCTGGTGCTGCTGCCCCACGCGCTGCTGGCCTGGAAGGTGCCCAGCAGGCAGAGGAACTCGCTCACAAAGCCGTTGAGGCCGGGCAGGCCCACCGAGGCCATGGTGAAGAAGACCATGAACGTGGCCCAGATCGGCATCTTCGCGGCGAGGCCCCCCAGCTCGTTCATCGAGCGGGTGTGGTAACGCTCATAGACCATGCCGATGAGGAGGAAGAGGGCCCCGGTCGAGAGGCCGTGGTTGATCATGTAGAGGATGGAGCCTGTGAGGCCGTTGTTGTTGAGGGCGAACATGCCCAGGATGCAGAAGCCAAGGTGGGCGACCGACGAGTACGCCACGAGCTTCTTGACGTCCTTCTGCACCCAGCAGATGAGGCCGCCGTAGATGATGCCGATGATGCACAGCACCGCGATGGCGGGGGCGTACTCGACGACCGCGGCGGGCGTGAAGGGCAGCACGAAGCGGAAGATGGCGTAGGTGCCCAGCTTGAGGAGCACGCCGGCGAGGATGACCGAGCCGGCGGTGGGGGCCTCGGTGTGCGCCAGGGGCAGCCACGTGTGCACCGGGAAGAGCGGGACCTTGACGGCGAAGCCGGCCATCATCGCCAGCATCACCCACTCCTGCACGTTCAGCGGGAGCGAGGAGCCGACGGACTGGAGGCGGGCGATGTCGAAGGTCCACACGCCGAGCTGGTCGGGCAGCGAGCCCCGCCACGCGACGTACACCAGGCCGGCGAGCGCGATGATCGAGCCGGTGAAGGTGTAGAGGAAGAACTTGATGGCGGCCTTGCGGCGGTTGGTGCTGCCGTACAGGCTGATGAGCACGAACATCGGCACCAGCGTGAACTCGAAGCAGGTGTAGAAGAGGATGAGGTCGCGGGCGGCGAAGACGCCGGTCATCGCGGCCTGGAGGATGAGCAGCCACGCGTAGTAGGTCTTGAGGCGCTCGGTGATGGCGGTGGTGGACGCCAGCACGCAGATGGGCCCCAGCAGCGCCGTGAGGGCGATCAGCATCATCGCGATGCTGTCGGCCCCGACCGAGAACCGCAGGCCCAGCTCGGGGAGCCACGCGAAGGTCTGCGCGTGCTGAAACTCCGCGGCGGCCTGGCCGGCCCAGTCGAACTGGCCCGGGAGCATCGCGAACAGCGCGACGGCGAGGGCTATGAGCGTGCCGCCCAGGGCGACGTTCCGCGCCTGGCGCTCGGGCGCGGCGATGATGAGCGCCGCGAAGGCCAGGGGGATGAGGATCAGGGCGATCAGCATGCCGCGCACCCCCGCAGGTCAGACTGGATGTTGAGCGTGGTGTGCATCAGCGGGCGACCCACAGGATGATGATCAGGAGAACGGCCAGGCCGCCGGCCATGCCGATGGCGTAGCCGTGGAGCTCGCCGGACTGGCTGGGGCGGAGGACCTTTCCGGTGCCCCGGGGCAGGTAGCCGGCGAGGTTGACCAGACCGTCCACAAGGATCTGGTCGATGGTGTGGAAGATGTGCGCCAGGACCAGCAGCGGCCGGCGGATGAGGAAGTCGTAGAACTCGTCCACGTACCACTTGTTCTGCGCCGCCGTGGCGACCGGGCCGAAAGCGGGCAGGAGGTCGTCGGCCTTCGCGGTCGCGGCGGTGGTCCGGCCGCGGAGGTGGAGGATGTACGCGGCGATGATGCCCAGCGCACCGACCACGGCGGACACGTAGTACATGATCTTGTGCGGGTCCTGGCCGAAGAGTGTGGCGTGCTCGGCGTTGACCGCGGGCACCACCGCGGCGGAGGAGAGGGAGACAAGCTTGCTCACCGCGCCTCCCGGCCCGCCGAAGA
>JAEYTB010000126.1 GCA_023434205.1 Planctomycetota bacterium | reverse complement strand
CTCCCAGTCCCATCGCGTCCCATCTGTCCCATGCGCCCTTTCCGTCCCAGCTCCCCCCCTTCCCCCCAAAAACGAAAAACCCCTCCCTGGGTTTAGCAGGGAGGGGCGAGTCAAGCGTCAGTCGCGGGTTCTACTACCCGCACACTTCAGAGACTTAGGCGCGGCGGCGGCGAGCCGCGGCCAGACCGCCAAGGCCCAGGAGGGCCAGCGAGGCGGGGGCGGGGACGATGCTGATCGTCACCGAGTCAACAACGGCGGTGCCGCGGATCGAACCGGTCGCCTCGGTCGTGCTGGCGAACCAGTACACCTCACGGTCGCCCGTGGTGCTGTTGCGGTTGCCGAAGCCCGCGATCGGGGAGTCGACGACCAGGTTGCGGAGGTCGGTGTTGCCGTC
The DNA here is from genome assembly GCA_023434205.1 of Planctomycetota bacterium. GTDB lineage: Bacteria > Planctomycetota > Phycisphaerae > Phycisphaerales > UBA1924 > JAEYTB01. The sequence goes on along the minus strand of JAEYTB010000126.1, from coordinate 9,549 downwards.
CGCGAGGTCCAGGCCCATGCGGAAGACGACGATGTTCTGGAGCTGGCTGTTGAAGGCCGGGTCAGCCGTGGTGCGGCCGACTTCGCTCAGCTGGCTGATCGGGACGCCCGAGCCACCGGTGGTGTTGCCCGTGCCGCCGATCCAGGACGTGACCTGGTTCTGGGCGATGCGGAGCCAGGAGCCGGCGGGAGCGCCGCCCGAGCCCGCCGTGTGCGTGTGCCCACGGAGGAAGGAGGTCGCGCTCAGAGCCGAGCGGCCCCACGGCACCACGCGGCCGTAGCCGGGGCCGTCAGCGGGGACCACGCCCAGCGGGCTGGAGGTGTTGCCACCCTGGCCGCCGTTGACGAAGGGCAGGAGGGCATCACCGGCGCCCCAGTTGGACACCGTGGGCTGGAACACGAACGACGCGAGGCCGACGGGGGCCGCCGTGCCGGTGTAGCTCACCAGAGCGCGGACCTCGACCTGCGCACCCGCCGGAACGATCAGCGTGTCGCTGGTCCAGGTGGAACCATCGAGCGACGCCTGCCAGACGATGCTGGTGTTGTCCACGGCGTGAGCCGCGACGGACATGCCGGCCACGGCGACGAGAGAAGCAACCATCTTCTTCATGACAATCTCCTCACAGACCAAGTTTGGGGAATAGACCCACTAACGCTTTTCGATGAACGAACGACTCGTTCATGACCCACGAGGAACCTGCCACAGGTCTGAGGCGATGCCACAAATAATGTGAGTGAGTTTTTCCGAAAGCTCACTTGGTGGGGGGAAACCACCCCTTTGGACGGTGCCTGTCCGGTGTTTCAAATGAAAAACCCCCTCTTGGTGGTACCAAGAGGGGGTGAGTGTGACGCGTTGGACGATCAGCCGACGGTTATCAGACCGTCAGGCGGAAGGCCGCTTAGCGGCGGCGACGGGCGACGCACAGGCCGCCGAGGCCGAGCAGAGCGAGCGAAGCGGGGGCGGGGATGATCACGTTGATCGCGCCGCCGTTGACCAGGGCCGTGCCGCGGACGTCGCCGGACGTGCCGTTGAGGCCGCCCTGGCTCCACCAGTAGACCTCACGCTCGCCGGTGGTGCCGCTGCGGTTGCCGAAGCCATCCAGGGGGGCATCGACGAGCAGGGTGCGCTCGCCGGTGTCCGTGTTGATCTGCATGCCGAAGCGGAACACGTTGACCGAGAGGCTGCTCTCGAAGGCCGGGTCAGCGGCCGTGCGGCCGACGTTGGCGAGCTGGGCGACGTTCACGCCCGAGCCGCCGGTCGTGTTGCCCGAGCCGCCGATCCAGTTGGTCACCTGACGCTGCGCGATACGCAGCCAGGAGCCGGCCGGAGCGCCACCCGAACCCGCGGCGTGCAGGTGGTTGAAGATGGCGGTGGTCGTGGACATGTTCGTGCGGGCGAAGGGGGTGATGCGGCCGTACTGGCCGGCAGCATCCGCCACCGCGCCGGAGGGCACGCTGGTGTTGGAGCCGACGCCGCCGTTGGCGAACGCCAGGGCCACATCGCCGCCGCCGAAGTTGGACACCGTGGGCTGGAACACCGCCGAGGCGAAGCCGGCGACGTCGGTGCGGGTGCCGATGTAGGTCATGCGGACCAGCACCTCAACGGTCTGCATGCCGCTGCCGGCGAGCAGGTCCACGGAGCTGCCGAAGTCGGTCCCGTTGCTGGACACGAGCATGTCCACGCGGGTGTTGACATCGGCGACAGCCGCGACGGACAGACCGGCGACGGCAACGAGGGAAGCGATCACACTCTTCATGACAATCTCCTCACTAGAACTAAAAAAGAACGGAAACTCGAAGATGGGAACCCCAAACACGCGGTTGAACGGGCAAGCCGTTCTCTGACCCGGCTGAGAGGATACCGAGCCCCTCTGGGACTGCAAGACGTTTTTGCCACCCAAATCGGCACTTTTCCTTGAAGATCGCGTTGTGCCCCAGATTCGCGCGATGGTTCGTATTTTGTATGGTCACGGTAATGCTCGCATAAATCCCTGAAATCACAGCGTTTAGCGAGATATTCCCGCCGCCCAGCGAACCCCATGCCGGGGGGTCCCCCGGGGGCAATCAGCCCCCCTCGCCACCCTCATTTTTTCTGTGCAAATCCGCGTGCAGGGCACTGATTTTGGGGTCTGTTCAATACGAACAGCCACGCCCCGCACGCCGGCAACTCTTGCGCGTTTACCCCAGCCCCAGCCCCGCGCGCTTGGCCGCCCACTCCGCCTGCTCCCGCTTGTTCGCCGTGGCGATTTCGGGCGATCCGGCCCGAATCGCCTCAACCTCGAGGCGCGTCAGCCGCACCGACTCAAGCTCGTAATCGCGGAACGCCTCCATCGTCAGCGGCACGATCGGCTCCAGCAGGGCGTGCATCGCGTTCGCGTACGCCCGGATCTCCAGCTGCGCGTGCGCATCCATCCGCAGCGACAAAAACCGCAGCACGTTGTGCAGGTCGCACTTCCAGTACCACTCCGTGTACACGTTCACCGGCAGCCCCATCCGCGCCAGCTCCCGCGACACGCCCTTCTCCGTCAGCTTGATGTACTTCGAGTACTGGCTCTCGCACTCGCCCAGGAAGTCCAGGAACTCCTGCGCCGTGCTCACCTCGCCAAGCTCCCCGCCCTTGACCTCGAACGTCTCCTCGCCCCCCTGCCGGTTGCTCGCCGACTGCTTCCGCACCGCATCCAGCGTCGGCTTGTAGAACCGGTCCGGCACGATCGAGTACCGCGCCGAGTACTCGTTCACGTTCGCCGTCCGGTGCCGGATCCACTGCCGCGCAATGAAGATCGGCATCGCGATGTGGAACTTGAACTCGATCATCTCGAACGGCGTCGTGTGCCGGTGCCGCAGCAGGTACCGGATCAGCCCCCGGTCCTCGTTCACCTGCTTCGTCCCCTGCCCGTACGACACCCGCGCCGCCTGCACGATCGCGCTGTCCGCCGTCTTGCCCTCAGGCACCAGGCGCGGCATGGCGTCGATCAACGCCACAAACCCGTGGTCCAGCACCTTCGCCTCGACCCGCTGGGCCCCGCCCATCACATCCACCAGCGGCCCCTCGGGCTTCACGATGTTGAACGCGGGGGCGGCGGCAGCGGGGGAGGTGGTGGTCTGGGACATGGCCGCATCATACGGACCGGCGATTCGCCCGCGCCCGAAGCGCCCCCCCCCGCCCTGCAGCGCGCACCGCCCCCGCCCCGGGGGGAGCCCGGCGCACGCCCCGCGCTGTTCGCCCATGGTCAGTCCGGCGCCGGCACCGTGTACGTCACCCGCACGCCGCGGATCGACGTCAGGATGCCGTCCCAGTTGCTCGAAAAGACCGAGATGATGTACGTGTCGGTCTCGTTGTTCACGGTGTGCTCAATCGTCAGGCAGTCGACCTCCTGCACCCCGGCGATGGCCCCGATGGTGTCGCCGCTGGCGATCGTCGAGTAACCGGGCGCGCCGTACCCCCGCCGCATCAGGTTGACCGCCAGGTTGCCCGCGGCGGAGTTGTCCACCACCCACGCCCGCACCGCCGTGATCCGCGCCCCATCGGGGAGGTTGAGCGGCGCCGTGAAGTTCCCCGTGCCGATCGCCGCCACGTAGTACGTTTCGCCCGCGGCGGATTCGACGATCGCGCTCGCGCTGTCCTGACGCGGCCGGAAGGCGCTGGGCGGCAGGGACAGGTACCGCGTCTGCGCCGAGGTGTACCGGAAGTTCTCAGCGCGGGCGGTGCCGGCCACATCCAGGCGGTGGGCAGGGGCCGTGGTCCCGATCCCGACATTGCCGTCGCTGCCGACGCTTACCCGGTCAAAGCCGGCAACGTTCACACGCCACTGCGAGGCAGTCCCTTCAAAGTACGTCCAGGCCAGCCCGCTGCCCGCCCCGGCATACCCATAGAAAGGCCGCCCGTTGCTCGCCTGCGTGTTGACGTACATCCCGCCGTACGAACCAGCGCCCGTCGGCGTCGTGAACCCGAAGTACTCGCTGGGCGTCACGGGCGATACGCGGTTCAGGAACAGCCGCTGCTGCGTCGAGTCCACCGCGAGCGTCGCCGGGCCCGACGGCACCAGCCACTCCCGCAGCGCCCGCATCGCGTACGGGGCCGGCGTGATCGGCTGCCGCGGCGTCAGCGTCGTGTACGCCCCGCCCCCCGCCGCCCTGGCACGCACCTCCAGCCACCGCTCCGCGCCGTTGAACACCCCCGCACCCGGATCGACCTGCACCGTGAACGTCCCGCCCGTGATCGGCTGGTTCAGAACCGTCGTCGTGACCCCGACCGGCGCGCCGCCCACCGCCAGGGGGAAGACCACCAGTTCGAAGTCGTAACTGCCATTCACCGGCAGGTTTGCATCCTCCAGCCGGCCCTGGTAGGTGAACGGCTGGGCGAACACCTCACCAGCCACACACAGCAAGCCAACGACCGCAAGCACCTTGAGCATCATGGAAAACCCTCCCGATATCCGGGACCCCCCCGGCTCGGGGCCAGTCTACTCCCGAGCGGCGTCATTCCAAGGGCAAAGCCCGGGTTTCGTTCGATGGTGTGTTCGCCGTTCCACCACCGGGTACCCGAGCCGAGAGGGGGCCGCCCCCTTGGTCCGCCTCTCTTTTATGGCCCCCTCCAACGCGGGTGGTCTACTACGGTGAACCGCGACACGCAGGCCGCGCTCCGCAAGCCCGGTGGTCCCGCGGCGTTCAGCTTGCAGATCGGAAGGAGCCGGATGAACCGCCACCCCACAGCCTTGACCGCCCTCCTCGCCCTCGCCGCGGGCTCGCTCGCCCTTGCTCAGCCCGTGCCGGAGGCCGCGCCTTCAACCACCCAGCCCGCGCCTATTCCGTCGGCGCAGCCCTCGATCAGCTCCGCCGGTGACCTTCTCGCGCAGCTCGAAACCGCCGACGCCAACCTCCGATCCCTCGACGCCGACATCCTCTACCAGCGCGTGTTCGGCTTGGAGGGCGACCAGCAGGAACGCCGCGGCAGGCTCTACTTCGTTGACACCAAGGCCCAGACCCCGGAAAACAAGCCCGCCCCCGGCAGCCGCAAGTTCGCCATCCACTTCAAGTCCCTCAAGCTGGGCGACCAGCCGCCCATGGCCCAGGACCAGGTCCTCGTCTTCGACGGCGAGTGGCTGGTGGAAAAGCAGCCCCAGCAGCATCAGATCATCAAGCGTCAGATCACCCGCGCGGGCGGCTTCGACCCGCTGAAAGTGGGGGAGGGGCCCTTCCCGCTGCCCATCGGCCAGAAGCGGGCCGACATCCTGAGCCGCTTCGACGCCGAACTCCTGCCCGCGACCAAGGACCTTGTGGCCGAGGACCCCGCGATGCAGCAGCCGCTGGAACACTTCGTCCGCGGCTCGCACCAGCTCAAGCTCACCCCCAAGCCCGGTGAGCGGTCGATCGAGCTCTCCGAAATCCGCCTGTGGTACCGCCCCGACCCCGCCACCGGCCAGCTCCTGCCCCGCATGGCCCGGACCGTGACGCCGACCGGCGATGTGTCCCTGGTCCAGCTCGCCAACGTCAAGGTCAATCAGAGCGTGCCGGCCCAGGCCTTGGACACCACCACCCCCGCCGGGTGGAAACAGGACATCCAGGAACTTCCCCCGGAAAACCGCCGATAAACCAGGAACGTACGGGTGGTGGGCTCACGCCCAGCTGCACGGAGGCACGACTTGCTGGATGTTCGACGCAGGATGTGGATGTTGGCGCTGCTCGCCGCGGCGGGCTTTCCCGTCTCGGCCCAGCCACAGCCCGAGCCGCCGGCCCCGCCGGAGCAGGCTGAACCCGCGCCCGTCGAGCCGGACGAGGACGAAGCCAGGTCCATCCAGCCGATGGAGCCCCCGCCCCTGGCGCCCTCCGTCCAGACCCTTCTAGACCAGGTGTACCTCACCGATGCGGAACGCAGCGCCATCCGCATCAAGCACGGCCTGTGGACCGAAAGCGACCTCACCACGCCCGCCCTCCGCGCCCGCGCCGCCGTCGTCCGCGGCGACTTCTTCGATGTGAGCCTCGATGACCCCGCCGCTTCTGTCGAGGACCGCGCCGAAGCCCGCCTCCGCCGCGGCGAACCCGAGGCCGCCCTCGAGCTGCTCAAGAGCGAGCGCAGCCTCCGCGCCACCCGCCTCCGCGCCGAAGCGCTCTACGACCTGGGCCGTGCCGCCGACGCCGCCACGGAGCTCGAGACCCTCCGCCGCCGCATGGACACCCGCGACGCCGACGAGCTGGTCGAAGCCGTCCGCGGCCTGATGCTCCTCGCCCGCATCAACGGCGCGAGCAAGTCCGGCTCAGAGTTCCAGGGCATGATCTCCCAGCTGGGCCAGGCCCGCGACGAGCTCGACCGCCTCTCCTGGCGCGCCCCCCTCGCCGAGGCCCTGCTCCTTGAAGAGAAGAACAACTACCCCGAAATGGGCCAGGCCCTGCTCGCCACGCTCTCCATGAACCCAGGCAGCGCGGAGGCGTGGCTGCTCGCGGGCCGCACCGCCGCGGACACCTTCGACTTCGTCCGCGCCGAGGGCATCGCCCTGCGACTCGATGAACTCGCCAAGCCCAACCTCTCGCCCTACGCCGCGATGGTGCGTGCGATGGTGCAGCTCAAGCAGAACGAGGGCGAGGCCGCCGAGAACGCCCTGCGCCCCGCGCTCGAAAAGTACCCCAACCAGCGTGACCTCCGCGCCGCCTGGGCCGCCGCCGCCGCGGGCCGCTTCGACTTCGACGAGGCCCAGCGCCGCCTCGACGCCTTCGACGCGCTGGCCCCCGGCTCACCCACCGCCTACCTCGCCGCGGGCAAGGCCATGGCCTCCGCCCGCCAGTACGACGAGGCCGCCAACTACTTGCGCGAGGCCGCCAAACGCGCCCCCAGGTGGCCCGAGCCCGTCATCGAGCTGGGCCTGACCGAGATGCAGTCCGGCCGCATCGCCGCGGCACACGAGGCCCTCCGCACCGCCAGCGAGATGGACTCCTTCAACGTCCGCGCCGCCAACAGCCTCACGCTGCTGCGCGAGCTCGACGCCTACGTCGTCAGCGAGAGCGAGCACTTCATCGTCCGCAGCAAGCCCGGCGCCGACGAGATCGTCGCCAAAGAAATGCTCCCCAAGCTCGAGCAGATCTTCCAGCGCGTCACCGGCAGCGAACCCGGCGGCATCGACCACAAGCCCGCCGCGAAGACCGTCGTCGAGCTCTACCCCAACCACCGCACCTTCGGCGTCCGCATCACCGGCATCCCCCAGCTCCACACCATCGCCGCGGCGACCGGCCCGGTCATCGCCATGGAGGCCCCCCGCGAGGGCCCCGGCCACCTGGGCGCCTACGACTGGGCCCGCGTCGTGCAGCACGAGTACACCCACACCGTCACCCTCAGCCGCACCAAGAACCGTCTGCCCCACTGGTTCACCGAGGCCGGCGCCGTCTACCTCGAAGACGCCCCCCGCGACACCGTCACCGTCGAGCTGCTCGCCAAGGCCTACCGCACCGACAGCCTCTTCGACTTCGACACCATCAACGTGATGTTCGCCCGCCCCAAGAAGCCCACCGACCGCTCGCAGGCCTACGCCCAGGGCCACTGGATGTACGAGTTCATCATCGAGCGCTACGGCATGACCAAGCCGCTCGAGCTCATGGACCTCTACGCCCAGGGCGTCCGCGAAGAGGCCGCCTTCCGCCAGGTCCTGGGCATCGGCCGCGCCGAGTTCCTCCGCGAGTTCAAGGCCTACGCCAAGGACCAGCTCATCGGCTGGGGTATGTTCCCCTCCGACGACACCCCCGACATCAACACGCTCCTGCAGCGCCACACAGAGGGCAAGCCCGGCGAGGAAGCCGACGACGGCCCCGCCGTCCCGCGCGACGCCTCTCCCGAGCTGGTCCGCAAGTGGCTCGGCGAGCACCCCGACAACCCCTTCGTCCTCGCCGCGGCGTTGAAAGACCGTGTCCGTGCCCAGGGCGGCAAGGCGACCGCCGACGACGTCCCGCTGCTTGAGCGCTACGCACGCCTCCGGCCCATGGACGTCATGCCCCACAAGCTCCTCGCCGAGTTCTACCTCTCCGGCAACGGCGAATCACTCGACCGCGGCCCCGAGCACGCCATCCCCCACCTCGAATACCTCGACGCCCGCGAGCAGCGCAGCGCCGCCTACGCCATCGAGCTCGCCCGCCAATACGCCGCGCAGGGCGACCTCGAAAAGGCCGCCGTCAAGGCCGAACGCGCCACTCAGGTCAACCCCTACGACGCCGCCACACGCGAGTTCGCCGCGACGACAGCCCTCCGCCGCAAGGACTACGCCACCGCCGAACGCCACATCCACGCGCTGACAGTCTTCGAGCCCGACCGCCCCGTCCACAAGCAGCGCCTCGAGGCCGTGCAGAAACTCCTCGCGTCAAACGCGCCGTAACCCCTCAGCACGCCCCCCCCGCCAGCACCCTGAAGAAGCTCTCAATATCCGCATCCGTGCCCGCATCCCCATCGTGGTCAAAGTCCGCGCCCAGGTGCCAGCACGAAGCGCAGCACGAGCCCGCCAGGCACGCGAAGAACGCCTCGATGTCCGCATCCGTTCCGGCGCTCCCATCGCCATCAAAGTCCGCGGGCCCGCACGCCGGCAGGCACGAGGGCAGCGCCCACAGCTCCGCCCGGATGTCGGAGGGCAGGCTCGGCGAAGCCCCGCCGCCGAACAGCAGCAGGCTCGACGACGCGGTGTCGTACACCATCCCCGCCCCCCAGCGCTCGAACGGCGCATCCGCGAGCTGGGTCCACGCCGCGCCTTCCCACGCCCACACATCGCTGAACGGCGTGACATCCGCGCGCCCGCCCACGATCACCACCGCCCCCCGCACCGGGTCGTACGCCATCGCGTGATGGCTCCGCCCGGCCGGCCCCGGCACACCCCGGTTCGTCCACCCCGCCCCGTCCCACTCCCACAGGTCGCTCAGCGGCCCCACACCCCCGAATAGCACCACCCGCTCCCGCCGCGGGTCGTACGCCATGTTGTGCCACTGCCGCGGGCTGGGCGACGGCCCGGTGTGCACGGTCCACGACGTGCCATTGAACAGGTGCGTGCCCGAGCCACCGTGCGCCACCACCACCCCGCGGGCAGCGTCATACGCCGCGCGGTGGCCCCCGGTCGCCGGTCCATTGCCAGCGCTGCGGTAACTCAACGTTGGGGTCTCCCACTCCCATGTGAGACCTCCGGTTGGGAGCACCGTGACGCTTCTCAGTGGATCGAACGCGGCCGCGGAGAAGGCGGTCCTGCCCGGCATCGTCGCCTGACGCCAGCCCGTCCAGCGGCCCTCGGCAAGTTCAAACACGGAGTTCCAGTCATCGACGCTTGCTTCGGGCGACTGGTACGTCCTCAGCGTTCCCCCCGCGACCACCAGCGCCTGCCGCTCGGAGTCGTACGCCATCGCCGCCCCCACGCGCCCCGCCGGCGGTGCCCAGCCGATCTGTCGCCATGCCTCGCCGTCCCATGTCCACGTGTCCGCACGCGTGTTTCCCCAGGCATCCTTCCCGCCAAAGAGCACGCACATCCCCCGCTGCGAATCAAACACGAGTGATGCCCGCGAGTTGTAACCCGGGCCGGAGGTTGGTACCTGG
>JAEYTB010000275.1 GCA_023434205.1 Planctomycetota bacterium | reverse complement strand
GTCCAGCGGAGGATGGTGGCGGTGAGGTGGGAGGGGGTGGGCATGGGCGGCTCCAATGTTGGTGAATACTAACATTGAAGGAATGGGGAGTCAAGGGGGCTGACGACCGGCGGGGGTAGGATGCACGATGACGACGACGCTGACAGCGCGTGGGGGCTTGGCGCTTGGTGCGGCGTTGCTGATCGCGTTTGTGCCGGCGTTGGGCGGGGTGTTCACCGGGCCTTCGGCGTGGTACGAGGGGCTCGCGAAGCCCTCGTGGAACCCGCCGGGGTGGGTGTTTGGGCCGGTGTGGACGGCGCTGTACGCGAGCATGGGGGTTGCTTCGTGGCTGGTGTGGCGTGAGCGGGGCCGGGTGCGAGCGGTGCGGGCCGCATTGTGGGTGTACGCGGTGCAGCTTGTGCTCAACGCGGCGTGGTCGCCGCTGTTCTTCGGGCTGCGGCGGCCGGACCTGGCGATGATCGACATCGTGCTGCTGTGGGTAACGATCGTGGCGACGGTCGTGCTGTTCTGGCGAGTGCGGCCGGTGGCGGGGGCGGTGCTGCTGCCGTACCTGGCGTGGGTGACGTTCGCCGCGGGGTTGAACTTCGCGATCTGGCGGATGAATGTGTGAGGGAAGCACGACCGTCAGAGCACGGTCGTGGCACGGCGCGCGGTACGCTACTGGCAAGGAGACGTTCCCATGAGACTCGGCAACTTTTCCGTCAGCCTCGCCGTGAAGGACATCGGTGCGTCGCGGGCGTTCTATGAAAAGCTTGGGTTCAGGGTGATGGGCGGGGACCAGTCGCAGAACTGGCTGATCATGCAGAACGACCAGGCGACGATCGGGCTGTTCCAGGGGATGTTCGAGAAGAACCTGCTGACATTCAACCCGGGATGGGACCGCAACGCGGCGACGCTGGCGGACTTTGAGGATGTCCGGGAGGTGCAGCGGAGGCTGAAGGCGCAGGGGCTGACGCTGACTTCGGAGGCGGACGAGGGGACCTCGGGGCCGGCGTCGATCACGCTGATTGACCCGGATGGGAACCCCATCCTGGTGGACCAGCACGTGGCCAGCCCGGCCCGGTAACTCGGCGCGAAATTCCGTGCATTGGTGGCCGCGCGGTCTTGCTTGACGCGCCGGGTATGTTGCCATGATGCACACCACCCACTTCGTTCGTTCCTGCCGGCCCTTGGGCGCGGCCGCCGTCCTGCTGATCGGGGCGGTCGCCCACGCCCAGTGCGGGTATGAGCTGCTCCAGGTCACCACGCAGGCGACCGGCCTGGGGCCCACCGCCAGTGTCCTGGCCGACTACACCGGGGATGGGGTGCTGGACATCGCGGTCGCGTGCAGCACCGCCGGCGCGGTGCTGTTCTATCCGGGGAACGGGAACGGGTCGTTCATCAACGGGAACGGGTTCGGCGCCGGGGCGAACCCGTACGACCTGTGCACGGGCGACTTCAACGGCGACGGCCGCCCGGACTTTGCGAGCACGGGGCACAACGGGGGCTACTGCCTCTACATCAACAACAACGGCTTTCCGAGCACGACGAGCGTTCATCCGACGCCCGCCGTGACCCCGCAGGGGATCACGACGGCGGACTTCAACGGCGACGGCCACCTGGACCTGGCGATGACCAGCTCGGGCACCGCCAGCGTGTGGGTGATGATGGGGCTGGGCAACGGCCAGTTCGGACCGCCGGAGGGGTTCAGCACGGGCGGCATCCCGGTGGGGGTCGCGGCGGGAGACCTCAACGGCGATGGCCGGCCCGACCTGGCCATCTGCAACTCGAGCACCGGCAACATCACGCTGCTCTACCGCACCTCCGGTGGGACGTTCGCCCCGCAGGCGCCGATGTCCGCGGGCGTGGGGCAGCCCCGTTCCATCGCGCTGGGCGACCTGGACGGGGACGGGAAGCTCGACCTCGCCATCGGCGGCACGGGCAACCCGAACTTCGCCACGATCTACCGCACGCCGGAGTTCGGCTACGGGCCCATGGTCCCGCGGCTGGTGGGCACGAGCGGCGTGAGCGTGGGCTCGGTCAAGATCGCGGATATGAACGCCGACGGGCGGCTCGACGTCGTCGCCACCGGCGGCAACCAGCTCACGACGCTGCTCAACGGCGGCGGGCAGGGGGTGTTTAGCCCGTATGTGCGAGGGCTGTCCGACTCGAGCGCCCGCGGGATCGCCATCGGCGAGCTCACCGGTGATCTGCTGCCGGACGTGGTCGCGGTGCAGCCGAACTTCAACACCTATGTCCCGTTCCGCAACACCACCACCAGCGGGCCGCTGATCACCCAGTACCCGCAGCGCACGCAGGCGACGGTGGGCGTGCCGGCGTCGCTGATGGTGGCGGCCACGGCGACGGGGACCGCCGGGCAGACGCTGTCGTACCGCTGGCGGAGGGACGGCGTTCAGATTTCCAACACCGACCCCGCGTTCTCGGGGGCGCACTCGCCGACGCTGACGCTGCTGAACCCGACGCTGGCGGACCACCTCGCCGTGTACGACGCGATGGTGTCGAACATTTGTGCGCAGGTCATCACGCCTCCGGTGGGGATGGGCGTGGTGGAGCCGTGCGGGAGTGCGGACTTCAACGGCGATGGCGACCTGGGGACGGATGCGGATATCGAGGCGTTCTTCCGGGTGCTCGCGGGCGGGAGCTGCTGAGAATGGAAAAGGCCCCCCGGTGACCGGGGGGCCTTCTCGTCATCGGGCTGCAAGGGCGTGTCAGCGGTCGTCGTCACGTCCGGGCATGTCGTCCTTGTCCAGGTCCTTGAGGTCCTTGTCGAGGTCCTTCAGGTCCTTGTCGAGGTGCTTGTCGTGCTTCGCGCTGTCCAGCTTGCGCTTGATGTGGACGGTGCGGCCGTCCTTCTGCACGGACTTGGCGATGAAGAGCGGGCGGTCCTCCACCTTCACCGGGAAGCCGGCGAACTGGAGCTGCTGGCCGCTCTGGAGGTCCATGTTGAGTTGGTCCTTGGGGCCAAGGTCGACGGCGACCTTGTGCATCTTGCCCTGGTGGCTGGCCTCGACAAGGGCGATCTGGTGATCCTTGCCGTGGATGCTCAGCTCGTGGGTGTCGATGACCCGGGCGTTGATGTTGCGGGCCGAGCGGGTGATCTCTTTGGTCTGGCCGTCGAGCTCGATGGAGCTCGCCAGCAGGACGTCGCGGTTGCCGAGCTTGGCTTTGGGGCCCTTGACGGTGATGGTCGAGCCTTCCTGGATCGTCAGGGCGGAGAGCTGGTCGGCGGGGCCCAGGTCGGCGGCGGCGCCCTCGCCGGTCATGTCCTGCTGGCCCTCCGGCTTGATGGAGACGACCAGGTGCTCGGTTCCGCCGCGGACCTTGACGCGCTTGGTCTTCTCGATGGCGCCGGAGAGCGTTTCCTGGCGCGCGGCGCTCATGAGGTTTTTCTCGCAGAGGCGCTGCTTGTCCTGGCCGGCGATCTGCTCGCTGAAGGTGACGAAGCGGACGTCATCGAAAGTGCCGTCGGTGTTGCCGTCGTTGTACGCGGCCATGGCGTCGTAGGTGCCGTCGTCGTCAAAGTCGTAGTAGCGGTAGCCGTAGGCGTAGGTGTCGGCGCGGTCGCCGGGGATGAAGACGAACACGGTGGGATCGTGGTAGTCGTAGAACCAGTCGGTCTCGTTGCCGGCGGTGTAGCCGAACCACCCGTCCTGGTCCGGGGCCATGGCCTGCGTCTGATCGGCCTGGTCGCGCCACCACGCTTCGGTGGAGGGGGTGTAGTCGTTGCTGTCGAACCAGGTCTTGAGCTGGGCGGTGGCCTGCTCGTCGTAGAACTTCGTGCGGTCGGAGAACTCCGACTTGGCCGTGTCCTTGTGCCCGTGATCCTTGTCCTTCTGCGGCTGGGCGAGGCCGGGCTGGTAGATCGGGACCTCGGGCTGGGTCGTCTGGGCGAGGGCGAGCCCCGCCGCGGCGGCGAGCGAGGCCGTTGCGGTGAGGGTGCGGGCGAGCCATACCGTGCGCGTGTCTGTCATGAGAACCTCCTGGTTTGGGGTGACAATGGTGCAGCCGCGGCGCGGGCCGCTCCTGGTGAGGTCACCATGGCACAGCGGCGTGACACCGGGGCGCACGGAGGATCAAGCTTTGTTCAGAAGGGCCGGCTGAGCCGGGATTGGGAGCGCCGGAACCGGCTTATCAGGCGCGTGCCATCTGGACGAGCCGGCCGCTGCTCTGGCGGGTGGCGTTCATGTAGGCCTGGAGGGTCCGGCCGGGGCACTCGGTCTTGCGGAGTTCCTGGTGCGTGTAGACGCGCTGGGGGGCGACGCGGTAGAGGCGCATCTGGGCGGCGACGAAGCGGTCGAGGGTCTCGAGGGCCGCGGGCGTGGGGCGGTGCTCGGTGAAGCTGCCCAGCAGCATGACGCCCAGGTTGTGGTCGTTGGTGCGCGAGACGTGGGCGCCCTCGATGCTGGTGGGGCGGCCCTCCCAGATGCGTCCGGAAGGGTCGATGATGTAGTGGTAGCCGATGTCCACCCAGTGGGCGCCGGTGCGCTCGTCGGTGCGGCCGACGTGGTTGCGGCGGATCTTCTCGAGGTGGTCAATGACGGCGCGCTCGCTGGAGAGCCCGGTGGAGTTCATCGCGCTGTGGTGGACGGTGATGCGCGTGATGCCGTTCATCGGCTTGCTGACGCGCAGGTTGGGCTTGGCGCTGGTCCAGCGGCTGCGCGGGATCACGCCGTCGGCGAGGCCGGCCTGCACGGAGGGCGCGGGCGGCTTGACGGTGGCGTCCTTGACGTTGGTGGGGTCGGGCCAGACGCCGGGGGGCAGGTTGACCACGCCGCCGCGGGGGGCGTTCTGGCAGCCGGAGAGGAGGGCGGCGCCGCCGAGGAGCAGGCCCGCGTTGAGGAGGTCACGCCGTGAGAGGGAGTCGGGAATCACGGGAGAGTTCATCGGCAGCGTCCATGCCCGGGGGTGAAAGAGCGGTGGGGGAGCGGGGGGCTCACCCAGCGTACCTCAGGCGCGGGCTTCGTCGTCCTCATCGGGGTCGGCGAGGGTCGGGCCGACAGGATCTTCAGCCAGGTGCATATCGGAGGTGATGTGTCCGCAGTGGGGGCAGATGACGCCGTGCTCGCCGTGGGGGAGCTGGCTGACATCCTGGCCGCAGCCCAGGCAGGTGGACTGGCGGAGCCCCTGGGTGAGGCGGTTGACGACCAGGGCGAGGGTGGCGACGGCGACGCCGACGATGGGGAGTGCGGGGAGGGCGGTCCAGGAGGCGATGGCGACGGCGGTTACGCCGACACCGACGATTACCCAGAGGACTCTGCGGCGGGTCTCGTGGAGGAACGTCACGCACCACTCCTTGAAGGGCGGGGGAGGGTAGTCGGACGGGGGAGCGGCTGCAACCGGCGGGGGCGTCCGGGACCCCTCGCGCGGCCCCAACCCGTGGGATTGGGGTATCTGACCTATCGGTTACATCGGCCGGTAGAGGTCGATGATCGACCGGACCTTGGCCGGATTGGGGACATCGCGCATTTCGACGACGTCCTGGCTCTCGGCGGAGGAGGCGAGGCTGAGGAAGCCGACGTTCCAGACGCGGTCGAGGAAGGTCTGCTCGACCTGGATGTTGCGGATGTCGGCGTGGAGGATTTCGCTGGTGGACTTGCTGAGCAGACCCTTGGTCTCGACGGTCCGCTTGGTGGTTATCCGCAGGCCCTCGCTGAGGGTGTGGACTTTCCAGACGCCCAGAAGGACGAGGGCGACCGCGGCGAGGGCGAAGCCGCCGATGGCGACGGGGGTGTTGATAGGGGTCATGAAGAACATGAAGAAGATGCCGGCGCCCAGGCCGCCCAGGAGCACCAGGGCGAGGATGAGGAAGCGGAAGGGGTGGGCGCGGAGCATGGCGGGACGGACGAGGAGGACTTCGGCCTCGGGGCCGTGGGCGGGGGGGTAGCCCGCGGCGGCGGCGCGGTCGGGGGCGGAGGGGGCGGCGGGGGAAGGGGTGGAGCCCACGGCGCGACCCACGGCGATGGCGCCGGGGATCACGGAGATGTCGCCGCACTGGGGGCAGGCGACCTTCTGGCCGGGTTGTGGGTTGTCCACCTCGAAGGGCTGGTCGCAGCGGTCGCAGGTGATCTGCACGGCGGGGTCTCCAGGCGGTCTCACGGGCCCAACATATACTCGCGGCCACATGCGGATTGTGCAGGTGAACTGGGCCAGAGTAGCCGAGGGGGCCGCCAACGGGGGCGGGGCGAACGTCTACGCCCAGCAGCTGGCCCTGGAGCTGGTGGAGCGCGGGCACGAGGTGCTGTGGCTGTCGGGGGGGCTGACGTACATCCCGGACCCGGTGAGCGGGGCGGTTGGGCCGTGCAAGGTCCGGCGGATGCAGGACTTCCGGGGGGTCCGGACGTTCGAGGTGTTCAACTCGCCGGTGCTCGCGCCAGGGCCGTGCCAGGCGAGGGAGCCGCTGGCGGAGCTCTCGTCGGCGGAGCTGGAGGCGGAGGTCGGGCGGTTCTTTCAGCTTGTGCAGCCCGATGT
>JAEYTB010000230.1 GCA_023434205.1 Planctomycetota bacterium | reverse complement strand
TTCGTTCTTTGACCGGGGGCATCTCCACCCCTCCCTGCGATCAGACCTGGCACGTCTCAGGCTGCGTTGCCGGTCGCGGAGGGCTGGTTGGCCCACGCCTTCTGGGGCGCTGCGCCGCAGAAGGCGTGGGCGGGCCAGGCCCCGGCCGCCAACAACGCGGCCTGATCGCCCGGCCGCCTGCTCGCAGGAGGGGTGGAGATGCCCCCGGTCAAAGAACGAATGGTCCGCTGCTACCACTGCCGCAAGGAGATCTTTGTCTCATTGGCGGCGCGGTCAGCGTCGTGCCCACTGTGCCACCGCGGGTTGATCCTGGACGATCTGCTCGTGCGCGACAACGGGTTCGCGGGCAAGCTGACCACCTGCGGCAAGGTCCTGGTCGAGAAAAAGGGCCGGGCCGTCACCAAGCAGATCGAGGCGTGCGAGGGCGTGGACATCCTTGGGGCGGTCGAGGCCCGGGTCGTGAGCCTGGGGCCGCTGTACCTGGGCCGCAGCGCACGGGTCAAGGGCGACTGCCAGGCCCCGACGATCGTCGTCGAGCGCGGGGCGGTCATCGAGGGGATGCTCCGGATCGGCGTCCCGCAGCCCCAGTAAGCGGGTACGCTGTGGGCATGGTGCGGTGCCTGCTGCTGTGCGTGATCATTGGAATGGGCCTGGGCGGGTGCGTCACGGACAAGGACCCCGCGCGGTTCGACGCCTTTACGCACAACAAGATGGCCGTGCTGGCCCGCAACGTCGAGTCGGCGCGAGATGCCCACGTCCTGGCCGGCGAGCAGATCGTGGAGGCGGTGCGCAAGATCAGGGCGGAGGCCTCCACCGGAGCCCGGCCTCAGGAGGCGTACGACGTCATCCGCCGCCAGCTTGCCCGGTGCGAGTCGCGCCGCCACAGCGCCGACCGGCGCCTCAAGCTCGCCCGCAACAGCGCCAACGAGCACTTCAGCCAGTGGGGCCGCGAACTGGAGGACTACGACGACAAGACCCTGCGGGAGGCCAGCCGCCGCAGCCTCAACGACTACAAGGCCAGGTTCCGCGTCGTCGCCGAGCAGATGGACCAGGCCGGCGACGAGATGGAGAAGGTCGTCGCCGCGATCCAGGACCAGATGCTGTTCGTCAAGCATCACCGCAACACCGCGGCGTTGCCGCCCCGTCCGCAGCCGGAAGTGAACCTGGAAGCCCTGGCCGAGCCCATGATGAACCAGGTGGGGCTGGTGGTTCTCAGGGCGGACGAGTTTGTGGACCGCACGCGGGCCGCACGCTAGCCCAACCGCTCGATTTCCCCTTGGGCTTCGGGGCCGTCACCCGTACACTGCGGGTATGAGCGTGGGGAACCAGGACGGGCTGGCAAAGGACGGCTTGCAGCGGGCCCGGTGCGTGGTCTGGCGGCGGCGCGGCACTCCCGTGCCCGACCACCTGACCCACGCGCTTTCCAAGGCCGGCTGCGCGGCGGTCCACGCCGAGAGCGAGTTCGAGGCGATGGTGTACCTCTGCCGCGCCGGGCAGGGGGCCGTGAACGTGCTGCTGGTGGTCGAGCCCTCGGCACAGCCCGCGATGGGCGAGGTGCTGGGAATGGCCGACCGCTACGTTCCCGATGCGGCGTTGTGGGCGTACGAGGGGTCGCCGTCGCCCCAGATCCGGGCGGTGGGGAGCGTTGAGCGGGGTGCCTGGCGGTCGCAGGAGAAGCCCTGGCCCGCCCCGGCGACGCCCAAAGCGCCTCAACCAAACGCGTCGGCACCGGCCCTGCGGCTCGCCGGGGACGACGACGAGGGGCCGAAAATGACGGCACCTGCGCCGCTGCCGGAGGTCAAAGCACCGCACGCGTCCAATAACAAGCCCCTCCGCGGGGGGACGGAGCAGGAGGCGCGGCCTGAGCGGCCCGCGCACCTCCTGACCGACGAAGAGTTGGCCATGCTGCTCGCCATTGAGCCGCGCAAAGCACACAATTGACCCGTGCGGTTGGAGACCGCCCCGTGCCCAGCGGCACGGTCGTGTGCCACGGAAGTGCCCCGGCAGGGACGGCCGCCCGGAGGGCGGATAAGGGAGCGTGGTGTGGGCGTTGGCAAAGGACAAACGGTGCGGGTCATCCTCGTAGGGCGGACGGGGGTCGATGGTGCGCTGCGGCTGGACCCGCAGTTCGAGCTCGAGCGGGCCGCGACCCCGCTGGAGGCCGTCGCCATCCTGGCCGCCCCGATCAGCGACGCCCCGGCCGGCGTAGTGGTGGTGGGGGCCGATGCGGAGAAGTCCTTGAAAGAAGCGTCCAACGGTCATGGAGGCGGGAAGGTCGCCGAGTTCGTCCGCGGCCTGCGGGTGGCCAACCCGGCGGTGGTCGTCCTGGGCGTCGGGGCCCGCGCCGAGGGCTCGCCCTTCGACGGCTTCCTCACGCCGGAGCTCTCGCCCGAAGACCTGCGCCGCCGCGTCCGGAGCGTGGCCGGCGGCAACGGATCGCACGTTAACGCGGAGCCGGCCCGGCCGGCAGCCCCGCAACCCCAGCCCAGGATGCCGGAGCCGTCGGTGATGCCCGACCCCGAGGGCGCCGCCAGCACCGATATGGGCGACCTCGAGCTCGTGCAGCTCATGGTCCGCGGCAAGGATGTGCTCGCCCCCGCCCTGGCCCTGATCCGGGCCCGCACCGGCGATGACGCCATCGAGTTTGTGCCGCAGGGGGCCGATGCGCCCCGGCCCGAGGAGCACGCCGGCGACCAGCCCGTCTTGTGGGAGGGCGAGGTGCTGGGCTACCTCCGCGGGCAGGCCGTCAACCGCGCCATGCTCGCGCTCCAGGCCCGGTGGCTCGCGGCGTGGCTCCGCCTGCGCGACCAGCAGGCCCAGCTCCGTGCCGCGGCGTTCACCGACCCCCTCACCGGCGCCTACAACCGCCGCTACTTCGAGCGGTTCCTGGCCTCGGCCCTTGAGCAGGCGCGCACAGCGCGCCGCAACGTGACGATCATGCTCTTCGACATCGACGACTTCAAGGTCTACAACGACCGCTACGGGCACGACGCCGGCGACGAGATCCTCCGCGAGACGGTGAAGCTGATGCGCAGCACCATCCGGCCCACCGACCGCGTCTGCCGTATCGGCGGCGATGAGTTCGCCGTGATCTTCTACGAGCCCGAGGGCCCGCGCCAGGAGGGCAGCCGTCACCCCGCCTCCGTGTTCGCCATCGCGCAGCGCTTCCAGCAGCAGGTGCAGCAGCACAGGTTCCCCAAGCTCGCGGGCCTCGCGGCGGGCACGCTGACGATTTCCGGCGGGCTGGCGACGTACCCCTGGGACGGCGTCACGGTGGAGCAACTGCTCAATGCCGCGGACCGCAACGCGCTGGCCAGCAAGCGCCAGGGCAAGAACGCCATCACCTTCGGCCCCGCCCCGGAACCCGGGGGGGCGGGCTTTTAGCCCGCAACAAAGTCTTGCAGCGCACCCGGGGAGGCGGGCTTCCAGCCCGCAACGCCATCTTGGACCCGAAGACCTCGGCCGCGGGCTGAAAGCCCGCCCCCCCGTACTCTTGCCGGTGCCCCGATACGACCTTCTCGCCATCGACCTCGACGGAACGCTGCTGGACCCCCGCGGCAAGGTCTCGGTGCGCAACCTCGAAGCCCTCAAGCTCGCCCGCGACTCGGGCATGCGCATCGCCGTGTGTACGGGGCGGGGCCTGGTGGAGTGCCGGCACATCATCGAGCAGATCGAGCAGGTGGACCCGGTGGTGGTCGCCGGCGGAGCGATCGTCGCCGATCCGGTCTCCGGCGGGACAGTCCACCGCTTCGCCATCGACCTGGGCCTCGTCGAGCGAACCGTCCACCGCCTCCTCGAGCACCAGCACGCCGCCCTCGTCCTCAAAGACCCCGTGCAGGCCGGCTACGACTACCTCGTCGTCCGCGGCAGGGACAACCTCCCCCTCGACCCCGTCACCCAGTGGTGGTTCGAGTCCATGAACGTCCGCGTTCGCTACGCCCGCGACCTCGAAGAGGACGACCACCCCGAGCACACCGTGCGCGTGGGCGCCTGCGGCTTCTCCGATGTCATGGAAGAGATCAAGTCCGACCTCGCCGGCATCTGCGGCGACCGCGCCTGCATGCACAGCTTCGGCGCCGTCGTCGCCCCCGAGCACGCCAGCCGCGCCGGCGGCCGCATGCTCCACGTCCTCGAGCTCTTCGACATCGGCGCCAACAAATGGTCCGCCGTCAACGTCCTCGCAAAGAAGCTCGGCCTGCGCACCGACCGCATCGCCGCCATCGGCGACGAGGTTAACGATGAGACCCTGATCCGCAACGCCGCCCTGGGCGTCGCGATGGGCAACGCCATCCCCCTCATCAAGGCCGCGGCACAGCGCCACACGCTGAGCAACACCGAGGACGGCGTGGGCGTGGCGGTGGAGAAGATCGTGGCGGGGGACTGGTAGCGGGTTTTTCGGCGTGGTCAGCAGTTCCCGCCCGCCAGCACCCGGAAGAAGCTCTCGATATCCGCGTCGTTGCCGATATCCCCATCGCCGTTGAAGTCCGCGGAGATGCACGTGACACAGCAGTCGCCCGCGAGGCAGGCAAAGAACGCCTCGATGTCGGCGTCGGTCGCGGCATCGCCGTCGTGGTCAAAGTCGGAGTTGCAGATGTCCGGGCAGAGCGAGATTCGCGCGAAGTAGCTCACGGGACTGTACTGCCCGACCGCATCCAGAACGCCCGAGATCCAGCCGCCGACCGCGAGGTAGGTCCCCGCCGCGTCGCGCACGGTGACGAGCGCGTTGACTGGAGAGCTTATCGAAGGGAAAACTCCGACTCCGAGCGAGTAGGGCGCCAATCCGCCCCGCCGCCAGGCCAGCATATGACCGCTCGCGCTCGACCAGAGCCTCGCTCCGAAGAGCAGCATCGGGCCCGAACCGTCGTTGACCACCGCCATCCCCCGTACCCCGTCGCGGCCCAGGCCAGATACCAAGTACTGGGGGTTGCCAACCGCCGTCCACGTGCCGCCGCGGTACCGGATGAGCTGATTCCCGTTGATGAAGTTGCCGGAAACGTAGAGCGCCGGCCCTGTCCCGTCATCGAATACCGCCAGTGCCCCTGCATACCTCGAAGAGCCGGTCAGGTGTGCGGCCTCGCGGCTCCACGTGGACCCATCCCACTTCACGATGCTGCAGAACTGCGTGGAGTTGAAAGCGCCGACCACGTACAACGCCGATGGCTCGGGCCCGTCCCCGTCGGGGTCCAGGTTCGCGGCCGACACCACTTCGCACGAGAGAGCGCTGGTGGCTGGGATTCCACTCCCCACCGATTGCCACGCGACGCCATCCCAGTATGCACACCCTACCTCCGTGCGTGGGAACGGGAACGAGAACGAGCCCGCCACAC
The DNA here is from genome assembly GCA_023434205.1 of Planctomycetota bacterium. Taxonomy (GTDB): domain Bacteria; phylum Planctomycetota; class Phycisphaerae; order Phycisphaerales; family UBA1924; genus JAEYTB01. The sequence goes on along the minus strand of JAEYTB010000230.1, from coordinate 16,684 downwards.
ACAACCGTACCGGCTCAGGTCCAGGTCCATCAGGATCAACGGTGCTGAGCGTCAAGTTGGGCCCGCTCAAGTCGGGCAGGCGCTGCCAGGTCACGCCCTGCAATCGAAACACGCCGGTGAACGCGGTGGCATACAGCGCAGGCCCTTGGCCATCATCGAAGACCAGCAGCGACTGAACCGCGCTGTTTGGTAGCCCCGTCCCCACCCCCTCCCAGCCGCTGCCGGTCCACACCGCCACTTTCGAGCCGTCGACCGTGAAAGCGCCGCCGGCGTACAGCCGCGGGCCGGCCCCGAGGTCACCCGAAATCAGGGTCTGAACGGCGCCGTTGAACCCCGGTGTGTTGGCCTCCCACGTGGGTGAACAAGGCTGTGCCCACGAGGCGGAAGCAGGGACAAGTGCGAAGCCGAGGGATACGAGTTTCGAGATGTTCATGGTCTGGTGTACCGCCCGGACAGACATCAGTTGCAACCTTTTCGCATCTACGCTTCCCCCGTGCAAACCCTCTCCGACATCAAGGCCATCCTCGAAAAACGCGGCCTCTCCCCCCGCAAGGCCTTCGGCCAGAACTTCCTCCTCGACCACAACCTCATCCGCAAGCTCGTCGACTCCGCCGCCCTCCAGCCCGGCGACACCGTCCTTGAGGTCGGCCCCGGCACCGGCGCCCTCACCGAAGAGCTCCTCGCCCGCGGCTGCCGCGTCGTCGCCGCCGAGATCGACCGCGGCCTGGCCGCCCACCTCCGAGAGCACTTCGCCCCCTTCGCCGACCGCTTCACCCTCGTCGAGGGCGACTGCCTCGCCGACAAGCGCACCCTCGCCCCCGCCATCCTCGACGCCCTGGGCCCCGGCCCCTTCCGCCTGGTCTCCAACCTCCCCTACGGCGCCGCGACCCCCGTCATGAGCGTGCTCCTGATCAACCACCCCGCCTGCGTCGGCCAGTTCGTCACCATCCAGCGCGAGGTCGCCGACCGCCTCCTGGCCAAACCCGGCTCCAAGGACTACGGCACCCTCAGCGTCATCGCGCAGGTGGCCGCGGAGGTCCGGCTCATCGCCACCCTGCCCCCCGAGTGCTTCTGGCCCCGACCGGATGTGACCAGCGCCATGGTGAGCCTCACCCGCCGGCCCGAGCCGCTGGCCCCCGATGTCCGCGCCCTCGCCGCGTTTGTTCAAAGTCTCTTCGAGAAGCGCCGCAAACAACTCGGGGCAATCCTTGGCCGGGAACGCGCGTGGCCCGCGGGCATCCAGCCCACCGACCGGGCCGAGGCCCTGACGGTGGACCAGCTCATCGCGCTCCACCAATCCACCTGACTGTTTGAAGCGCACAAACCCGCTTCCCGCGCAGCCCGCTTGCGTGTACTCTGTCCTCAGATGAGCGAAGGCGGCGTCACCGACCACCGCGTCAATCACGAGCACAACGCTCCGCCGGTCGCCGACACCCACGACCTCGCCGTCGCCCTCGCACCGGTCCTTCAGAAAGAGACCCACGGCCGGCTCGGCCCCATCGAGTGGTTCAGCGCCACCTGGCAACGCGGCGGTGCGGCCACCGGCTTCTCAACCTGGGACATGGGCCCCAGCGGGCGCATCGGCGTGCTCATCAAGCTGCCCGTCGGCCCGCTCGAGCACCGCTGGACCACCGCGCTCGGACACGTGCCCGAGGGGGAGTGGGAGTCCGAGCGGTGCGTGCGATATCCCACGCCGCGGGTAGTCGCCGCCGGCCAGCAGCTCAACGGCTACGACCTCGCGTGGGTGATCGTGGAGCGGCTCCAGGGGCCGACGCTCCATAAGGCCTTCACGGAGCAGGCCGCGATGGACCTTCTGGCCGCTACCGCGGACTTTCAGGCGGCGGCTCTCAAAGCGATGCCACTGGGCCCGCGCCCTCCGACGCCCACGTGGGACGTCACCATCCGGCACGCCCGCGAAACCATGAAGCAGGGACACCTGCCAGATTCGCAGCGCTGGAACGAGTGCCTCAAGAAGGTCCAGAAGGCCCTCCCCGTGCTCAAGGGAAAGTGGGAGTCTCGGGCCATCAACTCATGGTGCCACGGCGACCTGCACCCCGGCAACGCCCTGCGCCGCCCCATACCGGATGGACTGCCTGGCGTGCGCAACGGCTGTGTCCTCGTGGACTTGGCCCTCGTCCACCCGGGCCACTGGGCCGAGGACGCCCTCTACCTGGAGCGGCAGTTTTGGGGGCATACCGAGCTGCTCCACGGCATTAAGCCCGTTTCAGTCCTGGCCCGGTTCCGACGGGAGCGGGGCCTGCCAACCGACGAGTCTTACGCCGACCTGGCGACCGTAAGACGTGTGCTGATGGCGGCTTGCGCCCCGGCCCTGGTCGAGCGGGAAGGCAACCCCAAGTACCTCCACGCCGCGTTGGAGGTGATCGAGCGATTCCTCCCCCAAGCGGCCAAGTAGGTTCGGTACTATGGTGGCGAGGTTTCCCGGGTTCCAGCCGGGCTGGCGGCGAGCACAATCCGGGGCGACACTGTGAGCAGCCCAACAGGAAGGGATGGCCATGGAAGAGTATGAAAAGCTGAAGAAGCTGGTCACCGAGGCGGAAGAGGACATCAAGAAGGCCGCGGGCGGCAACAAGGCCGCGGGCACCCGAGCGCGCCAGACGATGCAGGACGTCAAGAACACCGCGCAGATGGTGCGGGAAAAGATCCTGGAGCTGCGGAATGTCACTGACCAGGCCAGCTGAGAGCGACCCCGGCGAAGCGTCGGCGCCCTCCAAGCTGCTGTTCGACCTCAGCGCGATCGACCTGAGCGCGGTCCATGCGTCGCGCGAGCAGGTCGAGCAGTGGATCCCCCACCGGGGGATCATGACCATGCTCGACGAGGTCATCTGGTGCAACGCGGACAAGACGCAGGGCGTCGCGCGCCGCCGGATCAAGCACGACGAGTTCTGGGTCGCCGGGCACTTCCCCGGCAAGCCCATGTTCCCCGGCGTGCTGATGATCGAGACCGCGGCCCAGCTCGCGTGCTACATGTTCATCACGCGCAAGCCGGTCCCCACGCTGGTGGCCTTCCTGCGGATCGAGAACGCCGCGTTCCGCTCCCCGGTTGTGCCGGGGGATGAGCTGATCGTCCTGGCCCGTGAGGTCAAGGCGCAGAAGCGCCGGTTCATTTCGGATGTGATGGGCGTGGTCGGCGACCGCGTGTGTTTCGACGCCCGTATCAGCGGCATGTCCACGGAGCAGCGGCCGTACTGAACACGCTCGGCGAATCAAACGCGGAGAGCCGGGAACGGGAGAGCGTCCCCTTCCCCGCTCTCCGTTCTGCTTAGGCGGTGTACGCATGGCCACGCCCGCCCCCTACCCCCTGCTCTTTGAGCCTGTCCTCCTGCCCAAGGTCTGGGGCGGGGACAGGCTCGCAAAGTTCGGCAAGGCGGTCGCGCCCGGCGACCGCATCGGCGAGAGCTGGGAACTCGCCGACCTCGCGGCGACCTCCGCCTCCGGCGCGGGCGGGGCGGGCGTCCGGTCTGTCATCGCCAACGGCCCGCTGAAAGGCCGCACGCTGCACGACGCGATGGACCTGTGGGGGGAGCGGCTCCTGGGCGATGCCAAGCCCATCGACGGCGGCTTCCCGCTGCTCGTCAAACTGCTCGACGCGCGTGAGAACCTCTCCGTGCAGGTACACCCCAGCGCCGCCTACGCCGCGGCACACGCCGGCGCCAAGCTCAAGACCGAGTGCTGGTACATCCTGGAGGCCGAGCCCGGGAGCGTGATTTACAAGGGCGTGAAACCGGGCGTCACGCGCGAGACCTTCGCCCAGCATATTGCGGATGCAACAGTCTCGAATGATCTGATGAGCGTCCCGGCGGTGGTGGGGGAGTGCCACAACCTGCCGAGCGGCACGGTCCACGCGCTGGGTGCCGGGGTCGTGGTCGCGGAAGTCCAAACCCCCAGCGATACGACATTCCGCGTGTTCGACTGGGGGCGCGAAGGGCGTGCGCTGCACATCTCGGAATGCTTGGAGTGCATGGACTTAGGCCCGCCCCCGCCCGCACTCCGGCTCTCCAAGGGCGACGTCCTGACAACCGAGTTTTTTACGGTTTCACAGCCTGAACCGGGCAAGACCGTCCGCCCCCGCGTCCGCGCCGCAACGGTCATCATGCCGGTGGGGGGATGGGGCCACATGTTCTGGCCCGGGCAACCAGCGATCACGGAAGTGGATCAGGGCCAGACTATCCTGGTCCCGGCAGATATTGCCACATCCTTCGAGTTCGTGCCCGCGGGCATGGGCGCACACCGGGTGCTGGTCGCCCGCCTCTGAATGTTGTGTAGACGCGGGCCGGGCTCTCTGATAGCCTGCCGCCACCTTGAGGGGGCCCGTTATGAAGCAGGTGTCGTTCGCTCTTGTGCTCGCGGTGCTGTCGCTGTTCACGCTGCCCGCCGCGGCCCAGCAGGTCTACCAGTCCGAGAGCAAGAGCTGGAAGTTCACCTGCCCGCCGGGCTGGCAGCAGATCGCCTTCGACATCATCAAGCACCGCGAGAAGGTCGAGCGCGAGCAGTGGACCGACAAGGTCTTCACCTACATCGCCGGCTTCACCCGCGGCGGGATGAACACCTTCACGTACCCCTACATCCTCATCAACCGCACCGACCTGGACCTGACCGAGTGTACCTACGAGGAGATCGAAGAAGGCACCAACCTGCCCGAGGAGGTCACGCGCCTGCGGGACTTTGAGCTGGGCATGTACATGCAGCAGGCTTTCGCCCGCAACGGCACGCTGGACCGCAGCCGCGGACTGCTGACAACCTGGGGCGAGGACACGGACGAGAACGGCAAGGAGTACCGGGTCACGCTCTACACCTACCTGGGCGCCAAGCAGTCCATCCAGTTCGAGTGCTACGACCTCAAGAGCAACGGCTCCAGGAACGACGGGTACTTCAAGGAGTTCGTGAACTCGTTCGAGATGCGCGACGACCTGAAGTTCGTGCCCACGACCGGGGTGAGCAAGTTCGACAAGAGCAACTTCAAGGAGGAGCGGACGCGCAGCTCCGGCCGCTCCGGGCGGGGCGTGCGAATCTACGGCATCGGCGGCCTGGGCACGCTCATCGCCGCGGCGATTGTGTGGCTGATTTTCAGGGATTGACCGTCAGAGCGCGACAGGCTTTCCGGGACGCGTGAAGCCCGGCGGTCTGGAAGTGATCGACCCGTTCAAGTAACCCGGGCGAGAGAGTCTCAGCCCTTATACGCCGCCGCCACCTTGCTCAGCGCCTCGCCGACGATGCGGAAGTGGTCGTCCGTCAGGTCGTGGTGCATGGGCAGGCAGAACACCTTGCCCGCCAGGCTGTCCGCCACGGGGCAGTCGTGGCTGTCCCACTCGCTCAGCGCGGGCTGCTTGGGCAGCGAGCGGGGGTAGTGCGTCGCCGTGGGCACGCCTTCGGCGTTCAGCGCCTTGCAGAACTCGTCGCGCGTGCAGCGGAACTTGGTCAGGTCCATCTGCACCGTGTAAAGGTGGTACACCGCCTCGGCGCCCGGCGTGGTCACCGGCGTCTTGATCCCGGGGATCTTCGCGATGAGCTTGTCGTACTTCGCCGCCGCGGCCTGCCGGGCCTTGGTCTGCGCGTCCAGCCGCTCCAGGCGGGAGAGGCCCAGCGCGCCGGTCAGGTCGTTCATGCGGTAGTTGTAACCGACCGACTCGTGCAGGTACTTGTCCGTCTCGCCGTGAGAGCGCAGCAGCTTGATCTCCCGCGCCAACCCCTCGTCGTTGCACGTCACAAACCCGCCCTCGCCGGTCGCGAAGTTCTTGGTCGCGTACAGCGAGTAGGTCACGGCGTCCCCGAACGCCCCGATCCCCTTGCCCTTGTAGGTGGCCAGGTGCGACTGGGCCGCGTCGTAGATCACCATCAGGTTGTGCTTTTCGGCCAGGGCCTGGAAGCCGTCGATGTCCACCGGGCAGCCGTACAGGTGCGTCGCCGCGATCGCCGTGGTGCTCGACGTCACCTTGCGGGCGGCGTCCTTGGGGTCCATCTGGTAGGTGTCGGGCAGGGCGTCCACAAAGATCGGTGTCGCCCCGCGGGCCACGACCATCGAGACCGTCGCGATATACGACCACGCCGGCACCAGAACCTCATCCCCCGGCTTGATCAGCGGTTCATACGCGAGCTGCAGGGCGCACGTGCCGTTCGCGCACGTCATCGCGTACCGGGCGTCCGTCGCCTTCGCCCAGCGGTCCTCAAGCTCCGCGCACTTGCTCGCGGCCCGCAGCATCCCCGTCTTGAGCACGGCGACCACGCTGTCGATGTCGCCCTCAGTAAGAGCGGTGGACATGAACGGGACGGCTTTGGGGCTGACCGGCGTGCCGCCGTGGAGGGCGAGGCTGGCGGTCTTCGAATCGGCGGTGAGCACGCTGGTGGACAAGATGAAGGCTCCTGGGGGGCGCACAGCGCCGCGAAGCGAAGGATAGCCGCCGCTAATGCCGCCCAACGCCCCGGCCCGACCGATTCCGGGGGAGCGGTTGACCCTAATAACCAAACTCGGACCCAACGAATCGCCCCGTTCGGGGACCCGCGGCAACAGGCCGGCGGGCCACGCACGTATAGTTGATCATGCCATCCCACCCCTTCGTCGCCCGCGCCGCGGGCGCGGTGCTGCTCGCCCTCCTCGCCACCCCATCCCTCGCTCAGGTGGATGCCGGCCGCAGGCCCAGGGCCGTCGCACGCCTGGACTCCTCCGTCATCTCCGAGTTCCAGGGCACCAAGGCCGCCACCCGCCCCAGCCGGGACGCCATCATGGGCTTCTCCCTGCCCACCCACATCCGCGAGATCCTCGTCCGCGGCGGCGCGGAAGTGAAGGCCGGTGACATCCTGATCAAGGGCGACGACCTTGAGGACCTCGCGGTGCTCAAGCTCCAAGAGGCCAAGGCCCAGTATGACTGGCCTGTGCAGCGGGCGGGCAAGACCGCCGAGCTCGCCAAGCTCGAGTTCGAGAAGACCGAGAAGCTCCGCAGGGAAGGCGCCGCCAACCAGCTCGAGCTCGACCGCGCCCGCCTCAGCTCGGAGGCCGCGGACCTCGACTACAAGTCCGCCCAGGTCAACCAGACCCAGGAAGTGATCCAGGTCGAGCGCCTGCAGGCCCGCGTGGACAAGTTCCACCTCAAGGCCCCCTTCGACGGCGTGGTCGACAACGTGCTCGTGGACCTCGGGCACTCCGTGAACGAGAACGACAAGGTGGTCCGCGTGGTGAACGTCGACCCGCTGTGGATGGACGTGCCCGCCCCGACCGACGACCCTTCCACGCTCGCTCTGAAGGAGGGCGACAAGGCCTGGGTTCTGCTCGACATGGCCACCGGGGCGCGGATCAGCGAGGGCAAGGTCATCGAGGTCAGCCCGACCACGGACCTGGCCAGCCGCAGCCGCCGCATCCGCGTCGAGCTGCCCAATCCCAAGGGTGATCGTCGCGTGCTCGCGGGCGAGCCCGCCTGGGTCCGGTTCAGTCCGCCCAGCGCGGAAGTTGCGGCGAAGGTCATCGCGGCGGACGCCACGCGTCGCGCCCCCGCCACGGCGTCGAAAGAGTAACGATCAGCGGGCCCCGTGGCCCCGTGGGGTACGTGCATGAACGACCTGTCCAAACTCAGGGCGCCCGGATGGCAGCGGGTCGTGGCCGAGCTTTCCGCGCCCGCCCCTGACGACAAAATGTTCCTTGTGCGCCTGGTCTCCGTGCTCGCGCAGGTGAGCGGCGCCAGGCAGGCGGTCCTCTTCCAGGCGCCCGCGCAGAAGGACGATCCCGCCCACCCCAAGCCTGTCCTGGTCTGGCCCTACGGCGAGATCACCGACGCCCAGGGCCGCATGACCGTCCCCCCCGACGCCCTCTTCGGCGGCGACCGCTGCGACGAGTCCCGCATCCAGCACATCAAGGAATGCCGCGAAGCCGCCCGCGTCGTGAGCGCCAACCGCGCCGCCGGCGTCTTCAGCCTCGGCGGCGATGAGCTGATGTACGACCCCTCGACCTCCAGCACGCACATCCTCGCCGTCCCCGTCGCCGCGGGCCTGCCCCAGGACACCCAGAGCCTCCCGCTCCAGGGCGTGCTGACTCTCGCGGTCGAGGGCCTCTCCCGCCAGGCGGTCCAGACGACCCTCGCGCTGGTCGAGGTGCTCGCGGGGTACGTCTTCACGCACACCGCGCAGCAGGCCCTCCGCCGGACGCGCCAGGCCTCCGCCGCGCTCGACCTGGCCGCCAAGCTCATCGCCGCCATCAACACCGTCCCCGGCTTCAAGGGCTGCACACTCCAGTTCGTCAACGACCTCGGCCGCCAGCTCGGCGTCGACCGCGTCGCCCTGGGCTGGGTCCACGGCAGCGCCAACGCCCGCCGCCAGAACACCATCCCCGGCGCCGGCCGAACCGGCGTCCGCGCCGTCGCGCTCTCCGACACCGAGAACCTCGACCGCCGCATGGCCATGGTCCAGAAGCTCGAGGCCGCGATGGAGGAGTGCCTCGACCAGGAGCAGACCGTCCTCTACCCGCCCCCGCCCGTGCAGGGCGACGCGGTGCTCTCCCAGGCCATCACCCACAGCCACCGCGAGCTCGCCGCCTCCGATGCCAAGCTCAAGGTCGCGAGCTTCCCCCTCCGCATCTCCGACGCCAAGGGCGAGCGGATCATCGGCGTGGTGCTCATCGAGACCGCCGCCGAGGGCAGCCTCGAGCTCACCACCATCGAGCTCATCCAGGCGACGCTGGACCTGGTCGCGCCGGTGCTCGCGGTGCGCTACAGCGACGACCGCGCCCTGCCGCTCCGCGCGTGGGACTCGGCCGTCAAGGCCGGCGCGTGGCTCGTGGGCCCCAAGCACACCGTCTGGAAGATCGTGGGCGTGCTGGTGATGGCCGCCACCGCCGCGCTGTTCCTGGTGCACACCACCTACCGCGTGGGCGCCCCCATGGAGCTGCTCCCGCGCGAACGCCGCACCATCTCCGCCCCCTTCGACGGCACCATCGCCTCGCTGGCCGACGGCGTTGAGCCCGGCAAGCGCGTGGAACTCGGCGCACCCCTGCTCAACCTCTACACCTACGAGATGGAGCTCCAGGCCCAAGAGGCCCACGCCGAGTGGCTCCAGTACGACAAGGCCGCCGACGACGCCATGAACCGGCGCGACTACGCCGAGGCCACCCAGGCCCGGGCCCGGGCCGACAAGATCGCCGCCCGGCGCGAGCTGCTCCGCACCCAGATCGCGCGCAGCCACATCACCGCGCCCATCGGCGGCACCGTCATCGCCGGCGACCTCAAGGACAAGATCGGCGCCGCCGTCAAGCTCGGCGACCGCCTCTTCGAGGTCGCCGACCTCTCCGACATGGTCGTTACCGCCAAGGTGGACGACCGCGACATCTCGCTGATCCAGATCGGCCAGACCGGCGAGGTCTCCCCCAAGGCCGCGCCCGACCTCAAGATCCCCTTCGTCGTCGAGGCCATCGTGCCGCTCTCGCAGGCCAGCGAGGGCCAGAACACCTTCGAGGTCCGCGCCCGCCTCGAGCGCACGCCCAACTGGTTCCGCCCCGGCATGGAGGGCCAGGCCAAGTTCAATACCGAGAGACGCAGCCTCGCCTGGATCGCCAGCCGCCGAATCACCGACACGCTCAAGGTCTGGCTCTGGTGGTAAGTCCCATCAGTCCCATGAGTCCCATCCGTCACATCGGTCCCATCTCCCCCCATGTCTGAACGCTCCACATTCTCCCCCTTCTGGCACCGCGTCCGCGTCATGAAGCCGCGCCTGCGCCCGCACGTCCAGATCACGCGCCAGCACTACCGCGGCCAGCGCTGGCACGTCGTCCACGACCCCTCCTCCAACCAGTACTACCGCCTCAACCCCGTCGCCCACGAGTTCGTCGGCCTCCTCGACGGCCGGCGCGAGGTCGAGCAGGTCTGGGAGCAGAGCCTCCAGAAGCACGGCGACGCCGCCCTCACCCAGAACGACGTCATCCAGCTCCTGAGCCAGCTCTTCAGCAGCAACCTCCTCACCGCCGACGTCCCCCCCGAGACCGAGCAGCTTTTGGGCCGCGGCCGCAAGCGGATCGGCCAGAAGGTCAAGCAGCAGGCCATCGGCCTCATGTACTTCCGCGTCCGCCTCTTCAACCCCGACCGCATCCTCACGTGGCTGGAGCCCCTCTTCCGCCCCCTGCTCGGGCGCATCGGCTTCACGCTCTGGGTCGCCTGGATCATCGCCGCGCTCGCCAACATCCTGCCCCACATGGCCACGCTGCGCAGCGGCTTTGAAACCGCCATCGCCCCGAGCAACTGGGGCTGGATGATGGTCGTCTTCGTCCTCCTTAAGCTCTGGCACGAGCTCGGCCACGGCCTCATCTGCAAGCGCTTCGGGGGCCAGGTCCCCGAGTTCGGCGCCATGATGCTCGTGCTCGTCCCCGCCCCTTACGTCGACGCCTCCGCCACCTGGGCCTTCCCCAGCAAGTGGCAGCGGATGGCCGTCGGCGCGGGCGGCATGATCTTCGAGCTCTTCGCCGCGGGCATCGCCGCGTTCATCTGGCTCGCCACCCGCAACACCCCCGGCCTCGTCCACCAGCTCAGCTACAACGTGATGCTCACGGCCAGCATCTCCACCGTCCTCTTCAACGCCAACCCGCTCATGAAGTTCGACGGGTACTACATCCTCTCCGACCTGCTCGAGGTCCCCAACCTCATGCAGCGCTCGCAGAACATGCTCAAGTTCCTGGCCAAGCGCTACCTCTACCGCATCAAAACCGCCACGCCCCCCACCAGCAGCCCCGCCGAGGCCCTGATCCTCCTGGTCTACGGCGTGCTCGCCGCCGTGTACCGCGTCTTCCTCTTCTTCTCCATCACCCTCTACGTGATGGGCAAGCTCTTCGCCATCGGCCTCTTCCTCGCCCTGTGGACCGCCGCGGTGTGGTTCATCGCGCCCATCGGCGCATTCGCCCACTGGGTCGCCACCAACCAGGAGCTCAACGAGTTCCGCGGCCGGGCCATCCTGACCAGCCTGGCCCTCATCGCCGCAACGCTCCTTTCCGTCGGCGTCATCCCCATGCCCGACCGCCGCCGCGCCGACGGCGTAGTTGAGAGCGAGGCCCGCAGCGGCGTCTTCGTCAAGACCGACGGCTTTGTCACGCGCGTCCTCAAGCGCCCTGGCGACTTCGTCAGGGCGGGCGAGCCGATCCTCGAGTGCGAGAGCGACCGGCTCGCCGCGGAGCTCGCCTACGAGAAGGCCGAGATCGCCGAGGTCCGCAGCAAAGAAGGCCTGGCGATGCAGAAGGAGCAGCACTCCGCCCAGACCGCGCAGCGCTACCTCGAAACCCTGGCCAAAAAGCTCGCCCACCTCAGCGACAAGCACGACAAGCTCACGATCCGCGCCCCCCACGACGGCGTGATCGTCGGCCCCGATACCGAATCTCTCATCGGCGCCTTCGTCCGCGAGGGCGAGCGCATCTGCGAGGTGGTGGACACCACCCGCCTCCAGGTCGTCGCGACACTCTCCCAGACCGAGGGCGCCTGGCTCAACGAGCTGCCCCCCGAGGACTACCGCGTCGAGATGCGCCGATCCTCCAACGTGGACGAGGTCCTCGCGGGCCGCTACGTCAAGCGCCTCCAGGGCGCCACCCGCGAGCTGCCCCACCCCGGCCTGGGCTACCCAGGCGGCGGCCTCATCGAGACCGAGCCCGAGGACCGCAGCGGCATGATGGCCCGCCGCCCCCTCTTCCGCGCCTACTTCGCCCCCGAAACCGAAACCTTCGCCGGCCTCCCGGGCGAACGCGTCGCCCTCCGCGTCACCCTCCCCAGCAAGCCCCTCGCCGCGCAGTGGGTGGACCGGCTCCAGAAGCTCATCCAGGGACGCGTCCAACTGTGACCCAGTCCCTCACCCAATACCACGCCCTCTACGAATCGCTCCGCAGCCGCCGCCTGCGCCCGGAGATCCCCCGCGGCCTGGACATGCTCGCCAGCCGCGCCGGCACCGCCGTCCGCCACCGCCGCACCAACAAGGACTACCTCTGGACGCAGGCCCAGCAGGTCGCCGCGCTCGCCCCCCAGATGCGCAGCATGTCCGACGGCGCCCTCGAGCACCACATCACCACCCTCCGCGAGCTCTTCGCCCGCCGCCGCCAGGATGAGGACGCCGTGCGACGCGCCCTCGCCGGCGTCCGCGAGATCGCCCGCCGCGTCACCGGCGAAGAGCCCTTCCCCGTCCAGCTCATGGCCGCCCTCGCCATGTACCACGGCAGGGTCGTGGAAATGCTCACCGGAGAGGGCAAGACCCTGACCGGCTCCATCGCCGCTCCCCTCATCGCCTGGCAGCACCGCCGCCTGCACATCTTCACCGTCAACGACTACCTCGCCGCCCGCGACGCGGCCTCCCGCGCCCCCATCTACCGCCGCTGCGGCCTCGACGTCGGCGCCATCACCCAGGAGATGGAGCCCGCCGAGCGCGCCCAGGTCTACGCCCGCCCCATCGTCTACGGCACGCCCAAGCAGATCGTCGCCGACTGGCTCCGCGACCAGATCATGCTCGGCAAGGCCGGCACCGCCTGGGCCGCGCGACACCAGCTCGCCGTCCGCCCCGGCGCCCAGGCCCCCCTCGTCCCCGGCCTGCGCGCCGCCATGGTCGACGAAGCCGACGCCGTCCTCATCGACGAGGGCGTCGTCCCCCTCATCATCGCCCGCTCCCGGCGCGAGGACGAAATGTCCCGCGTCTACAAGCAGGCCTCACAGATCGCCGCCAGGCTCGACGAGGGCCCCGACTACGAAATCCAGCACGTCCAGCGCAAGGCCGAGCTCAAGCGCCGCGGCACGCACCGCTGCCACCAGATGTTCCAGGAGATCACCGACCGCGCGGGCGAAGCCATCTGGAAGGCCACCCGCCGCGCCGAAGAGCTCGTCCGCCAGGCCCTCGTCGCCAAGCACTGCTACATCCGCGGCCAGCAGTACGAGATCGTCGACGGCAAGGTCGTCATCGTCGACGAGTACACCGGCCGCTTCCTCCCCGACCGCTCCTGGGAGCACGGCCTGCACCAGGCCGTCGAGGCGAAGGAGAACCTCGAGGTCACCGCCGACCGCGAGACCCTCGCCCGCATGAGCTTCCAGCGCTTCTACCGCAGCTACCCCTTCCTCTGCGGCATGACCGGCACCGCCGCGGACGCCACCATCGAGATCGAAGGCGTCTACGCCCGCCCCGTCACCATCATCCCCACCAACAAGCCCATCGCCCGCGCCGCCTGGCCCCTCCGCGTCTTCCGCTCCATGAGCGACAAGTGGCAGGCCATCGCCGCCTCCATCGAAGAGGTCCACGCCAAGGGCCGCCCCATCCTCGTCGGCACCCGCTCCATCGCCGCCAGCGAGCTGCTCAGCAAGCTCCTCGAGCAGCGCGGCCTCCAGCACCAGGTCCTGAACGCCAACTTCGACAAGGACGAGGCCGAGGTCATCGCCCGCGCCGGCAAGGGCGCCTCCGGCGGCCTCTCCGCCGGCGTTGCCGCCATCACCGTCGCCACCAACATGGCCGGCCGCGGCACAGACATCAAGCTCGACGAAGCCGCCGTCAAGGCCGGCGGCCTCCACGTCATCCTCACCGAAATGCACGGCGCCATGCGCATCGACCGCCAGTTCATCGGCCGCGCCGGCCGCCAGGGCGACCCCGGCTCCTCCCAGGTCTTCGTCTCCCTCGAGGACGAGCTCGTCACCAAGCACGCCCCCCTCCTCGCCCGCCTCCTCCGCGACCGAGCCTCAACCCCTGAGCTCTCCAGCACGACCCTCGCCGCCAAAGTCTTCCGCCTCGCCCAGTCCCGCAACGAAGCCCGCGAACGCCGCAACCGCGCCGCCGTCCTCAAGCAGGACGACTGGATCGACCAGTACCTCCCCGGCGTTGGCTGAGTACGAGCCCCGAACGCAGTGAGCGGGTCATTGCCCAACTCCCTCCGCGCTGCGCACCGGGCCACCCCGCACGCACCTCTTCCCCTCACCCTTCTTGCCCCGGCGCGGCGGGTGAAGCCCCACACTCCGGGCACGCCTCCCCCTCACCTAGACCGGCGCGGTCATACCCGCACGCCACGCACTGCCCGCGCGTCCGCCGCTCATGCCGCACATGAGCATCCGACCGCACCGCCTCACGCCCGTACAACTCCACATCGCGCACCCACAGCCAGGCGCACACCACCACCAACGGAACAAAGACCACCCACGTCTTCGGGAAGATGAACAGACCCGTGATCAGGAACATGATGACCACGAGCGACGCCACCCACTTCACCCACGCCAATACGGAATCCCGCGCGCTCACGACATCGCCCCACACTCCGAACACAACACTCCGCCTTCCGCTTTCCGCTTTCACCCTCACACAAAGATCGACCCCATCCCCAGCGCTCGCCTCAGGTCCGCGATCTGCCCCGTGTGCATCCCATTATGAAAGATCATCCGCATCCCCGCCTGGTACAACGGAATCTCCCCCGGCCCCCACTTGATCATCGTGTCGAGCTTCGCATCCTCGCACGCGCGCACCCCCGCCGCGAGCCGGTCCGCCGCCGCCTCATACACCTCCACGCACCGCGCCAACCCCGGCCACGCGCCATCCCCAACGCTCGACCCAAAGCACACGCGCTCGGTCCCGAACCGGCGCGCATCATTCTCCGCGCCAAAGTCCCCCTCCGGCAGCCCCCGCCCATCAAAGTGCTCCGCGATCCGGTGCATCGTCAACGCCAGGTGCCCCAGCGTCCACGCCACATGGTTCGGCAGCCCCGCCGCCTGCACCGTGTGGTTCGCATCGCTGAACCCCTTGAGATACCGCGTCAACAGCGCCTTGGTCGACAGCACCCCCTCTGCGATCGTCGTTCTGCGGTCCATGGTCACCTCCTGCCCGGCAGCGTAATCGGCCCGGTGCCACTGGCAGCTTGTCTGCCAGTGCCGCGGTTGCGTCCGTGCGCACGAACGATGGTTCTTCCCCCCACGCCACCGCCCCACTGGCGGACAAGACGCCAGTGGCACTTCACGCGAGGCGGCTGCCAGTGCGACCCGCCTGGCGAGTTTCCATCCCATGATAAGTCTCTCAGACTTAATTGCGTACGACCGCCCATCCAGTATCCTGTGAGGATGAACCGCTCCCTGTGTGCGCTTGGGGTGATGGTCTCGCTCATTCCTGGGGCCTCAGCCCTCGCGTCCGCCACGTTTCAGGGCATCGGGGGGCTCTTCGGCCCGGGAAGCCGTGCGCTCGCCGTCTCGGCGGACGGGACGACGGTCGTGGGCGATGCCGGGGGGCCCACGGGCGTCACGCAGGCGGTGTACTGGCGGCCGGGGACCGGCATGGTGGGCCTCGGGCAGCTCTTTGATCCCCCCAGGTACAGCTACGCGACCGGGGTGAGCGGGGACGGGTCAGTAATTGTGGGTGTGGCGGGCGGGATCCAACCCTTCATCTGGACCAACAGCACGGGCATGGTGCCCATGAGCGGGATGAGCCCAACGACATCGGACGTGGCAGGTCTCAGCGCCGATGGGACCGCCGCGGTTGGAACGAGCCTTCCCAGCACCCCGGGACCCCTGCAAGCCACGCGATGGACGCAGGCGGGTGGTCCGCAGGCGCTGGGCATCCACCCCACCGGCGCGTCCAGCCGGGGCGCGGCCATCAGCGCCGATGGGAGCACTGTCGTAGGGTGGGGGGACACCGGCACGGGCTTCCAGGCGGCCCGTTGGCGCGCCGAGACGGGCTTTGTATCGCTGCGGCCCGTCCCCGGCACGTGGTCGCAGGCCTTCGCGGTGAGCGGCGACGGCGCGGTCGTGACCGGGATGATGGACGCGACGACGACCTTCCGCTGGACCGAGGCGACGGGAATGGTCCCCATCGGCCCGGGGCAGGGCAACGGCATCAGCGCGGACGGGAATGTCATCGTCGGGGCGGCGGGGGGCTCGCAGAACTCCGCGTTCTTCTGGACGCCAGAGTCCGGCATGGTCAACCTCAAGGCATTCCTGCTCGCCAACGGGGCCACCGGCGTTCAGGGCTGGAACCTGAGCACCGCCACCGCGGTGTCGGCCGACGGGCGGGTGGTCGTCGGCCACGGGCTCAACGCCCTCGGGCAGGTCGAGGGCTTCTACGCCACGATCCCTGCCCCCGCGGCGTGGGTGACGATCGGCGCCGCCGGGCTGATCGCGGCGCGCCGGCGGCGCTAAGGCCACTTTCTTTCGGGCTGCAAAAGAAAACCCGGAGACCGCGGTCCCTGGATTCTGGTAGCGGAGAAGCACGACGACGGAACGCGGTCGTGGCACCGCTCGCCCGAGCGTCACCGGGTTTGTGCGCAAAAACGCGCCCTTCACCCCCCGCCCCTTGCGGCCACGCCCAACCCCGGTAACCATGTACGCATGACCCACCTCCGCGCCCTGCTCGCGTGCGTGCTCCTCGCCCTGCTCTGTTCCACCGCCGCGGCCCAGCCCCAGCCCCCGCGCCCCTTCGACATGGCCCGCGTCCGCACCGGCGCCGGCACCGTCGATATCCCCTACCTCCTCACCTTCCCGCCCGACTACGCGCCCGGCACCCCCGTCCCCGTCCTCATCTACTTCGCCGGCGCACGCCCCGACGAGAACGCCGTCCGCAACGAGCTCGAGAAGCTCTGGCGCGCCGAGGCCGCCAAACGCGGCTGGGTGCTCGCCGGCGTCGCAGCCCCCCGCGGCGGCGGAACCCTCACCAGCCTCTCCGGCCAGGCCTGGAACGCCGTGCTCGATGAGCTCGCCCGCACCTTCAAGGT
>JAEYTB010000160.1 GCA_023434205.1 Planctomycetota bacterium | reverse complement strand
CTCCATCGCCCGCTGCGTGGCGCGCAGGCCGTTGACCGAGGCCACGGAGACGGGCCCGCGGTGGCTGTCGCCGGGGTGCGTCGCTCCTGTCGCGGGGCGGGGCTGGTTGTCGGGCTGGGGCTGCAGGGCGCGGGCCGCGCCGGCGGACGCCAGGAGTACGCCGCCCGCCGCGAGAAAGTGACGCCGGTTGAGTTCGCTCATGGTCCGGGTATAACAGGGCCGGGGCGGCCTGTCGAGGGGCTACGGTTGCCGGTGCAGCGACCCGTGATCATCGGTGCCGGTCCCATCGGGCTGGAGGTGGCCTGGGCCCTTCAGCGCGAAGGGCTTGCGCCGATTGTCCTCGATGCGGGCATGATCGGGGCCACCATCGACTGGTGGGCCCCCGGGACGCGGTTCTTCTCCAGCCCGGAGCGGATCGCCATTTGCGGTGTGCCGCTGCTGACCCCCGCGCAGGAGAAGGCGACCCGTGAGGAGTACCTGACGTACCTTCGCGCTGTTGCTGCGCAGTTCCGGCTGGAGGTTCGCACGTTTGAGCGGGTGACGGACATCGAGCGGGGCGAGGCGGGCTTTGGCGTGCGGACTGAGACTGTGGGCGGCGCCCGCGTGTACACGGCATCGCACGTCGTGTGCGCGATTGGCGACATGCACCGCCCCCGGCTGCTCGGCATCCCAGGCGAGGACCAGGTCAATGTGAGTCACTACTTCCCCGACCCGCACCGGTTCTACGGTCGGCGCGTGCTGATCGTGGGCGGCAAGAACTCCGGCGTGGAGGCCGCGATCCGGTGCTACCGCGCGGGCGCGCTGGTCACCATCAGCTACCGCCGCGCCGAGTTCAACGACAAGCACGTCAAGTACTGGCTGCTGCCCGAACTCAAGGGCCTGATCAAGGACGGCTCGGTCCGCTTCCTGCCCCGCACGACCCCGGTGAGGATCGACGGGGCCGCCGTCACGTTTGCGGGCGTCGACGATGACCTCCGCGCCACCCCCACCGCACGACCGCCGAGTTCGACGACATTCTGATGCTCGTCGGCTACGAAATGGACGCGTCGTTGCTTGCTGGCGCGGGCGTCGAGCTCCACGGCGTGCAGCAGGCCCCCGTCTTCAACCCCCGCACCATGGAGACCGGTGTCCCGGGCCTGTACGTGGCTGGGACCGCCACGGCGGGGACGCAGTCCAGGTTCCGGGTGTTCATCGAGAACAGCCACGAGCACGCGCACCGCATCGCGGCGCATGCCATGGGGCGGACGCCGCCCCAGCCGTCCGACAGCAGGCCTGAGGCGCAGCTCGAAAGCTGAGAAGAATCTCGGGGAAGCGCGAACTAAACGTCCTCTCTTCCGGTCTAATCCTCCGACCGATGCCGGACGACCCTGACTTTTCCCTCCTCCAACGCTTCTGCCGCGGCGACTCCGCGGCCTTGGGCGAACTCGCGTCCCGCTACGAGCAGCCGCTGCTGGGGCTGGCCCTCGGCATCGTGAACAACCGCGAACTCGCCAGGGATGCAGTGCAGGATATGTGGATTCGGGTGATGCGAGGTGCGCCGCAGTTTCAGGCCAGCAGCACGGTAAGGACGTGGATGTACCGAATCCTGATCAACAGAGCGATCACCCTGCGGCAGGCGACCGGCAACAAGCGCGCAGCGATCCTGCCCGACGATCTGCCCGACGCCCGGCCCTGCGCTGAGATTGATGACGCGGATCGGGTCCGTGCGGCCGTCCGAGAGTTGCCGGACAACCAGCAGTTGATCCTGCTGCTGAGCTACCACGAGGGCCTTACGCACGAGTCCGCGGCGGATGTCCTGGGGATTCCGCTTGGGACGCTCAAGTCCCGTCTCCACGCCGCGCTCACTGCGCTCCGGGTCCGCCTGGGTGCGGAGGTGGCACCATGATGCCCGTACCAGAACAGGACCGCATCGCGTCGGCGCTCTCGTCCATGACGGCTTGGAGCGACGGTGAGCCGCAGGTCTGGCAATCCGCACTCGCGATCGCACGCCCAGCGCGCAGGCCGCGGGGCCTCTTTGCGGGGCGGCTGGTGGGCACGATCGCCGCGGTGCTCATCGTGTGTGTGGCCATCGGTATCCTGCTCCCCTCGCTGGGAAAGCCCCGCGCTTCGTCGCGGCAGACAGCCCCGGCGTCATCGGTCGCGAGCGAGGTGCTTGCCCGGTCGATTGAAGCGTCGCAGCCCGCCTCGTACTACGCCTCGCCCTCGCCAGCACTGGCGGGAAGCATCCCCGCGACCGTCGCGCCGCAGTCCGACAGTGCGAAGAGCGCAGGCCGCATGGTCGTCCGCAAGGCCAGCATCGAGCTCAAGACAGCGGACGTCCGCGCGGTGTTCGTCAAGACCGCGCAGGTCATCAGCGAGGCCCACGGCGAGTACATCCAGGAGTCCTCACTGACTGGCGACGAGGTTCTTTATGCGGACATCACGCTTCGGGTGAGCGCCCAGCGCCTCTCGAGCGTGCTCAACCAGCTCCGAGGGTTCGCGGAGGTCAGTTCGGAAGCCAGCACGGGCGAAGACGTGACCGACGCCGTCGTCGACCTCGATGCCCGGCTCCGCAACGAGCAGCGCGTCGAAACCGAACTCCTCGGCCTGCTCGCTTCCCGCAAGGACGCACCGCTGAAGGAGGTGCTCGACCTGCGTGATTCGATCAGCCGAGTTCGTGAGAACATCGAGCGGCTGACAGCCCAGCGTGACCGGCTATCCCGCCTGGTGTCACTCGCGACCGTAACCGTCATCATCCGCAGCGACGGCGCTCCGGCTTCGGACGATCGCGGGTTGGGCGCGTACTTCCGGACGGAAATGGCAAGTGCATGGGAAGGCGCACTGGAGTTCTTGGCCGACACCCTCGCGTTCCTGGTGCGGCTGATCGTCGGTGGTGTGATCTTCTGGGTCGCTGGTGCAGCGGCCCTGCTCACAGCTCTCGCCGCGGGACGGCGGCGCAAGCGCCGGCTGGGCCAGGAGCCTGCGCCGGCGGTGTGAGACGATCTACTCCGCCGCTTCCTTGTCCCGGGCCTGACGCTCTGCGCGCTTGCGGAGGCTCTCGTCAAGGATCTTTTTGCGGATGCGGATGCTCTTGGGCGTCAGTTCGACCAGCTCGTCGTCCTCGATGTACT
>JAEYTB010000295.1 GCA_023434205.1 Planctomycetota bacterium | reverse complement strand
GCTTGCGCTTCTCCGCGTCGCTGAGGACCTCGTACGCCTCGGCGCACTCCTTGAACTTCTGCTCCGCCTCGGCGTCCCCCGGGTTGCGGTCGGGGTGGTACTTCATCGCCAGCCGCCGGTAGGCGCGTTTGATCTCCTCGCCGTCGGCGGTCTTCTCGATGCTGAGGATCTCGTAGTAATCTCGAGTCGTGGGCATTCCGTTGCTCGCTCTCAGTCGCCGCCGATCAACCTCAGAATAGACCGCTCGATGCTCCCGATGATGAACGCCGCGAACGCGCCGTGCCTCCCTGCGTTCGCCTCTTCCAGCGCCCCCAGGTATTCACCCCGGCGCTCAACCTCGATCACCGTGAGCGGGTAGCCCCGCCGCAGCAGGTGGTAGTTCATTAGCAGGCGAGCGGTCCGGCCGTTGCCGTCGTTAAACGGATGGATCGCGACGAAGTTGTAGTGCAGTTCCGCGGCCTGCACCGCCGCGTGCAGCCCCGCAGCGTTCGCCCGCCCGAGCATCGCCGGGATCAGCTCTCCGAACCGGTGGCTCCCCGGCGGCACGAACCGCGAGCCCTTGATCAGCACACGCTCCGACCGCAGCCGCCCCGCCGCGTGCGGGTCGATGTCCGCCATGACTTGGGCATGCACCGCGAGTAGATCGCCCTCGCTCAGCGGGGACGCCTCGGTGCGGTCCGCGGCCCACTGCTCCACCATCCGCAGGGCCCGGTCGTGGTTCCTCGCCTCATACACCTCACAAAGGGACTTGCCCGCGGCAGGCGTCTGGCCCTCCAGGATGAGCTGCGTCTCGCGCAGGGTGAGCGTGCTGCCCTCGATGGCGTTGGAGTGGTACGTCAGTTCCACCCGCACCGCATCGACCGAGTTGGGCAGGATGGCGTCGCGCTGAACCAGGGACCGATACCGCGCGTGCGATGCGTCGAGCTTCTCAAGCGCAGACCGAACCTCCGGGGCCTGATCATCAAAGGCCAGCAGCGGCTCAGGGATGTGCGGCGTCTCGACCAATGCAGCCCACCTCTTTGTGAACCGAGCCCACGGCCTTTCGACGCGTGGGCCCGTTGCATTCTTCACGCCCCGGGGCCCAGCGGCCCCGGGGCGGCGGAACTCTGCCTCAGGCCACCGCCCCCTCCACCGTGCTCTTCTCCTCCTTGAGCTCGGTGATGAGGACGTCGGTCGTCAGCATCAGGCCCGCGACGCTCGCCGCGTTCATCAGCGCCGTCTTGGCCACCAGCGCCGCGTCGATGATCCCGGCCTTGACCAGATCGGTGTACTCGCCCGTCGCGGCGTTGAAGCCCTGGTTACCCTTGGACTCCTTCACCCTGTCGATCACCAGGTCGCCGTCGTGCCCGGCGTTCTCGGCGATCTGCTTGATCGGCGCCTCGACCGCGTGGGCCACGATGTCGAAGCCGAGCTTCTCATCGTCGCTCTTAGCCTTCTTCGCCGCGGCGAGGATCGCCTCCTGGGTACGGAGCAGGGCCACGCCACCGCCGGGGACGTACCCGTCCTTAGCCGCGGCGCGGGTGCTCTTGAGGGCGTCGTCAACCAGGTCCTTGGTCGCCTTCATCGCGACCTCGGTCGCGCCGCCCACGCTGACCATCGCCACGCCGCTGGTCAGCTTGGCGAGACGCTCCATCAGCTTCTCCTTGTCGTAGTCGCTGGTGGACTTCTCCCACTGGCTCTTGATCTGATCGGCGCGGGCCTTGATGTCGTTCTTCTTGCCAGCGCCCTCGATCACCGTGGTGTCGTCCTTGGTGATGACGACCTTCTTCGCGCGGCCGAGCTCGCTCAGCTCCACGCTCTCGAGCGTGCGGCCCAGGTCCTCCGCGATGAACACGCCGCCCGTGAGCGTCGCGATGTCGCCCAGCATCGCCTTGCGGCGGTCGCCAAAGCCCGGGGCCTTGACGGCGCAGATCTTCAGCATGCCGCGGATGCGGTTGACGACGAGCGTGGCCAGCGCCTCGGACTCCACATCCTCGGCGATCAGCAGCACCGGCTTGTTGGCGACCGCGACCTTGTTGAGCAGCGGCAGCAGGTCGGGCAGGTTGCTGATCTTCTTCTCGTAGATCAGGATGTACGCGTCCTCGAGCACGCACTCGCCGGTCTTGAGGTCGGTCATGAAGTAGGGCGACAGGTAGCCCTTGTCGAACTGCATGCCCTCGACGTAACTAAGCGTGGTCTCGGCGGACTTGCCGTCCTCGATCTCAACAACGCCGTCGGCGCCGACCTTCGAGATCGCCTCGGCGATCAGCTCGCCGACGATCGAGTCGTTGTTGGCCGACACGGTCGCGACCTTCTTGTAGTCCTCCTTGCCCTTGCACTTGATCGCCATGGCGTCGATCGCGGCGGCGGCGGCGTTCGCCGCGGCGTTGATCCCGCGCTGCAGCAGCACCGGGTTGGCGCCCGCCGTCACGTGCCGGAGGCCCTCGGTAAAGATGGCCTGCGCCAGCACCGTCGCCGCGGTGGTGCCGTCGCCGGCCTTGTCCGCCGTGCGCTTGGCGACTTCCTGCACCATCTTCGCGCCCATCGCCTGGAAGGGCTCGGCGAGCGAGACTTCCTTCGCGACCGAGACGCCGTCCTTGGTGACGTGGGGGCCGCCGTAGCCCTTCTCGATCACCACGTGCCGCCCGCTGGGGCCCATCGTGCACTTCACCGCCTCGGCGAGGCGGTCCACGCCCTTCTTCATCTCAAGAAGTGCCGCGTCGTCGAACATGATCTGCTTCGTTGCCATTCTGCGTTCCTTTCAAGCCGAACACAGAGGGGACAGAGGGTGACAGAAGGCACAGAGAAAGCGGTTGAGGTCAGTCCGCCTTGGCTTTCAGTCTTCCCGTTCCTGCCTTCCTCCGTGTGTTTCTGTTTCTGCTCTGTGAACTCTGTGCTCGTCTTCCGTCTGCTCAGCCCTCGAGAATCCCCAGCAGCTCGCTCTCGCGGATGATCAGGTGCTTCACGCCCTTGATCTCCACCTCGGTGCCCGCGTACTTGCCGTACACCACGGTGTCGCCGCTGCGGACGCTCATCTCTGCCCGCTTGCCGTTCTCCAGCCGCTTGCCGGGGCCGGTCGCCACCACCTGGCCCTTCACGGGCTTCTCCTTGGCGGTTTCGGGCAGGTAAATGCCGCTCGCGGTCTTGGTCTCGGCCTCGATCGGCTTGACGAGCACACGGTCTTCGGTCGGCTTCACGCCCATGGAACAGTCCTCCTCTTGCTCAGGTGTTGGTTGCTGCCGCCGCGGCTGCTTTCTTGCGCCGGGCGATGAAAAACTCGATCACGATCGGAAGGAGCGAAACGACGATGATGGCGATCACCACCGCCTCGAAGTTGTTTTTGACCCACTCGATGTTCCCGAAGAACCAGCCCGCGCCCACGCACACGCCGATCCACAGGAACGCCCCGCTCACGTTGTACAGGAAGAACTTGGAGTAGTTCATCGCCCCCGCGCCCGCCACGAACGGCACGAACGTCCGCACGATGGGCACGAACCGCCCCAGGATCACCGCCTTGCCCCCGTACTTCTCGAAGAACTCGTGGGCACGGTCCAGGTGCTTGCGGTTCAGGCACCGGCCGATGAACCCTACGTTGCTCTCGCCCCGGAAGATCCGCGGCCCGATGACCTTGCCGATGTGGTAGTTCACCGCATCGCCCAGGATCGCCGCGAAGATCATCAGCCCCGACACCGCCCACACACCGCCCCACGGGTCGAACGGCCGCCCCGGGCCCGCGGCGATCGCACCCACGGTGAACAGCAGCGAATCCCCCGGCAGGAACGGCGTGATGACCAGCCCTGTCTCCGCGAAGATGATCGCGAACAGCAGCACGTACACCCACACGCCGTGCTGGGTGATGAACCCGTCCAGGAACCCCGGCAGGTCCCGCAGCATCGCCATGAACTGGTCGAAGAGCTCCATCATGGCTGCGGGCTCTCCTCTCGGACCTCTCCGGCTGGGATGGCTGCCGCCACATACGGCCGGTCCACCAGCTCCGCGGCGGTGATCGTCACCTCAACCTCGCGCACCTCGACGCCCTCGCTCTCCGCCAGCTCCGCCTCGGCCCGCACCACGCGGCTGACCTCCGGCTTGCGCCGCCGAGTCTCGAACGACTGCACCTCGCTCAGCAGGATCGTCCGTTCCTGCCCCGTCTTCTCGTCGATGCCGTGGAGCGCGGGCCGGCCGAGGAACGACTGGACCATCCCGCTGAAGGGCAGCCCTTGCTGCACGACGTCGAAGACGTCGATGTTCTCCGCGGGCTGGCGTGCCATCGGTCCCAGGGCCCCGGTGGCGCCGCGGCGTGCAAGCCGGTCCACGTGCTGCGCGGTCAGGTCCACCGGCGCCCGCAGCCCGTTCTTGACCTGCAGGAACCGGAACCGCCCGTCCTTCATGGGCGTGACCTCTTCCGCGTACTTCCCGCCGGGCAGCCGCACCTGCTCCCCGAAGAGCACCTCGCGCAGCAGCAAACGCCCGCCGTTCGTGAGAACGACCTTCGCGTGGTAGTTGCGCGTGGTGATGGGCAGCACCGAGGTCATGGGTCAGGGGCTCAGAAGCCCATGCCCCCCATCCCTCCCATGCCACCCATGCCGCCCATGCCCGGCATGCCGCCGCCCATCCCCCCCATGCCACCCATGCCGCCGCCGCCATGGCCGTGGCCGTCGCCCTTCTCCTCGGGCTTGCTGGTGATGATGCAGTCGGCCGCGAGCAGAACGGTGGCCACGCTCGCCGCGTTCTGGAGGGCCATGCGGTCGACCTTGGCGGGCGTGATGACGCCCATCTGCACCAGGTCGCCGTACTCCTCGGTCAGGGCGTTGTACCCGAAGTTGGCGCTGGCCTTGCCACTGCCGCCCTCCATGACCTTGCTCACCACCACGCTGCCCTTGGCGCCGGCGTTCTCCGCGATCGTGTGCAGCGGCACGCTCAGGGCCGTCACCACCGTGCGGATGCCCGCGGCGTAGTCGAACTTGTTGCGGCCGACCTCGTCGCTGGTCTTGTCGTCCTCGCGCCCTTCCTTGCCGAAGACGCGCGAGTACTCCTTCAGGTTCTCCAGCGCCTTGCGGGCCCGGATGAAGCTCACGCCGCCGCCGGGGACGATGCCCTCGGCCACGGCCGCGCGGGTCGCGTGCAGGGCGTCCTCGATGCGGGCCTTCTTCTCCTTGAGCTCGGCCTCGCTGGCCGCGCCGACCTTCACCACGGCCACGCCGCCCGCGAGCTTGGCGAGCCGCTCCTGCAGCTTCTCGCGGTCGTAGTCGCTGTCGGCCTTCTCGATCTCGTTCCTGATCTGCGCGATGCGGGCCTGGATCTGCTTGGTGTCGCCCGCGCCCTCGATGATGGTCGTGTTCTCCGCGTCCACCTCGATGCGCTTCGCCAGGCCCAGGTCCGCGATCTCAACCTTGTCGAGCTCCTTGCCCAGGTCCTTCATGATCGCGGTCGCGCCCGTGAGGATCGCGATGTCCTCGAGCATGGCCTTGCGGCGGTCGCCGTAGCCGGGGGCCTTGACGGCGCAGACTTGCAGCGTGCCGCGGAGCTTGTTGATCACCAGCGTCGCGAGGGCTTCGCCGGACACTTCCTCGGCGATGATCAGCAGCGGCTTCTTGCTCGCCATCACCTTCTCGAGCACAGGCACGAGCTTGGTGATGGAATCGATCTTGTCCTCATGGATGAGCACGAGGCACTTGTCGAACCTGACCTTCATCGCGTCGGGGTCAGTCACGAAGTTGGGCGAGAGGTACCCGCGGTCGAACTGCATGCCCTCAACGACGTCCACGATGGTGTCGAGGCTCTTGCCCTCCTCCACCGTGATCACGCCGTCCTTGCCCACCTTCTCGAACGCATCCGCCATGATCTTGCCGATCGCGGCGTCGTTGTTGGCCGAGATGGTCGCGACGTTCTGGATGTCCGCCTTGCCCTTGACGGGCGTCGCCAGCGAGTCGATGGTCGCGGTCGCCGTCTCGACCGCCGCCTTCATGCCGCGGATCAGGGCGTTGGCATCGACCCCCGCCGCAATGTGCCGCAGCCCCTCGCGGAAGAGCGCCTCGGCCAGCACGGTCGCGGTCGTGGTCCCGTCGCCCGCGGCATCAGAGGTCTTGCTCGCCGCCTCCTTGACGAGCAGGGCCCCCATGTTCTCCGCCTTGTTCTTGAGCTCGATCTCCTCTGCGACGCTCACGCCGTCCTTGGTGACGGTCGGCCCGCCCCAGCTCTTGTCCAGCACCGCGTTGCGGCCGCGGGGGCCGAGGGTGGCCTTGACCGCCCGGGCCAGCTTCTCCACGCCGGCGAGCAGGGACTGACGGGCGTCAACATCAAACACGAGTTCTTTGGCTGCCATGGTTCGTTCAAGCTCCTCTGGGAGTGCTGGTGGAATCCTGAGTGGTGGAACCCTGAGTCCTGTGGGGGGCGTAGCACCAGGATGCCCTCATCCCGGTGCTCCCCGTGGTCAGCCGGTCGGTACCGACAGCCCGCGGGTCTGGCCAAGCCTATGGCAACCGGGATGCCACCCAGTCGCCGACCTGCCGACCGTGCCTAACCACCTGGGGTGCCGTTACTTCGGACATCCAGCCGCCGCTCGCCCCGACCACACCCCCACCGCCCTCCTGCCAGCGCAAAGCCGGACAGGGGATCGGGCTGCCGATGTGGCAGGCACCTTCACCCCAGCGCGGCCGCGTCAAAACAGGCCGGGCGGCGAAGCTCCCCGCGGCTGGTGGGGCTGGCGACAGTGGGCCGTTGTAAGCTCCATCGATGCCACGCCTGAACACCGGATGGTTCTGCACAGGCCTCGCCATGATGCTGACCGGCCTCGCGGGCTGTGGAGCAGGTTCTGGTGCCTGGGCGGATTCCCCGATCTCGCTCGGGCAGGTCGCAGCGTCCCAAACTCCACGCGAGGGCCCCACATCAACCAAGGCGGAGGACTTCGAGGTGACGCTCAGACGAATGACGGTGCGAGCGGACCGGCGCTTCGACACGGCGCCCCTGCCGTACGCGGAGAACGAGCCCGGCTTCGACCTTTCGCTCACCATCACCGTCTGGGACCGCAGCAGGCGGCATCTCTTCAGGGTGCGCAAGCCCCTGTCCGCGATAGTGGTGACTGACGAGGACGGTGAACAACTCATCGGCGGCGACCCGTCCGACGGCACTTTCCGGCCATGGGCCACAAACTCGTCCTCGCCCAGAGACTTCATCCGACCGGCCGAGCTCCGATTGGCCGGGCAGGCCCGGGACCGTGCGAGCTCCGACAGCTTTGAGGCGCGGTTCACGATGGACCGCCCGCCTCAGCGCCTCGAACGCATCGAGGGGACGCTCATCGTCGAAGTGGCCGAGAAGGAAACGGAAGTGATCCTTCCGGCGGCGCCATCGGAAGAAATGAAGCCGGTCGCCCCCGGACTCCGGGCGCGGGTGCTCACGGTTCAGCCACAACGGCAGCCGGGGACCTTCTATCACTTTGAGTTCGTGACGGATCACGCTCAGGGAGATGAGCCGCCGGAGCTCCCGACGCTCGGCTCGATCGAGTTGCTTGATGGGAATGGCCAGGTGATCGGGCGCGCCCGATCCCTCAGCGAAGAAACCATTGGGAACCGCACCCGAACCACATGCGACCTGGAGCTGGCACCCCCCTACTCCGTGCCGGAGAACGCCAGGTTCCGGCTGCGGGTCATCACCGCGACGCGGCCGGTCGAGCTTCCGATCCGCTGGGGCCCCATCGAAGTCGCACGCATCGCGCCACCGCCCGGTCCATCGCGCCAGCGTGAGTAGCTCTCCTTTTCGCAAAGGCGCGAAGCTGAAGCAGTGGCCGGCGAGCCGTCAGCACTCCGCATAGCGGGCCGCGGTCGGTACCCGCAGCGGGGCACCGCCTACTGGCTCCCGCACATCCCGTACGCGGTCTGGCACGCCGCCCACGGAACCTGCCGCATCGCCTACGGAATCTCCCAACTCGCCTACGGAATCTCCCGGATGGCGTACGCAGCGCGGCGGGTTCCGCGCGGGATGTCGGCCGTGGGGTACGCGGGCCGGGGGCTTGCGCGGCGACTCTCAGAGTTTCCGCACGGGTTCTCATAAAGCTCGGCCCCGCGCCGGCCGATGTGTCGAGGATCATGGCCACCCAACGCATCACCCGCTCACCCCGACCCGCCGCCGTCAGCTTCGCCGCGGCCCACGTCGGGCCGTTTACCGAGAACGCGGCGCTGCTGGGGCTCCCGCCCGGGCTGCTGGCCGATTACACCACGGCGGTGCAGGAGGCCCGCGCGGCGCTGATCGAGGTCGAGGCCGCGCGGCAGGCGTACAAGGCCGCCGCGGCGTACGCCGAAGCCCGCTGCAACACGCTGAGCCGCGTAATGACGCGGGCCGTTGAGACGATCGACCGCACCGCCGCCAACGCCGCGGACCCGACGGCGCTGTACAGCGCCGCGCTGCTGCTCCCGCCCAGCACGCCGGGGGTGATGCCCCCGCCCGGGCCGTGCAGCGGCTTCAAGGCCGCGCTCAACAGCGACGGCTCGGTCACCATCTCGTGGAAGTGCCGGAACCCCGACAACGCCCACGGCACGATCTACCACGTGCTCCGCCGCCTGCCCGGCGAGTCCGGGTTCACGCAGCTCGCGCTCACCGCCCGCAAGCGCTTCAAGGACGCCACGCTCCCCGCCGGCGCGGGGCAGGCCCGGTACACCGTGCAGGGCCGCCGCGGCGATGCGCTGGGGCCGGTGAGCGCGATCTTCACCGTGCTGCTGGGCGCGGCGCCGGGCGTTGCGGGAGCGGCGGAGGAGCAGGCCGCGGCGTGACGCGCCGCGGGCGGGCGTCGAACCCCGGCCGGTGGACCGGGTATCGTGCATCCATGCGCGGCACGAAGTACTTCTGCATCATCGTGGGCACGGTTTTGGTGGTCGGGTCGGTATTCCCGGCCCCTTGGCCGCACGCCATCCAGGCACACTCATGGACGCAGGCTGCCGGGCTGGTGGACCGCTGGCTGCGGGAGGGCGTGCTCACTGTTGATGCCTCCAGGCTCGCGGCCGAACCACGCTTCCATGACCAGCCCGCGGAAAGCCCTGAGCAGTACGTGCGGAACGAGGTCATCCGGGCCGTTGCGATGCCCGCCTCGCGCGCCGTCCGGCCCTACTGGATCGGGATGATCGTCGTTGGGCTGCTGTGGATCGCCGTAGGCATCCGCATCCCGTCGCGGCTCGCCCCAGCGCCCCCCGCGGCTCCAACCGCGTGATCGTGCTCTCAGGAGATCGGCTGCCTTCCTCTGCGTTTCTCTGTGTGCTCTGTGGTGCGGCGCTTTGGCCTTACGCCCGTTTCGCCATCTCCACCCGCAGGAACTCCGGCAGGTACGCCGGCGTGCAGTTCTTCGGGACCATGTCGTCCTTGTAGAGGCCCAGCTTCTCGCCGAGCTTGAGGCAGCGGGCGCGGAACGGCTCCTCGTGCAGTGCGATCCAGCAGGCGCAGAAGTTCATCGTCCACTGCACCTCGGGCTCCTCGCGGGCCATGGTCTTTTCGAGCGTAGCGAGCAGGGCCTCCGTGTTGGCCGGGGGCTGCTTGAGTGCCTGGCCGGTCCAGCGGAGGCGGGCCTGGTGGTACCAGAAGAGGCGGCGGAGCGTGGGCGAGGGGTTGCCTTGCCACGTCTCGACCAGCGCGGTCAGCTTCGCGTCCTTCATGAGCTGGTTCGCGAGCAGCCACTCGGAGATGTTGTTGCGCTCGGCATCGGGGTGGGCCCGCAGGTCGGCCGCGAACTGGTCGATCATGCCCTGCGTGATCAGCTTCTTGTCGAAGATGAGCGTCGCGAGCAGCCGCGGGTGGAAGCCGCCGGTCGCCCACAGCTCCAGGGCCAGGGCGTGGTCCTTTTTGATCTCCGCGCCCAGCTTCTTGATGTCGCCCATCTTCGTGCCGGGCTTCGCGAGCTGCGCCGCGAGCTTCTGAGCCTTCGCCGAGACACCCATCGCGTCCGCCTCCACCCCCCCTACCACTGCCGGGAACCCCGAATGGTACCGACAGCGCCGCCAGGTCTCCCCGACGTCCCCACTCCTCCCCCGGCTCCGCGGGGGAGGTGCCGAGGCTGTGCGAGGCGGAGGGGGCGCTTACTCCTCCCCCGGCTCCGCGGGGGAGGTGCCGAGGCTCTGCGAGGCGGAGGGGGTGCTCCCCAAAAAACGACAAAGGGCCGGCAACCCGCCGGCCCTTCGAAGCATTCACTCCCGCCGCGTCACTCCGGCTTGCCGCCAGAGAGGTCGTACACCCACCGCTCCGCAGCCCGCTCGAAGCTGAGCACCTCGCCGTCCTTGAAGAACAGCTTGAGCTCGCGCTCGGCCGCCTCCGGGCTGTCGCTGCCGTGGATCAGGTTGAAGCTGTTGGACACGCCGAAGTCGCCGCGGATGGTGCCGGGCGCCGCCTTGCTGCCGAAGGTCGCGCCCATCATGTTCCGGGCGATGGTGATCGCGCCGTTGCCGCGGATCGCCAGCACCAGCACCGGGCTGCTGGTCATGAAGGCGACCAGGCCCTTGTAGAACGGCCGCTCCTTGTGGGCCTCGTAGTGCGTCGCGGCGAGCTGCTGGCTGATCTGCATCAGCTTGCACCCGACGACCTGCAGCCCCTTGTCCTCAAACCGGCTGAGGATGCGGCCCATGAGGCCCCGCTGCACGGCGTCGGGCTTCAGGATGATGAGCGTGGTTTCCATTTCGACTCCTTTTTTCTGGGGCAGCAAGCGTAGGCCGCCCGCCCCTCAGCCGCGTGCCAGCCGCACCGCGGCGTTGATCAGCCCCAGGTGCGAGTACGCCTGCGGCGTGTTGCCCAGAGCGATCCGCAGCTCGGGCTCCCACTCCTCCGTCAGCATCCCCGTCGGGCCCACCAGGTTGCACGCCGCCTCGAACAGCTCCTCGGCCTTCGCACGCTCCCCGACCAGCGCCAGTGCCTCTACCAGCCAGAAGGTGCAGATGTGCAGCCCGCCCTCGATGCCCGGCAGCCCGTCGTCCTCTTTGTACCGGAACACCGTCGCCCCCGCCCTCAGCCGCTTCTCCGTCGCGGCGACCGTCGCGACGAACCGCGGGTCGTTGGGCTCGATCATGCCGTAGATGCCCATGGTGAGCACGGCCGCGTCCAGCTCTTCCCCGCCGTACACCCCGGCGAAGTACCCGTGCCGCCGGTGCAGGCCCTTCTCCCACACGTCCGACGCGATCTCCTCGCGCAGCTTCTCCCACGCCGGCCGCGGCCGGCCGATCACGTGCTCGGCCACCGTGATCGCGCGGTTGACCGCGTGCCAGCACATGACCTTGGAGTACACGTGGTGCCGGCGCGGGCCGCGGATCTCCCAGATCCCGTGGTCCGGCTCCATCCACCTCGCCTGCACGGCCTGCACCATCGCCTCCACCAGCCGCCAGCTGTCGGGCGTGATGGGCGCGCCGCGCTCAGCCAGCATCGCCACCAGGTCCACGATCGGGCCGAACACGTCGAGCTGCACCTGCGATGCGGCCCCGTTGCCCACCCGCACCGGCTTGCTCTGCCCGTACCCGGCCAGCTCGCCGATCTCGCCTTCTGGCCCCAGCTCGCGCCCGCTGACCTCGTAGATCGGCCGCAGCCGGTCCGGTGACTCCGCCGCGAACACCACCTGTGTCAGCCAGTCGATCAGCTTCATGGCCGTGCCGGTGTTGCCCAGCCGAACCAGTGCAGCGGCGGAGAGCGACGCGTCCCGCGGCCAGCAGTACCGGTAGTCCCAGTTCCGCACGCCGCCCAGCTGCTCGGGCAGGCTCGTCGTCCCGGCCGCGATGATCGCGCCCGTCGGCCCGTGGCACAGCCCCTTGATCACCAGCGCGCTGCGCTTCACAAGGTCCGCCCGCGGCGTGCGGACGTCCAGTGTCCCCGCCCACCCGCTCCAGAACTTGTCCGTCTGCTTGCGGCGCTCCGGCTCAACCAGCACCGCCGCACGCAGGCTCGCCGACCCGTACTTGAGCTCCAGAACGACCGGCGCGTCGCCCAGCTCGACCTCGGCCTCGGCCGTCTGGTGCAGGCCGTCCCGCACCAGCTTCCACTGCACGCCGGGCGCGTAGAGCACCACCGGGTCCTGCGAGCCCTCGATCTCCAGGCCGTGCTCGTGCACGATGAGGTTGGTCGCGATACGGCCGAAGTCCAGTCGCGGGGCGAAGCGGATCAGAGCCCGCACCGGGCCCTCGACCCCCGGCGCACGCTCGATCACGCGGACCAGGTCCGAGCGGCCCGAGCGCTGGAACGGGCGCCCGCCGCTGCAATCCAGGTAGTCCGTCAGCATCATGTCCTTCCAGCGCGTCTGGAGCACGAAGCTGTCGTTGACGTACCGCTGCGCCGGCCCGGGCGGGGCGTTGACGGACCGCACCTCGAAGAAGCCGCGGGAAGGGCCGCCCAGAAGCTCGGCGAACACAGCGCCCGAGTCCACGCGCGGGAGGCAGAGCCAGACGATCCTGCCGCGGGGGTCGACCATCGCGATGGTGCGCTGGTCGGAGAGCATGGAGTGGTGGTCGATGGGGACCAGGTCGCGTCCCTGGAGCCACTCGTTGCGGAGCAGCATGAGGCGCGCGAGCAGGTGCGGGACCTGGTCGATGGAGTCGACGCGGGCCTCGGCGCGGGTCTCTCCGTCGCCGATCTTGATGCCCAGGTCGTTGGGCGAGAGCACCCCGAAGGCGTCCTCGTCCGTGACGTCGTCGCCCAGGAAGATCACGCTGGTGGCGCCGGTACGGTTGCGGATGGCGGTGAGGGCCCGGCCCTTGTCGCCCGGCGCGACGCTCAGCTCGACCACCATGAGCCCGGGTCGGCAGATGACGCCCTCCCACTTCCCCGGCCCGTGGACGATCCGGTCCACCGCGGGCGCAACCAGATCGGGGTCGGCGTTGCGGTAGTGGAAGGCGACGCTGGCCGGCTTGTCCTCGATGAGCACGCCCTCGATCCCGGCGGAGAGCCGGACGATCTCGCGCCGCACGCGGGCGAGCTGCTCGACCATGGGCGAGGGCATCGCGGCGGTGAAGGCCGCGTCGAACTCCGCGCCGTGGCTCCCCACCAGCCAGAGTTTGTTGAGGCCCTGCACGATGGTGGAAAGGTCCGCCAGGGCGCGGCCGGAGATGATCGCGCCGTGCGTGTGGGGCATGTTGGCCAGCGCGGCGACGGCGAGGGACGCCTCTTCGTTGGCGCGGGCGTCGGACGGGTGGTTGACGATGGGGGCAAGGGTGCCGTCGAAGTCGCACGCCACCAGCAGGATGGGCGCGGTGGCTACGGCGCGGAGCCTGTCGTCCAGGGGGATCATCGTGCGAGGGCCTCCAGGTACTGCTCGGCCCACTCGTGGACGTCGTGCCTGCGGACCATGGTCCGCAAGATCGCCATCCGCTGGCGGGCTTCGGAGGGTGGGAGTTGAAGGGCCTGCTCCATCACGGCGGCCATCCCCTCGACGTCGCGGGGGTTGACCAGGAGCGAGCGGCGCATCTGACGGGCGGCGCCGGCGAACTCGCTGAGCACGAGCACGCCGGTGTAGTCGGTGCGGGTGGCCACGTACTCCTTGCACACCAGGTTCATGCCGTCGCGGAGCGGGGTGACGACCATGACGTCGGCGGCGCAGTAGTACGGGAGGAGCTGTTCGCGGCTGAAACCGCGCCGGAAGTAGTGGACCGCGACCCGCCCGGGCTCGCTGTACTCGCCGTTGATCCGGCCCACCAGCTGCTCGATGCGGGTGCGCATCTCCGCGTACTCGAACACGGGCTCGCGGCTGGGGGCCGCGATCTGGACCAGCACGCAGTCCTCGGCGGTGACGCGTTTGCGTTTCAGCATCAGCTCGAACGCGGTCAGGCGGGTGTCGATGCCCTTGGTGTAGTCCAGGCGGTCCACGCAGAGCAGCAGCTTGCGGCGGGTGCCCAGGCGGCGGCGGACCAGGTCGGCCTGGGCCCGGACCTCGGGGGTCGAGGCGTTGGACTCGAACCAGTCGAAGTCGATGGAGATCGGGAACGAGTTGACCTTCACGCGCCGGTCCCTGAGGCGCAGCTCCGTGTCGGTGCCGTCGGCGTCGGTGTAGCGCCGGGCGGCCCGCGAGAAGTTCTGGGCGTCGGAGTGCGTCTGGAACCCTACGAGGTCGGCCCCGAGCATGCCGTTGAGAATCTGCTCACGCCAGGGGAGCCAGCTGAAGAGCTCCTCGGGCGGGAAGGGGATATGGATGAACAGGCCGACCTTCACGTCCGGCCGCATGGCGCGGAGCATCTCGGGGACCAGCAGCAGGTGGTAGTCGTGGACCCAGACGGTGTCGTGCGGGCCCGCGGCGTTGGCGGCGGCGCGGGCGAACTTCTCGTTGACGTCCCGGTAGGCGGGCCACCAGTCGTAGTTGAACTCCGGCTCGCGGAGGGCGTCGTGGAAGAGCGGCCAGAGGGTGCGGTTGCTGAAGCCGTTGTAGTAGGTGTCGATCTCGTGCTCGGTCAGGCCAACGGCCCGCATGGCAACCCCGTCCACGTTGGGCATGCGCCCGCCGCGGCCGGCATCGCCGGACCAGCCGATCCAGGCTCCGCCCCGTTTCTGGAGGATGGGAACGAGGGCGGTGACAAGCCCTCCGGAGCTTGAGACCCACTCGCCGGTCTTGGACCGGTTGATGGGCAGCCGGTTTGCGACGACCACCATCTTGCTGGCTCTGGGCAAGGACACCTCCAGGCTGTGACAGCACATTCTGTGCCGTGGAACGGGCAGTATCGGGTTCGGGGAGTTAAGACGCTCTCACGCCGAGTTCCAGCCGGCTTGACACATTCCCGTGTGGGCATATATTGCAGCGTGCGCGTGACGAGCCCACAGCCGGACGTTTTTGGCGCGATCGCGGAGCCGCGGCGGCGGGAGATTCTTCAGCTTTTAGCGCGGCAGCCGCGCGAAGTTGGAGAGCTTGTAACGGCGCTGGGGGTTCCGCAGCCGCAGGTGTCGAAGCACCTCGCCGTGTTGCGGCGCGTGGGGCTCGTGGCGGTGCAGCGGCGCGGGCGGTTCCGCGAGTACCGGGTGAACGCCCACGAGCTGCGGACGGTGCATGAGTGGACGCGAACATTCGAGAAGTTCTGGACACACCAACTTGACCGCATCAAGCGGCGGGCGGAGCAAGCCTCCCGCGACCACAAGGAGACACTATGACCACCCCGACACCCTCCCCCACCGCCGCGACCGCCGCCCCCGCGGGCGTTGATGAAGTCCAGACGCTCACGATCCGGCGGGAGACCCTTGTCGAAGCCTCGCCGGAAGTCGTGTTCGAATCGCTGCTGGCGCAGCTGGGCCCCGAGAGCGAGATGCCCGACGGCAAACCGTTCCCGATGAGGATCGAGGCCTGGCCCGGGGGGCGGTGGTTCCGCGATCTTGGGAACAACACCGGCCACCACTGGGCGCACGTGCAGGTGATCAAGCCGCCGACGCTGCTGGAGTTGTGCGGGCCGCTGTTCATGTCGTACCCTGCCGTGTCGCACGTGCAGTACCGCATCGGGCAGGAAGGGGCGCGGTCCCGGCTGTCGGTGGTCCACCGGGCGATGGGGCTGATCACGCCCGAGCACCGGGAGGGGGTCAGCGAAGGCTGGCAGTACGAGCTTGATCGCGTCAAGGCCGCGGCGGAGCGGCGTGCGAAGAATCGCTAACCCAGACCAGATTGGAGAGCACATGCAGACAGACCCTGTCGCCCAGCACCGGTGGCTGACAAAGTTCGTGGGCGAGTGGACGACCGAGTCAACCTGCGGTCCGGGCCAGGTCATGCGCGGGCGCGAGTCGGGGCGGATGATCGGCGACCTGTGGATGACGGCCGAGGCAACCGGGGACATGCCCGGGGGCGGGAGCGCCACGATGGTGCTGACGCTCGGGTACGACGTCCTCAAGAAGCGTTTCGTGGGCACGTGGATCGGATCGATGATGAGCAACCTGTGGGTCTACGACGGCTCGCTGGATGACGCAGGGCGGGTGCTGACGCTGAGCGCGGAAGGGCCGGCGTGGGAGGACCCCAACAAGCTGGCCCAGTACCGCGATGTACATGAGTTCATCAGCGACGATGAGCGGACGCTGACGGGCATGTGCCTGGGCGATGACGGCCAGTGGACGCCGATGATGACGGTGAAGTACACACGGGTGAAGTGACCCGCGTAGACACGCCGACCCGGCTACAGCCGCTCGCCGGGCAGCCTGCTGGCCTGTTTGATCCAGTCACCGAGCTGTCGCTCGTCGATGGTCTCGTTCTCGTGGATGTGGAAGTAGCGTACCTCCGGCTGCTTGGACGGGACCGGCGGAGGCGGAACGAGGGATGAGCCGCGGAAGAACGCGACTTTGAGGTACTTGTCGAAGCAGTGGAAGCTGAGGAACCACGCGGACCTTCCGCCCTGCTCCTGCACGCCGTAGAAGGGCGAGTTCCACTTCACGGCCTTCTGTACGCGCGGAAGCGTCCGGGTAATGACGGCGTCGAGCTGGCGAGCGGCCTCGCGCTTCCAGCCGGGGATCGCGGCGATGTACGCCTGGACGGGCGCGTCGCCGTGGGCCTTGGAGACTTGAGGGTTTCCGCCCGAGAGCAGCCGCGGCTTGGACGACGGGCTGTTGGCGGCGTTGTGGGCGACGGCCGCGCGGATGAGCGCCTTGAAGGCGGCCTTGTTGATGGCATCTCCCTCGTGGAAGTCGATTGCGCGGCGGGCTTTGCCTTCGAGGCTGGCGTTGAAGAGCCCCTTCGGGTCAGCGATCTCCGCCCCCTTGGGGAAGGTGAGCTTGACGGACTTCTTGTAGGTCTCGCCGGTGCAGACGATGGCGTGGTGGGTCCAGACCGGGACGTCCCACTTCCAGTCTTCGGTGATGTCGGGGTCGGCCTGCTTGATGAGGGCGCGGAGCTGAGCGAGGGTTTCGCCGCGCCAGTCGTCGAGCTGCGCGATGCGGGCGTCGATGAGGCGTGAGGCGGGGTGGGCCCGGGACGTCTTCGGCGCGGCGGGCTTCTTGGGCATGGGTCCGTGGTCCTGGCGTGGTGGGTCGGTCGCCTGCCAGCTTACCGTGCGGACGCTCGGGTGCGGTCGCCGCTCAGCCGCAGCCATCGCAGGGGCAGGGGCGGCCCTGCCGGCGCTGATAGTCGGCGGGCTGGCCGGTGCGGTCGCGGTCGATGGCGCAGCAGTCCTCGAGCAGCGCGCGGAGGCGGGCCCGGGCCCGCTGCACGCGCGACTTCAGGCCGGACATCGACAGGCCCAGCTCACGGGCGATATCCGCCTGAGACTCGCCGAGCATGTCCACGCGCTGGAGCAGGTTGCGGTCCTCGGCGTTGAGCGAACCGAGCATCGGCTCCATGCAGCGGGCCAGTTCGCTTGAGACTGTGGGGTCGTCGGCGAGGTCGACGACCGGTGTATCGGCGAGATCGGCGTGGTTGCGACGAGCGGCGGCCCGCGAGCGGTCGATGATCACACGCCGGGCGACCGTGAACATCCATGCGTAGACGGAGCCGGCTTCGATGGAGTCGTCGTGCTGGACGAACCGCGCCAGCACGTCCTGGACGATGTCCTCGGCGTCGTGTTCGGAGCGGACCCGCTTGCGGACGAAAGCCCGCAGGCGGGCGAGGAAGTCGGCGGTAAGTGCGGCGGTGGTTGTGCTCATGGGTTCAGCCCTTGCAGCCGCAGGTCTCTCCATCGGTCTGGACGCCGCAGCACGCGGCCTTGGCGGATGGTTCGCAGCAGGCGGCGGTGTCGCAGCAGGCGTCCGCGGGGCGGGGCGCCGCCTTTGCGGCGGTGGCGGCAAAGAAGCTGCGGAGGTTGTCGGGCAACCGGAACTCCCTGGACGGCTGGGCGGGCTCCCACGCGTGACTGTACACGCGGAGGACCGCATCGATGATCAGGGCCTTGGGGGCTTCGGTGTACTCCCTGCCCTGCCAGACCCAGACGCGGCAGTCAACCTGGCCCTCGCAGCCGCAGATGTCGCCGCAGTCGCCGCAGTTGCTCTCGCGGAGGTCCAGGGCGATGTCGCGGCCGTTGATGCGAATCGTGGGCGAAGACTCGAAGCGGAGCTCCTCGGCCTGGCGGGCGGTAGAGACGACCGTCTTGCGAACATCGACCTCGACGTCGGCCTCGCGGAGGACGCCCGCGACGGTGGCGATCGCCGCGTCCAGGTTGGCGCCGGTGCCGGTGCAGCGTCCGCAGGTATCAAGGTCGAGGGCGAGCAGCTCGATGGTGAGGCGGCGGAGGGGCGTGTTCATGGCGTCGGTCCTTGGGCTTGGCGGAGCAGCGCAGCCGCCGAGGGAGAACAGGGTGAGGACGATGAGTGATCGCATGTGTGGGCTTCCCTTGACACCCTTTGAGACGAGGACGGGTGGCGATGGACGCGGAGTTTCAAGCCGGCCAATCCCGGGAAAGTGCTGACGGAGTCATAGTTTTGACTCTGTCCATAGTCCGATTATCATCGCCCGTGCGCCACGACCCCGAGAAAGCCCTCCGTGAGCACGGACTCCAGGTCACCGCCCAGCGGATCGCGGTGATCCGCGCCGTGTCGCATCGGCCGCACGCGACGGCAGACGAGGTGGCGGAGTGGGTGCGGGCAGACATCGGGGCGATTTCGAAGCAGGCGGTGTACGACGCGCTCTCGGCGCTGACGGAGAAGGGCCTCATCCGGCGAATCCAGCCGGCGGGGTCGGTGGCGCGGTATGAGGACCGGGTCGGGGATAACCACCACCACATGATCTGTCGTTCCTGCGGGACGACGGTGGATGTGGATTGTGCCGCGGGGGAAGCGCCGTGTTTGGCGCCGTCCCACACGGCGGGCTTTCAGGTAGAAGAAGCGGAAGTGATCTACTGGGGTACGTGCCCGGGATGCCTCTCAGGGCGGGCGCAAAGGGCTCGCGGGTAACCAGGAATCGGACTGGGCTTTGGCCAACACACGAAGAAGGAGCGAACGCATGGCGACCGAGTCACAGTGTCCATTCCACAAGAACGCCCCCCGCACAGGCGGCACCACGGACCGCGACTGGTGGCCAAATCAGCTCCGGGTGGACCTGCTGCACCAGCATTCCGCGAAGTCGGACCCGATGGGGAGCGGTTTTGACTACGCCTCGGAGTTCAGGAGTTTGGATTACGCCGGCCTGAAGCGGGACCTTGCGGCGCTGATGACCGACTCGCAGGAGTGGTGGCCGGCAGACTTTGGGCATTACGGCCCGCTGTTCATCCGCATGTCGTGGCACAGCGCGGGCACGTACCGGACAGGGGACGGGCGGGGCGGGGGCGGGCGCGGGCAGCAGCGGTTCGCGCCGCTGAACAGCTGGCCCGACAACGTGAACCTGGACAAGGCACGCCGGCTTCTCTGGCCCATCAAGCAGAAGTACGGCCGGAAGATTTCGTGGGCGGACCTGATGATCCTGGCGGGGAACGTGGCCCTGGAGACGATGGGCTTCAAGACCTTCGGGTTCGGCGGCGGGCGCGAGGACGTGTGGGAGCCGGACCAGGACGTGTACTGGGGGTCGGAGTCCGCCTGGCTGGGCGGGGACGTGCGGTATAAGCACGGGTCAGAGGGCGTGGTCAAGAGCGGTGGCGTGCTGGCGTCGGATGATTCTCCGCAGGGGGTGCTGCACGACCGGAAGCTCGAGAACCCGCTCGCGGCGGTGCAGATGGGCCTGATTTACGTGAACCCGGAGGGGCCTGACGGGACTCCAGACCCGATCGCCGCCGCGCACGACATCCGCGTGACGTTCGGGCGGATGGCTATGAACGATGAAGAGACGGTGGCTCTGATCGCGGGCGGTCACACATTCGGGAAGTGCCACGGGGCCGCCGCGGCGACGCACGTGTCGGTGGAGCCGGAGGCGGCGGGGCTGGAGGAGCAGGGGCTGGGCTGGCGGAACCGCTTCGGCACGGGCAAGGGTGCGGACACGATCACGAGCGGGCTGGAAGTGACGTGGACGGCGACGCCGACCCGGTGGGGCAACGGCTTCTTCGAGACGCTGTTCGGGCACGAGTGGGAGTTGACCAAGAGCCCGGCCGGGGCGCATCAGTGGGTCGCGAAGAGCGCGGCGGCGAGCCACCCTCACGCGCACGACCCCTCAAAGAAGCTCGTGCCGACAATGCTGACGACCGACCTTTCACTGCGGTATGACCCTGCGTACGAGAAGATTTCTCGCCGCTTCTTGCAGGACCCTGCCGCGTTCGCGGACGCGTTCGCGCGGGCATGGTTCAAGCTGACGCACCGTGACATGGGGCCGCGGGCGCGGTACCTGGGGCCGGAGGTGCCGGCCGAGGAGCTGATCTGGCAGGACCCGGTGCCGGTGGTTGATCACCCGCTGGTGGGTGCGCGGGATGTCGAAGCGCTGAAGGCGGGGATTCTGGAGTCGGGGCTGTCGGTGTCGGACCTGGTGGCGGCGGCGTGGGCGTCGGCATCGACGTTCCGCGGCTCGGACAAGCGCGGCGGGGCGAACGGGGCCCGCGTGCGTCTGCTGCCGCAGCGGACCTGGCGTGTGAACGACCCGGAGCGGCTGGACCGCGTGCTGACGGTGCTGGAGCGTGTGCGGGCGACGTTCAACGATGCGCAGGTCGACGGGAAACGCGTGTCGCTGGCGGACATGATCGTGCTCGGCGGCTGCGCGGCGGTGGAAAAGGCGGCGCGGGACGCAGGAGTTGCGGTGACGGTTCCGTTCACTCCCGGGCGCACGGATGCAGCGCAGCAGCAGACGGATGTGGATTCGTTCGCAGTGCTCGAGCCGGTGGCCGATGGGTTCCGCAACTACGTGAAGGGCCGGTACACGGTGCCCGAGGAGGCGTTGCTCCTCGATAAGGCCCAGTTGCTCACGCTGACGGCGCCGGAGATGACGGTGCTGGTGGGCGGCATGCGGGTGCTGGGCGCGAACGCGGGAGGGGTGGCGCACGGCGTGTTCACCGACCGGCCCGGGGTGCTGAGCAATGACTTCTTTGTGAACCTGCTGGATATGCGGACGGCGTGGACCCCGACGACGCCCGAAGCCCAGGTGTTTGAGGGGCGCGACCGCGCGACCGGAAAGCTCCGCTGGACGGGCACGCGGGCGGACCTGGTGTTCGGGTCGAACTCCCAACTGCGGGCGTTGGCCGAGGTCTACGCGAGCGCGGACGGGCGGGAGAAGTTCGTGCGGGACTTCGTCGCAGCGTGGGTGAAGGTGATGAACCTGGACCGGTTTGATGTGCCGGCAGCGCAGCGGGCTTGAAAGGTGTTGGTACGAGCCGGTGCGCCCTGGAATCGAAAACGCCCGCAAGCCACCGGCTTGCGGGCGTTTTTTTTCGTCAAAGTCGGGGTGACAGGATTTGAACCTGCGACCTTCTCGTCCCGAACGAGACGCGCTACCAAGCTGCGCTACACCCCGCAGAGGCACGGATGATAGGCCGGGCCGGGGCCGCAGGTCACTTATCGGTGAAGTTCGGGGAGGGGCCGGCGTAGACGTTGTCGGTGTTGTAGTTCTCGAGCACGGTCGGGGGGTTGGTCATGCGGACCCCGGCGAGGCCGTCGGGGCCCAGGGAGTAGAAGTACGGGCGGTACCCAACGCACATGCCCCCGTCGGCGTCGGGCTGGTCCTGGGCCGCGGCGGCGCCCGCGGGGTTGATGCGGTTGTTGCGGCGGATGCTGGTGATGAGGTAGGTCTTGGGGGGGGTCAGGGGGAGCACCTGGGCGGCGGGCCGCGGCTGGTCATAGCCGGCGGAGGGGGCGGCGATGTCGCCGCTCATGACGCCCTGCCAGGTGGGGTGGACAAAGCGGATGGGGCGGTCCCAGCCGTCGAAGACGGTCATCACCGGGGGCTGGCTGTTGGCGGCGTTGGAGTCGGGGTCGTAGGTGCGGAGGTACTTGGAGGGGATTTTCTCAAGAATGGCCCGGGTGGAAGGCACTTTGCTGGCCTCGGCGAAGAAGTAGCCGACGCTGTTGATCATCTGGTTGCCCGCGAGAGCGCCCTTGTAGGCCGGGGCGGGGCCGGAGTTGTTCATGTCGCGGGCGTCGGCGATGGGGATGACGTTGTTGCCTCCGGGAACTTCGTAGATGGCGGGCGGGTTGCCCCCCGTCGCGGCGATGTAGTCCTGGAGGGCGGCGTCGAGGATGCGGAGGGTGTCCTCGGTGGCGCGGGCCTTCGACCCGCCCATGACCTGAGACCCGATGAACAGCGACAGGCCGATGAGCACGCCGATGATCCCGACCACGATGAGCAGCTCGATCATGGTGAAGCCGCGGCTGGCGCTGGGCGTGTGGATGCGTGGCATGAGGTCGTCTCCTTGAGCCAAGGGTACCCGCAGAATCGCGAGGACGCACACGTAACCCGAACAACCCCCAAAGTTTCGCGGGGGCGACGGCTCGTCAAGACGGTACGGACGACGGGAGAAAAGGATTCAGCGCGGGCGTGATTGTTGAGAAGCGGGTTTTGCAGGCGCGGTTGATGATGCGGCATTGAGAGTGGGACTTGTTGGTGCTACAAGTTGTGTGCCGCGGAACGTCCCGCGGGAACCTTCTTGTCACCCCCGCGTTGCGTGGGGGCTACTTTGGTGGGGCTTCAGCATGAGCGACGACCGTCTTCCATTCCTGAGCAATCGGCCGGTGAGCGAGATGTCCCTGGTGGACATTGCGGAGCAGTTGGACAAGGTGACGAGCTGGATCGAGGGCCAGCGTGTGCAGGAGCGCGAAGCGCGCGCGCAGTACACCCAGGTGGCCCAGCGGGTGGAGGCGGCGATTGCGCAGATCCGGCAGTATGCGCAGGAGCTGATCCAGGCCCAGAACCGCAAGGTGTCGTCGTTCAGCGGGATGCTGGGGCGGCAGCCGGCGCCCGCTGGTGGCAGCGCTCGCGGCCGCGGGGCGGCGCGGCGCGACGAGGACGGCGCCCGCGGCGGGAAGATGAACATCTCCGACGCGATCCTGGCCATCTGGTCGCTGGACCGCTACCAGGAGCAGCTCACGACCGAGGACATCGGCGAGGCGCTGCCGCAGACGGGCTACAAGTCGAACGCGGCCCCGACGTCGCTTAAGTCGAGCATCAACCAGGCGCTGGCGAAGCTGTGCCGGTCGGGGCAG
This sequence comes from Planctomycetota bacterium, assembly GCA_023434205.1. Lineage (GTDB taxonomy): Bacteria > Planctomycetota > Phycisphaerae > Phycisphaerales > UBA1924 > JAEYTB01. The sequence continues at coordinate 9,560 of JAEYTB010000295.1, read as the reverse complement.
GTGATCCGGTTCCGTTCCGACGGCAGCAGGATCTCGCCGCGGGACAACAAGTCGCGGGCGCGGAAGTACATCGCGGCGTCTCTGGCAGGGGACGAGTAAGCATCAGCCTGCGGATGCGGCGCGGCGCCCCCACTGCCTGAGGAGGCGGTGGGCTGCGAACGGGATCGCCACGCCCACGCCGAAGCCGATGACCAGCTTGAGCCACGCGGGGAGCGGGCGGTCGTGCATCAGCACGGCCGCGGTTCCCAGCACCGGCAGGTGGACAAGGTAGATCCAGTAGCCGGATCGCGCAATGGCGCGGAGCGGCGCGGCGATGGCGCGCGAGCGTGGAAACCAGGCGAGGCCGAGGCATGACCAGGCAAGGCCGCTGGTCATGGAAAAGAGCGCCATCAGGAGCGTGGCGGCGTGTGGGGCGGTGTGGGTCTGCCTCAGCCACAGCCACGCCGCGGCCAGGAGCTGCGCGATGAGGATGAGCGCAGCCCACGTGGCGGCGCGGGCGCCCACCCTGGAGCGGGCCTGCCACAGCATGACGCCCAGCGCGAAGTAGCCGGCGTTGTAGGCGAGGTAGGTCCAGGCGGGCAGGAACCCGTTGCGGAAGTCGGTGACCATCGCGGGGTCGATGAAGACCCAGGCGAGCAGCCACGCGCCGAGCGCTGCCGCGAGAATCGGCCAGGTGCGCGCCAGCGTCCGCGAGGGCCCTCCACGCCAGGCGCACCAGCCGCCGAACAGGGCGGTGTAGATCAAGAGGTACTCGAGGTACCAGAGGTGCCCGAAACCCAGGAGGTCGCGCTTGTCGTGGGTTGCGAGGCGGAACTCCAGCATCTGCGAACCAGTGATGTAGCCGGTCTTCCACCAGCCCCACATCCAGACGAGGTAGCAGACGGGCAGGACGGTGATCGCGGCGATCAGGAGGGGGCGGCCGAGCATCCGCCAGCGGTCCCGCAGGAAAGCCTGGGGTGATTGCCGTCGGAGCGCGGCCGCGGCCATCATGCCGGAAAAGACAAAGAACACGGGCTGGCACGCGCGGCACCAGAGGTAGATCCAGTCGAGGACGGGGGAGGCCGCGGGCTCACGGACCGGCCAGGCGATGCCGCGCGGCGGCTCGGTCATGTAGGGGATCGCCGCGTGGGAAAGGACGATGCAGAGAACGGCGATTCCGCGGAGGACGGTAAGTCCTGCCGGGTTCCCGGCGCGGGGTTGGGGCGCGCTCGCCGTGGGCATGCAAGGGCGAGAGTACGGCTAGACAACGGGGCGTGCGGGGACGCCCACGACGGTGGAGTCGCTCGCGACATCGCGGGTGACGACGGCGCCAGCCCCGATGGTGCAGCCCGCGCCGATGCGGACGCCCGGGAGGATTCGGGCCCCCATCCCGATGAGGGTGTGGGCGCCGACGTGGACGTTGCCGCCGAGGATGACCCCGGGGGCGATGTGGGTGTTCTCACCGACAGCGCACTCGTGCTCGACCAGGGCGCCCGAGTTGATGATGCAGTGGTCGTCGATCGAGGCGAACGAATGGATCATGGCTTTGGGGGCCACGAAGATGCCCGTGCCCAGGGTGGCGGAGGGGGCCACGAAGGACTCGGCGTGGATGATGGTGGCGGCAAGGTCGTAGGGGAGGCCCTGCTGGACGCGGCGGCGGAGGGCGACATCGCCCAGCGCGATGATGTAGAGGTCGTCTTCGCCGATGGTGATGCCCGACAGGGGCCCGAGGAAGGGGACGCCGAGCCGCTGGCCCAGGACCGCGTCCGGGTTGTCATCGTAAAAGCCCGCGGGTGGCACGCCGGCGGCCTGCACGGCTTCCGCGACCACGAGGGCGTGGCCGCCGCCGCCGATGATGATGAGTTTTCGCTTGCCTGAGGATTCCATGAGGCTGGAGCCTCCATCGGCGATCGGGGGCGTGGGGCTGGTGTTTCCGCGCGGGTGATTGGGAGGTGTACGGCCCCAGACCTACCCTCTGGCATGGAGCCTACCCGACTTGCGTGCGTTCGATACCTCAACACGGCCCCGCTCATCGAGGGTCTGGAGAAGGTCGAGGGGCTGACGCTGACCCCGGCGGTGCCGTCGGTCATCTGTGACATGGTGCGGCGGGGCGATGCGGACCTGGGGCTGTGCTCGGTCGTGGACGCGGCAGCCACGGACGGAGACCTGGTGATCGTGCCCGCGGGGATGATCGGGTGCGATGGCCCGACACTCACCGTGCGGGTGTTCTCGTCGGTGCCCTTTGAGCGGGTCACGACGCTGCACGCGGACACGGACAGCCACACGTCTGTGGCGCTCGCTCAGGTGATCCTGGCAGAGCGTTTCGGGGTGCGGGCCCGGGTGGTCGGGTTTGATGCGCGGGAGCGGATGCCGGTGGCGGGGCCCGCGGCGGGGGCGACGGTGGAGGACAGTTGGCCGGAGACGGTGCTGCTGATCGGGGACAAGGTGGTGACGGACCGTCCGCCGGAATCGCGGTACCCGCACCAGCTCGACCTGGGCGAGGCATGGAAGGACCTGACCGGGCTGCCGTTTGTGTACGCGGTGTGGATGTGCCGCGGGAGCGAGGCGGATTCGCAGAAGGTGCGCACCGCGGCGGCGCTGCTGGACCGGCAGCGGCGGCGGAATGTGCAGCGGCTGGACTGGGTCGTGGCGAAGCGGGCGGGGGATGCGCGGTGGCCTGCGGATGCGGCGGCGCGGTACCTGGGCGAGCTGCTGCGGTTCGAGGTGGGTGCGCAGGAGCGGGCGGCGATCGGGATGTTCCTGGAGAAGGCCGCGGGCCTGGGGCTGGTGGAAAAGCGGCAGGCGGCTTTCGCGCCGTTCTAAGTGCCGGCGACTTCCTGCTCGACCGACCACCTGAGCTGTCCATCGCGGCAGTCGATGTGGACGGCGAAGAAGCCCGGCTTGCCGTGGGGCGAGCGGGGGTCGGCGCGCTTCATGAGGGGCCAGATGATCTGGCGGTCCGTCTCAGGGAGGGGCAGGGCGTCGACTTCGTGGGGTGTGAACCACTCGAGGCGGCCTTCGCGCATGTCGTGGGGCTCGACGTCAACCGGGCCCAGGACGCGGTAGACAAACATGAGCCAGTGGCCCTTGCCCTCGAACTCTCGCTCGCTGACCAGGCCGATAAGGTGGATGCGGTCAATGGGGATGTCCAGGCCCGCTTCTTCTTTGATCTCTCGCTGGGCGCACTGCGCAGGGCTCTCGCCCTCGTCCACGTGGAGCTTGCCGCCGATGGGGCTGCACAGGCCCTGGTTGGGGGCCTTGAGGCGGCGGAGCAGGAGCACTCGGCCCTGGTGATCGCGCAGGTCGCAGAGGCATGCGATGCGGTAGGGCAGAGCGGCGGAGGATCCCTGGACGGCGTGGTCGGGCATGGTGGTTAGCGGAGTCGGTCGCGGAGGGCGGCGGCACGCTCGCGGAGGCCCTGCTCGAGCTGGGGGCGGGGCAGGACCCGGGAACGTTCCGGTTCGAGCGCGTAGTGCCACGCGATGTTCGAGGAAAGAGTGAACGGGAGAGCGGAGGCGAAGAGGTCAATGGGGGCGTATTCGTAGAGGGGCGCGCGGGCGGTGGCGCGGGCGCGGAGCGGCTCGGAGCCCTCGTGCTGGAGTTCGATGTCGTAGTCGCCGTAGTAGACAAAGGAAGCGGAGACGGGGGTGCGGCCGATCTCGACGCCGTTGACGGTCGCGGTGGCGCCGGGCGGCTCGGACGTGATGGTCAGCCGCCGTTCCAGACAACCTGGGAGCAGAAGGGCGGCGGGGATGAGCAGGGTCCATCGCTGCATGGGGGGCAGTGTAGCCGGGAATGAAGAAGGGCCCCGGCGCAGAGCCGGGGCCCTCTGGGGGTGCGTGCAACGGAGGGCGGCTCAGGCGACGCCGGCGGGCCCGCCCGCGAGCCCTGGCCCGATGATGCCCGAGGACATGATCGGGGCCGGGGGCGCCGCCATCGGCGGGCGGGCCGGCATGGGACGGGCGCCCGGGGCAGCGCCGGGGAGCGAGATGCGGGCCTTGAAGACGAACTCGGTGATGCGGGAGCGGACGCTCTCGAGCATGCCCTTGAAGAGGTGTGAGCCCTCCTTCTTGTACTCGATGCGCGGGTCCTGCTGGCTGAAGGCGCGGAAGCTGATGGAGTCGCGGAGCTGGTCCATCGCGTAGAGGTGGTCCTTCCACGCGGTGTCGAGAGTGTCGAGCAGGATGCCCCGCTCGAACTGGAGCAGCTCGGGCCGCAGGATGTTCTCGACCCGCGCGCGGATCGCGTTGTTGCGCTCCTCGCCCTCCAGGTACTTCATTGACTCGGGCATGGGAGCGTTGAAGCGTTCCCGGAGGTGGACCTCGAGCTGCTCGTCGGTGGCGAGCTTGAGAGCGGCCTCGATCTCCTTGTTGAGGCGGTCCTCAGCGACGAACTTGGTGGACTCGGCCAGCAGCTCGGCCCGGACGACGTCGGGGGTCTTCTTGAAGACGCCCGCGTCCCAGCCCATCTTGTAGCGGGCGTTGGCCCACGCCACCAGGTGCATGGCGGCCTCCTGGAAGGACTGACGCGCCATGAGCGTCGTGACGTGCAGCGCGAAGTCCACGGGGTACTCGATCTCGCGCTTCTTGTAGAGTTCCTCGACCTTGGTCATCACCATGTCGGTGACCGTGACGCCGGTGTCCTGCTGCTTCTTGCGGACCAGGTCGATCTCTTCGGGGTGAACATCGATGGTGAGCTTGTCCTTGAGCCAGGCGGCGAACTCCTTGGCGCCGTACTGGGGCTCGACGTAGCGGGAGAGGCCGGAGAGGTCGGCGGTCTCGATCTGGGCGACGGCGGCGTGGACGAGCATGTCCTTGACGCGTGCTCGCTCCTGGGCCCCGCCTGTGCGGAGGTCCGCGGCGTCGAGCTCAACGCCGAAGCGGGTGCGGGCCCAGCCGATGAGGCCGGCGGAGTCGAAGTCCACGCTGACCTCGGAGCCCTCCATGGGCATGTACTCGCCCAGGGTGAGCTCGACGGTCTGGCGGGCCTCGTGGGCGGCGTCGTCGAGGATGATGCGCTCCATCTCGTTGACTTCGCGGCCGCGGAGGCGTTCGGGCGCGATGGAGCAGTCGAGCTTGGCCTTGGCGTACTCGGCGGCGCACTGGGCGGGGTACTCGGGGTCGAGGTAGGTGCCCACGGCGTCGTCGACGGTGTCCTTGATGAAGTCGAAGATGAGGCCCTTGACGTCGCGGCCCTCGAGGACGCGCTGGCGGAGGCCGTAGAAGGCGCGGCGCTGGTGCTCCATGACCTCGTCGTACTCGAGGACCTGCTTCCTGTACTGGAAGTTGCGCTCCTCGACCTTGCGCTGGGCGCGCTCCACGCTCTTGGTGAGCATGGGGTGCTCGATGGCGTCGCCCTCCTTCATGCCCAGGCGTGCGAGGATCTTCATCGTGGTCTCGCCGGCGAACATCTTCATCAGGTCGTCTTCGAGGCTGACGAAGAAGCGGGACGAGCCTTTGTCGCCCTGGCGGCCCGAGCGGCCGCGGAGCTGGTTGTCGATGCGGCGGGCCTCGTGGCGTTCGGTGCCGATGACGTGGAGGCCGCCCATGTCCTCGATGGTGTCGAACCAGCGGAGGCGGTGGATGAGGAACCGGCCGTTCTCGTCCAAGGCCTCGCGGAGCTCGTCGGCGGACGCCGCGGCGACGTGCTTGGCCTCCATCCAGGTGTACCGGCCGGCCCAGTGCCGCAGGAGCTGGAGCTCCAGGTCGGCGAAGGGCATGACCTCCGCGTCACGCTTGGGGATGTTGAGCTCCTTGGGCGCCATCTTGCGGTAGACGCCCTCCCTGAGCTGGTCGACGGTGGACTCGACGGTCACCGTGCGGGGGCAGATGCCCCGCCGCAGCCAGTGGTCGAGCTGGCTCTCGCGGGTGATCTTGCCGAGCTTGATATCGGTGCCGCGGCCGGCCATGTTCGTGGCGATCATGACGGCGCCCATCTGGCCGGCGTTCTCGACGATGTGGGCCTCGCGCTCGTGCTGCTTGGCGTTCAGCACCTCGTGCTGGACCTGGTGCTTGCCCGTGAGCAGCTTGCTGAGCGACTCGCTTTTTTCGACCGACGTCGTGCCCACCAAGATGGGGCGGCCGACGTCGTGGAACGCCTTGATCTCGTCCGTGATCTGGCTCCACTTGTCCTTGGCGGACAGGAACACGACATCGTCGAAGTCCTTGCGGACGACGGGCTTGTTGGTGGGAATCGCGACCACATCCAGGCCGTAGATGTCGTGGAACTCCTGCGCTTCGGTGTCCGCCGTGCCGGTCATGCCGGCGAGGCGCTTGTACATCTTGAAGAAGTTCTGGATCGTGACGGTGGCGACGGTCTGCGTCTCGTTCTTGATCGGCACCTTTTCCTTGCACTCGATGGCCTGGTGCAGGCCGTCGGACCACTGGCGGCCGATCATGGGGCGGCCGGTGTTGGTGTCGACGATGACGATGCTGGGCTCGGTGCGGCCGGTCTGGGGGTTCTGCGCGGGCATGACGACGTAGTCGCGGTCGCGCTCGTAGACGGTGTAGGCGCGGATGGACTGCTCAAGCAGGTGCGGCAGGTCGATGTTCTCATCGACGTAGAGGGAGCCGATCTGGGCGACGCGCTGGGCCTCGCTGACGCCCTCGTGGGTGAGGTGGGCGCTCTTGCGCTCCATCTTGACCTCGAAGTACTGGACGAACTTGTCGCGGGCCTGCTCGAGCACGGGGAGCTCGGCCTTGGCCTGGCGGAGGCCCTCCTGGAGGGAGGGGATCTGGGCCTTGTCGCGGGCCTGGCGGATGTCGCCCTCGAAGCCCTTGATCCGCATCTTGCACTTCTCGACCTTCTCGTTGCCCTCGGTCCAGGGCTTCTGCCGCTCGACGAGGTGGCGGGCGAGGCGGTCGGCCAGGTCGTAGCGGGGCGAGTTGCTGTGGGCCTCGCCGGAGATGATGAGGGGCGTGCGGGCCTCGTCGATGAGGATGGAGTCCACCTCGTCCACGATGGCGAACTGGCGCTTCTTCTGGACCTGGGCCTCGGCGGACTTCTTCATGTTGTCGCGGAGGTAGTCGAAGCCGAACTCGGCGGTGGTGCCGTAGACGACATCGCAGCGGTACATGACCCGCTTCTCTTCCTCGTCCTGCATGTGCTGGGGGTGGATGGCCCCCACCGTCATACCAAGGGCGTGGAAGTAAGGGGCGGTCCAGTCGCGGTCGCGCTGCACGAGGTAGTCGTTCACGGTGACGACGTGCACCTTCATGCGCTCGATGGCAGCCTTGTAGCAGGCGAGGGGGGCGACGATGGTCTTGCCCTCGCCGGTGCGCATTTCGGCGATCTTGCCCTGGCAGAGCACCATGCCGCCGATGAGCTGGACGTCGAAGGGGCGGGCCCGGAAGGGCGGGCGCGACTCGGGAAAGAGGGCCTTCACCGCCGCGTAGAGCTCGACGGGGATCTCGACCTGACGCCAGCCCTCGATCGGGGCGGTGTTGCCCATCCACTCGCCCGTGGGGGCGGCGGGCTCGAGGGCCTCGGCCTTGGCGCGAATAGCCAGGTACAGGTCGCGCATCGGGCCGGGCAGCATCGCGGGGTCAAAGTTCGCCGCGGGGTTGAAGATGTTGCGGATGCCCACGGAGCGGTCCATGGCCTCGCGGGCGTAGGCGAAGGCCTCGGGGATGAGGTCGTCGGCCTTCTCGCCCTTGTCCACCCGGCCCCGCAGGTCGGCCAGCTTGGCGCGGAGCTCGGCGTCGGTCATGGTGATGACCTTGGGCTCGAGGGCGTTGATCTCGGCGACGCGCTGGGTGTACTTCTTGACGAACCGCTCGTTGCGGGTGCCGATGATGCGGTTGAGGATCGGACCAATAAAGGGAATGCCCTGCTCTGCCATAGGTGTGCTCGCTTCGCTGCGGGACGCGATGCCGGAGCATCCGCGCCGGAACGCAGGCCTGGGAACTGCCGCGCGGTGCGCGGCGGGTCGGTGACTGGAATGGAGGGACGTACGCTCGGGGCCGCCGGAGGGGCGGAGGGATGGGATTCAGGCGAGCGCAGGCGGGGGCAGGTTGAGCAGCCACGCGGCGAGCGGCGTGGGCGCCACGCCCAGGTCGGGGGTGGCGCGGCCGGCGATGGTCGAGCGGTCGGGCGTGACCGCCGGGTAGGCCTGAGAGGCGACGGGGCGGACGTCCTGGCGGCGGATGGACCGCTCGGAGCGCCAGGTGACCGCCTCGGCGATCATGCGGACCACGGGCCCGTGCCGTGTTCCCACCGCGTCGGCCCGCTCGGTGAATCCCGGGGCCGCCTGGAGCGCCATCGCGACCAGCAGCAAGAGGGAGATTCCCCCCAGGGTGCTGCGGAGGACCGGAACTCTTGGTTGGGTCGGGTTCTGGGTCATGTCGCCGTGTGAACAGTATCGAACCTTGGAGGCCGGGACACGACCCGGGGGAGGAGATTTTCACCCCTTCAGAGGCGGCCGGGCCGGAGTGGCGGGCCGGGCGGGGCCGCGGACTGGTCGAGGCGTGTGGGATTTCTGTGGGGCAATCGGGCGGGGGCTGTCCGATAGTCTCCCGTCGCGTGTGGTTTGTTGGTGGGCAACAGATCGACTGCCCACGGGCTCTGATAGTGGCTACATTCGCCACCTATGAGCAGCCGCGACCACGGGGTACCCCGTGACAACCCGTCACCGTCTCCCGCCCAGGAGGGCTCCGACATGGTCGCCTGCCGTCAAGCACTGCCCGTCACCCGCGAGTCCATCACGCACAAGTTCGCGATCGGCCTGCACGAGGGGTACCTCACGATCGGTCTGTACGCGGACGGCCGGCCGGGCGAGATCTTCATCAAGATGTCGAAGGAGGGCTCGACCATCTCGGGCATGGCCCAGGCCTTCTGCCGCGCGTTCAGCCTGTCGCTCCAGCACGGGCTGACGGTGAACGACGCGGTGGTGCGGTTCAAGGGGATGCGGTTCGAGCCGATGGGGATGACCAGCAACCCCGACATCCCCGAGGCCTCGTCCATCGTGGACTACGTGGCACGGTACCTCGAGCTGCACTTCGGCAGCAAGCCCCGCCGCTAAACCCCGCCAAGCACTCAGGCCTTGACGTTGCTGCCCGCGGACTGGGTGAGCCACGCCTCGGCACGGGCCGGGTCGCGGAAGACCTCGGTGGGAACTCCCTGCAGTTCCGAGTACGCGGCGTACTGGCTGGCGATGCCGAAGCTCAGCTCATCGGTCACCACCAGCGCGACCTTGTGCTGGGGCGTGCCGGCCGCGGCGCGGCCCTCAACGGCGTTCACCGAGGCGAGGTTGCGCGAGCCGTCTTTCGAGAATGAGATCCGCGCGTTGCGCATGTCCACCAGACGGGAAAAACCGGGCTGCCAGCGGGGGTCACGGGAGACGGTGGAGATGACTTCCGCGGCTTGCTCGACGCTGACATCGCCGGAGACTTCGACGGTCGCGAGGCCCCGGGCGGGGTCGATCGAGTAGCTGAAGTCCATGGACAAGAGTCTACCCTGTTCCGGGGGATTGCAACCGGCATGTGCACAAGGCCTCACACGACGCGGTTGGGGGGCTGCTGGCCCGCCAGGACGGCCCGGGCGTTGGCGCAGGCCATATCGGTCATCATGGACCGGAATCGGGC